>JAKJEQ010000009.1 GCA_022705345.1 Planctomycetota bacterium | reverse complement strand
TTTTCAATGGAGTAATACCATTAATAGCCTGCATTAGCGGAAAAAATAAATCCAGCGTTCGGGACTGAGTTAAAAATATTACATTCATATGTTATAAACTGATGTCTTGCAACTATCCAAATGGTCTTTTATCCACCGACAGGTCATTTCCAATCCCTGTTCCAGTGTTACAGTCGGTTTCCACCCGCAGCTTTCTCTGATTTTAGTGTTATCACAAATGAGTCTTTGCACTTCACTGGCTTTAGGCCTTAATCTATTTTGATTATTGGCTACTTTTACCCTTTTCCCTGTTATTTCAATTATAAGTTCAACCAAATCCTTTATGGATATTTCTCTTCCGCTGCCTGCATTGAAAATTTCCCCTTCAACTTTCGAAGTTTCTGCCAACTTTATGAAAGCATTAGCAGTATCCTTGACATAATTAAAATCTCTTGTAGGCGCAAGATTGCCCAATTCTATTATTTTCTTGCCTGCATATATTTGGGAAATAACAGTGGGAATGATCGCCCGGGCTGATTGTCGTGGTCCATAAGTATTAAATGGTCTTAGAACAGAAACAGGTACCCCGAAAGAATAATAATAACTTAACGATATGTTTTCAGCAGCTATTTTGCTTGCAGAGTAAGGAGATTGCGGCTGCAAAGGATGCTTTTCATCTATTGGCGTATATTTAGCGGTTCCATAAACTTCGCTCGTTGAAGTATAGATAAAACGTTCTATTCTTTGTGAACGGCAGGCGTTCAAAATATTCAATGTTCCTTTTACATTTGTATCTATATAACTATCTGGAGCACAATAGCTGTAAGGAATACCTATTAAACTTGCCAGGTGGAGTACAACCTCCTGACCTTTGACAGCTTCTGATACTCTGTAAGGATCTCGAATATCGCCGGCGAATATTTCTATGTTTTTTAATAGATTTTTTTTTGTATGGTCAAACCATCCCCATTTGCCGAAGGAATTATAGAAAATGAATACCCTTGCTTTCGCTCCCTTTTTCGCAAGTTCTTCTGTAAGGTTAGAACCTATAAAACCTTCAGCGCCTGTAATTAAAACTTTTTTGCCTTTCCAGAAATTATTCATATTCTTTTCTCTTAAATATAACATTATATTCGGATTTTGCCCTGTACAGATCGGCAGCGTTTCCGATATCTATCCAATATTCGTATAACGGGAATACTCCAACCGGCAGAGACCTGTGTGTCGCGGCTTTGATCAAATCAGTCATATTGAAATGTTTGTGTTTAGGTATCAGCTTCAATACCTCTTTATTTAATACATATATTCCGGCATTACATAAAAATCTTCGTGAAGGCTTCTCTGTGATTCCGGTTAAATATCCATTGCAAACGTCGAACACGCCGTAAGGAATATCAAAAACGTATTCCTTAGATGCAGCGCATAACAATAGATGGTGATTGCGATAAAAATCTATAAGGCTGGTATAATTTGTAGATGTTAAAACATCGGCGTTTACGACAACGATTGTATCAGGTATTTCATCTTTGGGCAGAAGAGACAGTGCACCGGCGGTTCCCAGCTTTTTCTTTTCTTCGAGATATTTTATATTTACACCTAAATTTGAATTTTTCTTAAAATGCGACTTAATCGTATTTGCTTTGTAACGTATCGCGAGATAGATGTCCTTAATATTATGTTTACGAAGACCTGTTATAACATCTTCTAAAATCGGTTTCTCCTCGATTTTAACTAACGGCTTTGGTGTATGACGAGATACTTTTCTCAAACGTTTCCCCTCTCCCCCGGCCATTATCACTGCGATAACTTTATTATGTTGGTCATAAAGAGTATCTGAGACAAAAATCTTTTGCAGTTTTCGGCCGTTTCCAACTAATGGAATGTGCCGTATTCTATTTGTTTGTATTAACCGTAGCGCTTCTTCCGGGGAATCTTTTCTGATGTACAAATAGCGGCGGTTCATAACCACATTGCATCGTGTGTTTATATCCCCGTTTTTTAATATAAATCTTCTGACATCTCCGTCCGTTATTGTACCAATTAGTTTATTGTTTTTTTCTACAACAAACGCAATGCCTTCTCTATTGCTGTCTATCACTTTCACAACTTCTTTGAGAGTTGATTCTTTTGCAGTGATATATTTTTTTATATTATCTATTCGCAGCATAATCAATAAGTTATCTTTTTTTGAATAAGATTTTTATCAATTGGAATTTTTGCCAACATTTCTGCAATTTGCCGGCCGGAATTGCCTTTGCCGTAAGGATTCAGACATTTTTTACATTTTTTCCTGAAGTTTTCGTTATATAAACTTTTTTCAATAGCCTTTATTATTTGATTTTTATCATAATGAGTATCGATTACATTTGTCGAACGCAATCTTCCACGCTGTCTGCTGCCGATATTTACAAAGGGACAGCCGAATGCAGGTGTTTCTTTAATTCCACTTGAAGAATTTCCGACACAAACGCCAACTCCCAGTCTTCCGCATAATTCAAGCATTCCATGGTAAAAAAATCTTCCCAGATGAGCGGTTACGATAATGTTATCCAGATTGTGTAATTTTTCAATCTCTTTTATTATCTTTTTGCCTCCCGCATCATTGTTCGGGTAAGTAATTATTACCTGAACTCCTTTTTTCGCAAAATATTTCATGGCTTCCAGTGATGGTCGAATTTGAGCCTTAACTTCCTTTGTCTCCGTTGATATCGAATGTTGAGTGTAAATAATTATCGGCTTACTGATGTCTAAAGAATATTTTTGTTGAATATCCTGCAAAGTCGCGTACTTTTTCTGTTTTATTAAATCTATAACGGGATATCCAGTGTTGAAAATTCTCCATTTTTCTTCACCTAACTTTGCTATCCTTTCTGCTGCCTGCCGATTTGTCGTAAAATGAAGATGGGAAAGTTTTGTCATGGCGTGTCGAACATAGTCGTCTAACGCTCCCCCTTCCGTTATATCTCCGCCTTCTATATGGGCTACTGGAATACCCATCTGGCTGCCTGCAATTACTGCCGCAAAACCTTCAAAACGGTCTGCGTAAACAACCAGAAAATCCGGCTTTAATTTGTTCAGAGCTTTACTCAAATTGAGAGTGATGTGCCCGATAGCATGAGTTGTTGATAAAAGGTCGTCTGCTCTGGTTTCTGCTTTAATCTCCTGCCAAATTCTAAAGCCATCCTTTTCTATCTCCCTTTTTGTATAACCGAAATTTTCTTCAAGATGAGCTCCGCTGACAAAAAGATAATATTCTAATTTAGGATTAGCTGCTATGGCGCTGATTATGGGATATTGCAATCCGTATTCTGCCCTGTTTCCTGTAAATATTGCGATTTTTCTTTTTTTCATTTGGTTAGTTTCTTAAATTTTGAGATAGTCTAAAATTTAACATCTTTCTTTTTTACTTGTACATCCTTTGGGAGGTTTCGATTGGACCTTTTGCCCAACAACTTCCGGATATCCTGACCGATGAAATCACCTGTTCCCGGTCTTTTCACCCATAGATTATCTAAACTGAATGTTTCTCCCTTTTGGACTGGTTTTGTAGTGACTACAGATGCATAAGCAAAATCGATAACAGGTTTTTCTTCTTTTTGTATTTCTTTCCTGCCTTTTAGAGCGTCCCATACGGCTTTTGAACCAATAACAAGTTCTCTCAATTCATCTGGCTCAAGGGAAATCGGATTATCCGGTCCGGACCATTTACGCGATATCGTAAAATGTTTTTCCAATGCCGCTGCTCCCAATGCCGCTGCTCCCAAACATGTATATATGCCTAATGAATGATCGCTTATGCCTACGGGAACATTGAATTTTTTTCGTAATTCTATTATTGATCTTAATCTAACCTTATCATACGGTGTCGGATACATAGAAACGCAATGTAAAAGCATAAATGGAACTTTATATTTTCGTATTATTGCTACGCTCCTTGATATAGATGAAATATCATTCATTCCTGTTGATAAAATTATAGGCTTGCCTTTTTTCGCGATATACTCTATTAGAGGTGTGTTATTACATTCTCCTGAACCTATTTTATAGGCAGGCACATTCATTTTTTCCAATCTTTCTGCCGCTTCTCGCGAAAACGGAGTGGACATATATATTATTTTCTTCTTTTCACAATATTTCTTGATTTTGATTTCTTCTTTTTCTGTTAATTCGCATCTCTTGATTATATCCCATAATCGTTCTTTCGATATTTTTCCGGGTTTCATATCAGTTGGAATCATTTCCGCTTCTGTGATATGGCATTGAAATTTGACACATTCGGCCCCGGCTTTTTTGGCGGCATCTACAAACTGCAATGCTTTTTTAAAGCTGCCTTCATGATTTATTCCTACTTCAGCTATAACCAAAGGAGGATATTCATCACCAATTTTTCTTCCCTGAATATCTAAAAATTTCATAAAGCTTCCGATAATTCAATATTCATAATGTTTTAAATGTACAGTAATCTATTCCGTAAAGCTAGGTATTTTACATAAAACCATGAAGCAACCGTAAAATATTGAGAGGGTATATTTTTGTTGATTTGATATTGTAATTTTAGTAATCGATAACTCTTTTTATCCAGTTTGTATTCCGGTTCGGCAGGACTGGATTTCCTTGCTAGTATATGCATATCCGTATTTCTTGTCACTATATCTATAATCTCCATTCCGACTTTTTTTAACAAAACTTCTATCGTCCTTGTGGTAAAGTATAATTGATGAACAAGAGATATTCTTTTTCGCATTTCTGAAAACAGGCTTGGAGTCTCATTATGAGTATAAAAATACATATATCCATTCTCATTCATCAGGCTGCGGCAAACTTTTAAATCCACTAACGGTTCGCTTAAATGTTCCAGAACCCCAATACAAACTATGAGATCGAAGAATCCTGTTTGTTCGCAAGAAACAGCTTTGATGCACTTATTGAGGATGGTAAAATTATATCTTTTATTATCAATTTTCTGGCAGCATAGACTCGAAGGTTCTATTCCTACACATTCGCCGGCGCCTCTTTTTTGGGCCGCTGCCAGGAAAAAACCTTTCCCGCAGCCTGCATCCAGCACTCTTTTGTTCTTGATGGAAATCTTATTTCTTTCTAAAAACCGAAAATATTTTATATACTTTTTCTCCCACAAAGTTAATTCGTCCCTGTTTTTTATTGAAGAAGTATTCACATTATAAGTCATATAGTAGCTGTCTCTATAATATCGATCCAATTCTTCTGATGTCATAAGAGGCATTCTGTATAACATCCCGCAATCAATGCATAAACTTGTATCAAGATTGGTAATCAGTTTTTTTCTTGAATCCCTTGTTGCGTATGTTCTTTTGATATTTGCAAGTCTTGCGTGTCTGAATATAATCTCCGATTTATCCGAACCGCAAATGGGACAGCATAAATGCTTTTGTTTTTTTATTGGTTCAATATTAGCTGTTATCATTTATTTTAAATTGTGCGATTTTATATAATATTCAAAATAATCCAAATCCTCTTTGTTATCTATATCAATATAAAAACTTGTTATTTCATGTATTAAGGTTTTTCGCGGAATTCTCCAGCAGTTCAAAATCGCTCGTCGCGAAAAAATCCAGCAACTGTTGGTGATGTCATATACTACCGGGGCATCCTGCCTTCTGATAAATTTACTTTTTAAAACATGTTCAGCAAAACCGTTTTTATTCGTTTTAAGCAAATGAAAATAAGGATTCCGCCTGCATCGGGACACAGCAATCAAAAGATCAGGATTTTTTTTTGTAAATACTTCTATCATTTTCTTAATATCAGACTGCCTCCTGACAGGACTTGTCGGATCGAAAAGTAAAATTGCTTTTATTTTGACGGAATAAAGCTTTTCACAGTTCAGAAGTGCATGTTTCAGGACTGGAAGCATGGGAGTATTATCTTTTGCAAGGTTTTTAGGCCTAAGAAACGGAACTTCAGCCCCATATCTTTCGGCCGTTTTTGCTATTTCAGAACTATCCGTTGTAACTATTATTTTATATATATCCTTGTAAGATAAAGCATGTTCAATTGTATAAGCGATTAGCGGCTTTCCGCACACCTTTTTTATACCTTTTTTTCGGATTCCTTTAGAGCCGCCTCGGGATGGTATTACTCCCAGAAATACAGCTTTGTTATTTTTTTTATTCATTTTTTTCCTTTGAAATTTTGATGACCTGGTTGGTTTAATTCCATTGGAGCATGAAAGATATGTGGAGACTTTTGAGTTGATTCGTTTTGGTGTTTTCTCTGTACTCCGTCCCTGTCGGTTTTACGTCAAATTAAAAACGTACCCGTGATAAACACATCTAAAAACTATAGTCATCCTGTAAAAAAAGTTGTGATTGCAAGACGATACGAGCTAAAAATAATACCACTAAAATAGATTTTTTACAAGTTAACTTTATTTTTAAAGGTTAATTGTAAATCTTGAAAATTGGTATTTTTAAGTACTTTAAAATTAAGAATTTAAAATAAAAACAAAAAAATGGGAATTTAGCTCCGCAATTTAGCCCGAATTGTTACTCATTGTGCCGCAATGAGTTACGACAACAGCATGATGTCCCTCTTTCCAATTAAACTGTGATTGTTTGATTCGAAAAAGAGACAACGTTCTGCGCATGTCCTGCCATATAGTTTGTGATATTTTCCACAGTGGTAATCAGGATTCGTTCAACCGCTTCGTTGGTATCGAATGCGCTGTGCGGCGTAATAAAAACATTTTTCAATCTCATCAGGATATGGTTCATTAGCAGTGTCCGCAGGTTATGTTTCCTTGTAAAAATAGAATGCAGCAGTTCCGCCTCGGCACATTAGAAACCGAAATTTGATGTTTACTGCAATAATTAAGATCGATATGATTGAACCCTGTGGACCTTGTCGCTATAAATTTAAGATTTTTAAGCTTCTGTAAAACTTTTTTGCTCAAATCCGAATAGATAAAAGCAGAAATAATTTCACTCTCTGAAAATTTTTCTGCATTATTTTTTGTCAATGGTTCTTCCATTAAATTGAGCTCATTATCCACTGACAGAGTTTCGAAATATTCCCGCTCCCATTTCTCAGTTTCAAATATATTGATTTTCATAAGCAGGTTACCCCTTCCAAATTACAGTTTAAAAAATTCTGAATAGAAACCTACTGTCTAATTCTTTAATAAGCGGGAGGAAATAACTTAAAGCTCTAACAAAATGAAAAACGTTTTATTGCAGAATGCCCGTCTCTCATTGCAAGGAGGTCCGATCAGCGAAGCGAAAACGGAACTACGATGGATTCTCAGACTCAATTATTTAAAACTCCCTTGATTTTGCTCGGAAAACTACATTGAAAAAGACCGGATAATCGTTATAATAAACTCAGGATTTGGTTTTTGCGCCCGTAGCTCAATTGGATAGAGTCACGGACTTCGAATCCGAAGGTTGCAGGTTCGAGTCCTGCCGGGCGCACTTAAAAAATATATTTCTCAGCGCCGCTGCTTTTTATCAGTGTGTCATTGTTTTCAGCAGGGACGAAGATTGCCTGCGAAGTTCCCATTTTCTCTACCAATTCAAGTCCCTTTTTAACTCCCATAACGTTCAGCGCCGTTGCCAGCGCATCGGATTCACTGCCGTTTGTGCTGATGATCGTAACGCTCGAAACCTCCTGCGCGCTTGTCTCCGTCCGCGGATTAAAAATATGGCTGAAACGTCGTCCCTTTATTGTATAAAACCTTTCATAATTTCCGCTTGTCGCCGCTGCCGCATTTGACAAAGCAAGTTTCATTAGAACTTTATTACTTTCTTCCTTGAAAGGATTTCTAATCCCGATAATCCATTTATCGTCGTTTTTGGGTTTTCCAAAACACGCGATCTGTCCCCCCAGATCAATCAGCCCGCCCGCCGCTCCTGATTTTATCATCATATTCTGAGCCTTATCAGCCGCAAACCCTTTTGCGATCCCACCCAAATCGAGCCGCATTCCCTCAACAGCAAATTTTACAGAATAATCATTTCCGTCAAGAATTATCTTGTCATAACCGATTATCTTTTTGACATCCGCAAGCTGCTCCTCGCTCGGCAGCGAATTAGCTTCGGCGCATTTTCGCCACAAATCGACAAGCGGCCCGACAGTGACATCGAAAGCGCCGTCCGTTAATTTACTATAATAAATTGACAAACTCAGGATTTCAAAAAGATCTTTATCGACTTGCACACGTTCTTTACCGGCCGTTCGGTTCACTTCTGATAATTGTGAGTTCGGGTCGAACCTGTTCATTAGTTTCTCAAGGCGGTAAACCTCATTGTACGCCGTCTCGATACTCGCCTGGGCGATTTTTTTGTTCTCAGCTACCGCTATAATTTTGGAAATAGTATTCATCACAAGACGATTGGGGCTTTCGACCGAAACAAGCCTGTTCCTGCGTAGTTCGATCAGCAGCAGAGATAACACCAAAATTACCGCCGAGGCAGCTAACAAAAAATTAAATTTCTGAGATTTCATCTTTTTAATTATAATGCTAAAATGATATTTATGAAAAATAAAAAACCAATAATTTTGACCGATTTAGTCCGGCAGCAGTTCTTGCCGTTTGTCCGTACGCCGTCTCGATACATCGGGGGCGAAGTTAATCAAATAAAAAAGGACCTTAACGAATGCGCATTGAAATTTGCGCTCTGCTTCCCTGATGTCTATGAAATAGGAATGAGCCATACGGGAATGGCGATAATTTACGAGGTTCTCAATAGACAGCCGAAGATAGCCGCCGAACGCGTTTTTCTGCCTTGGCTCGATGCCCAGCAGGTGATGAACGAAAAACACATCCCGCTCTACAGCCTCGAATCCAAAGCTGCCGTCAGAGACTTCGACATCGTTGGTTTCAGTCTCACAAACGAGTTATGCTACACCAGCGTACTAAACGCGCTGGACCTGGCCGGCATTCCTCTCCGCAGTAAAGATCGAACAGAAGAAGACCCCATTATTCTTGGCGGCGCGGGAATGGCCAACTGCTGTGAACCTGTTGCGCCGTTTTTTGATATGTTCCTGCTCGGCCAGGCCGAGGAAGCGGTTGTCGAACTCTCAAATTTCCTGATAGAAAATAAAAATCTTACAAGAAAAGAAATCCTGAAATCAGCAGCTCAAAAATTCCCGTACATTTATGTGCCTTCGTTGTACGAAAATTCTTTTCCAAAAATCAAAGACGCCGTTGTTGAGGATTTAGATAATTCGATAGTTCCGGAAAAACCGATTGTGCCTTTTACGCAGGCAATCCACGAGCGGATCAGTATTGAAGTAATGCGAGGCTGCCCCGGCCGGTGCAGTTTCTGTCAGGCAAGTTTTTGCCGCAGACCGGTTCGTTTCAGAAAGCCCCAGCGAATTCTGGAAATCGCCAAAAAAGCTTATGCCACTACAGGCTTCGATACTATAGGCCTACTGAGCCTTTCTACCGCTGACTATCCTTATCTCGAAGAAACGATAAGTTTGCTCAATGAATATTTCCAGCCACGAAGAGTCGGCATCTCCCTGCCGAGTCTGCGCGTCGACGTTCAGCTAAAGTTAATGCCAAAACTCGCGACATCGGTTCGCAAAAGCGGCCTGACAATCGCGGTCGAAGCCGCAAGCGAAAGATTGAGAAAAATTATCAACAAGCCGATCACCAATGAAAATCTTTTTGCCGCGGTAGAAGAGGCTTATAAAAACGGTTTTGAAAACATCAAACTTTATTTTATGGCCGGCCTGCCAGGAGAAACGCACGAAGACATAAAGGCTATTGTCAAACTTTGTTATGAGCTGGCGATGCTCAGAAAAAAAGTTTGCGGCAAAACCGCCGGCATAAACGCCGCTGTCAGTTGGTTCGTTCCAAAAGCCCATACTCCTTTCGGATGGCAATCCCAGCAGAGTCAGCAATATTTCCAGCAGGCGAAAGAAACAATTCTCGACGAAAAAAAACGCCTTGGCGCAAGATTTTTAAATTTCAAATTTCATCATATACAGCGCAGCGTTCTCGAATCAGCCATAGGCAGGGGAGACCGAAAAATCGCCAATGTAATTGAAAACGCATACAGAGGCGGCACAAAATTCGATTTATGGGATGAATGCTTCGATTTTCAGATTTGGCTAAATGCTTTTGAAAAAGCAGGCCTCGATTTAGTTCAGCTCGCCGCCCGAAAATTTGAAAAAAATGATACCCTGCCCTGGGAGCATCTCGGCGGCCCTGAAAAAGACTATCTCCGAAAACAGCTTGAAAATACCGGTGCTGAAAACCTTTGATTTCCAATGGCCCCTCTTTTGAAGTTAAATATTTGACAAAACGGAGTTTACAGGATAAAAATGAGGCTCATCAGGACATAATATGGCAGAAAACGAGCAGAAATTAACGATGATCGAACAGTTCGGAGCCGGTTTCATCAAAGCGGTTTCCAACACCGGCAGGTTTGCGCGTTTCCAGTTCGACTCTCTCCTCGCTTCTGTCGCTGCTTTTTTTACCCCCAGAACTTATTCCTTAATTTGGAACCAGATGCTCGCTATTGGCGTGCGAAGCGTGCCCGTCGTAATGATAACAGGCGCATTTGTCGGAATGGTGCTTGCGATCCAGGCCTACGACCAGCTCGCCGGTCTGGGCATCGAAGAACATCTAGGCGTTTTGATTAATCTTTCAGTTGTCAAGGAACTCGGCCCTGTGCTTGCCGCGGTGATGCTTGCCGGCCGTGTTGGCGGCGCTCTGACTGCCGAACTTGGTACTATGAACGTCACAGAACAAATTTTAGCCGTTCGAAGCATGGGAACTGACCCAATTAAATATCTCGTCGCACCAAGAATGATTGCGTGTTTGTTGCTTACTCCCGTGCTGATTATTTACGCCGATTTTCTCGGCATCATCGGCGGTTATCTGATTAGCGTACCTTACCTTGAAATTAACAGCAGGGCTTACTGGAACTTCAGCGCAGGCGGTGTTGAGCTTTGGGATATCACAATCGGCATCGCAAAAGGGTTTTTCTTCGGCGCTGCTATTGCCGGCGTGAGCTGTTACAAGGGATTTCACTGCCGGGAAGGCGCAGAAGGCGTAGGCCAGGCCTGCACCGAAGGCTTTGTCGGTAGTTTCATTATTATCCTTGCGATAGATTTTGTATTGGTTGTTGTCTTTAAGGCGATTTACGCATCCCTTTGGCCGGTGAAACTTCTTCTTTAAATTATGACTTCGCAAACAAATAATAATAGTAATAATATAATAGAGCTAAAGAACCTGACCAAGAGGTTTGGCAAGCTCGCGGTGCTTGACGATGTTTCGCTCTCTTTCGAAAAGGGCAAAACCACAGTTATCATCGGCCCCAGCGGCTGCGGTAAAACTGTTTTGATCAAGCATATCATTGTACTGCTCAGGCCCAGCGAAGGAGAAGTTTATTTCCATAATCAAAGAATCGACAACCTGCACGAAAAGCAGCTCGCCAAAGTCCGAACCCAAATGGGTTTTCTATTCCAGAGCGGCGCGCTTTTTGACAGTATGACAGTTGAAGAAAATATTCTCTTCCCTGTTATGCAGCATACAAAAATCAAAGACAGAGAAAAATTGCAGGAAATTGCCAAAGCCAATCTTGCGATGGTCGGCCTTGACGGCTTTCAGGAATATTATCCCGCAAAACTTTCCGGCGGCCAGAGAAAAAGAGTCGCTCTTGCGCGGGCGATATCGCTTGAGCCCGAAGTGATTCTTTATGATGAGCCGACTACAGGTCTTGACCCCATCCGCTCAGATGTAATTAACGAATTAATAATAAAGCTGCAAAAGGATCTGGGCGTAACAAGTATCGTTGTAACGCATGATATGAAAAGCGCTTGTAAAATTGCAGACAGGATTATAATGCTTCATAAAGGCAGGATCGAGGCTGATGGTAACGCCGAAGCGATCCAGAACAGCCCCTCACAGGTTGTCCAGCGCTTTATCAAAGGCGAAATCAGCGAAGGCGATATCCAGTCTATGCAGGTCTCATTCGAAGATATCAAAACCGAAAACAAAAAATAAAATTCCGGCCTATGACAAAAAATTCACAACAAATTGCAAAAGAACTGACAGGCTTGATTGCCGGCCAATGCTTCGCCGATATTTTCGACCGTGTCGTTTACAGTACAGATGGAAGTATCTACCAGATAATCCCGCAATGTATAGTTGCGCCTAAAACAAACGAGGATGTCGCGGCGGTTGTCAAATACGCCGCTGAAAATAATATTCCTGTTGTGCCGCGCGGAGGGGGCAGCGGACTTGGCGGCGAATCGCTGACAAGCGGTATTATGCTGGATATGACCCGGTTTATGAACAAAATCATCAGCACAAGCAGCGACGCAATCGCCGTCTGCTGCCAGGTTGGAGTCGTGCTCGATGATTTAAATAAACATCTTGCCAAATACGGCAGGAAAATCGGCCCCGACCCCTCGAGCGCAAACCGCGCCGTTATCGGCGGCGTTGTCGCAAATAATTCCACGGGCGCTCATTCGCTCAGCTACGGATATATTTCAAATTTCATTGAAAAAATAAAATGCGTTCTGCCGGATGGGAGAATTACGGAATTTGAAAATAATGTCGGCAGCGGTGAAAAGAAAATCGCGAAGGAATGTTTTGAGCTTTTAAATTCCAATGCCGAATTGATAACAAAAGTCCAGCCTTCGACAAAGAGAAACCACAGCGGATATAATATCGCAAATGTTGTTCACGATGGCAGAATCGATATGGCAAAAATGCTTGCCGGCTCAGAAGGCACTCTTGCGGTTTTCACGGAAGTAACGCTGCGGACAGTTGCAATCCCCAAAATTGCTGCGGTCGTTCAGTTCGAATTCGATTCGCTCGACAAAATGGCGCATGCTGTTCCGCTGATTGTCGATTGCGGCGCGGCAACATGTGAACTTATGGGCAAAGATTTGATTCAGATCGCCCGCGATGCCTTTGTTCAATATCATGACATACTCAATCCCGACTCAGTCGCAAGTCTGCTGGTGGAATTCAACGGAGAAAAAGTCGAGGAAATTAAAAATAAAATTGAAAAAACCGTTCTGGCCGTCGGTGATCTTTGCTTCGATAAAAAAATCGTGTTTGACCCCGCGATTCAGAAAAGACTTTTCAAATGCCGCAAAGACGCCGTTCCTCTCTTAAGCAGAAAAAAAGGCCTAAAGCAGCCGGTTCCTTTTATAGAAGATGTTTCCGTCGATAGCAGAAAACTAGCCGAGTATCTTGCCGGCCTGCAAAAAATTGGCGAAAAGTTCCATGTCGATATGGTTTACTACGGCCACGCAGGCGACGGCGAAATTCATGTTCGCCCTTATCTTGACTTGTCCGATCCTGCCGATCTGAAAAAAATGACTGACATCGCCGAAGAAGTTTTTTCTCTTGCTCTCTCGCTCGGAGGCTCGCTCAGCGGCGAACATGCCGATGGCCTGATTCACGCCGCCTTTATGGAAAAACATTTCGGAAAGGAATATTGCGATATCCTCAAAAACCTCAAAAAAATATTTGACCCCAAAAATATTCTCAATCCCGGCAAAATCATCAGCGACAATCCTGATGTAATGACCGAAAATCTTCGCGCGGATCATAAATTGCTCCCAGACAGGCTAAAACCAGTTCTGAATTTTAAAAATGATGAATTCAAATTTGAAGTACTCCAATGCAGCGGTTGCGGCCTTTGCAGAAGTACCGATTCCGTTATCAGAATGTGCCCGGTCTTCAGGGCTAAGGGCGAAGAAATTTATTCATCCAGGGGCAGAGCAAATCTTTTGGCCGCCTGGGCAAGGGGACTGCTTGCCGAAAAAGATTTCGAATCGGAAAAATTCAAAGAGATTCTCGCGACCTGCCTGAACTGCAAGGCCTGTTTTGTCGATTGTCCTTCCGGCGTTGATGTTTCGAAGATGATAATAGAAGCCCGCGCGCAGCTTGCCCAAAAACGAGGACTTGCAAGAGCCGCCAAAGTTCTGGCGAATAACCGTTATATGAGTTTGCTTGCTTCGACCTTTGCGCCAATCAGCAATTATCTTTTAAGCCTCCAATTCGTCAAAGCCGCAATGGAGATTACTGCCGGCATCGATCGCAGAAGGTCTATGCCCAAATTTGGTTTCTCAAGCTTTATCAAAAAAGCGAATAAATATCTGTCGTCGCTGCCCAGCATCGAAAATCCAATAGACAAAGTTGCGTATTTTACAGATATTTTCGTCAACTACAACGACCACGAACTCGGATTTGCCCTAATAAAGTTTCTGCGAGCAAACAATATCGAAGTGATTATTCCACCTCAAAGGCCTGCCCCGCTGCCTGCCGCTGTTTATGGCGATGTTAAAACCAGCAGAAATGATTTGCGGTTCAGCGTAAAGCATTTATCAATCGCCGTAAGAGCTGGTTACAAAATCATCTGTTCTGAACCGAGTGCGGCTTTATGTCTGAAGGAAGATTTAAGATTTTTCGATGACAGTGAAGATGGAAAATTAGTTTCTGAAAATACGTTCGAGTTTTTCGAATATCTTAAAACTCTCAAGTTGCCGTCATCCTGTGATTGCGGCGTTGAAACCAGTTACGCGCATCATACTCCGTGCCATTTGATCGCCCTTGAGAAAAAACCTGCGACTCTTGAAGTAATACAAAAGCTGACAGGCATTAAAGTAAAAGAGCTTAATGGCGGCTGCTGCGGCATCGCAGGTACCTTCGGTATGCAGAAGAAAAATTACGATCTTTCAATGCAGATTGGCAATAAACTCGCAGAAATAATAAAAGAATCGGAGGCGGATACAATTTTAACCGAATGCTCAACATGCAAAATGCAGATTGAACACCTCACCGGCAAAAAAACTATGCACCCGATTAAAATCTTGGCCAAAGCCTACGGCCTGATATAATAGCGGTATGGCTGATAAAGAATACAAAGAGGCCGTCTTGTATGAGCCGCTGCCGGACAAAAAAGTTCATTGTTTTTTATGCAGCTGGCAATGCCGGATCAGCAATGGAAAATACGGGTTCTGCAATGTCCGCAAAAACATCGGCGGAAAATTATATTCCCTTAATTATGGCAAACTTTGCGCAGCCAATCCCGACCCGATTGAAAAAAAACCCCTATTTCATTTCCAGCCCGCAAGCAGGAGTTTTTCAATTGCCGCTCCCGGATGTAATTTCAGGTGCGGCTTTTGCCAAAACTGGCAAATCAGTCAAATAGATAAAGATGCCGATATCGACGGCCAGGCAATAGAGCCTAAACGCCTTGTTGAATTAGCAATCAGGGAAAAATGCAAAAGCATCGCATATACATACACCGAGCCCACCATTTTTATGGAGCTTGCCGCCGAGTCCGCAAAAATCGCAAAACAAAAAGGTCTTGCCAACGTCTTTGTTTCGAACGGATACATGACAAAGCAGGCGATTGATTTTGCCAAAGACTGGCTTGACGGCATCAATATAGATCTAAAGGCTTTCAATGAAGATTATTATAAAAACCTTTGTAAAGCAAAACTCAAACCCGTACTCGATACAATAGAATACATCTGCAAACATACGAAAATCTGGATGGAACTTACAACGCTTGTTGTGCCAAACCAAAATGATTCAGATGAAGAATTGAAACAAATCGCCGAATTTATTTTTAATACTTGCGGCCCTGATATGCCTTGGCACATAAGCAGGTTTTATCCCCAGTACAGATTTACCGATTCGGAGGCAACATCTGCTGAAACGCTGGAACGAGCTTATGAAATTGCAAAACAGGCAGGCCTGCATTATGTTTATATAGGCAATCTCCGCACAAGAAACAGGGAAAATACCTACTGTCCAAAATGCGGACATCTGCTAATAGAGAGAGAAGGATATTATATTAAGAAAAATAGAGTAAAAGAAAACGCTTGCCCTGATTGCGATGCGAAAATGGCCGGTTTTCAACTTTGATTAATAGTTTTTGATGTTTACCTTGCCTTTTTTTGTAGAAATAGTATAATCCACCAGCGAATGGATTGTCATTAATGGCATTGAAATCAGATAGAGCCTGAGAAGATTTAGTTTTCGATACCTGCATTTGACGACATTTCTTTTATTTTTTTTCTTTGATTAAGGATGTTTTATGGCCGATTTACCTTCTCTCAAAATAGGCAATCTCGAAATTAATCCGCCGATAATCCAGGGTGGTATGGGAATCAGAGTCTCAGGGGCCAATCTTGCCTCGGCAGTTGCAAACACCGGCTGTGCGGGTGTCATCGCCAGTACAGGAATAGGTTTGTTCGAGGAATATAAAGGCAATCTGCTCATCTTCAACGGAGAATCACTTCGTAAAGAAATTCGCAAAGCACGGGCGATGAGCAAAGGAATTATCGGCGTTAACATTTTATTCGCTCTTACGGATTATGAAAACCTCGTCAAAGTTTCCGTCGAGGAAAAAGTAGATATGATAATCAGCGGGGCAGGCCTGCCGCTGGATTTGCCAAAATTTCTCAACGGCCAAGATATTAAACTGATCCCTGTTGTATCTTCCGCAAAGGCGCTTGCGCTCATAATCAAAAGATGGAAGGGCCGTTACAATAAACTTCCTGATGCCGTTATTGTCGAAGGATATAAAGCCGGTGGTCATCTGGGTTATTCGGCTGAAAGTCTTGCAGACAATACCGCGATGGAGCTTGAAGATATTGTCAGCCAGGTTGTTGAACTTGCCAATTCGTTTGAACAAAAAATTCCCGTTATCGCCGCAGGCGGTATTTTTGATGGCGGCGACATTGCAAAATTTCTCAAACTCGGCGCTTCTGGGGTCCAGATGGCTACGCGTTTCGTCTGTACCGAAGAATGCGATGCTCATATCAATTTCAAACAGGCCTACATCAACGCCAAAGAAGGTGATATTACAATTATCAAAAGTCCCGTCGGCTTGCCCGGCAGGGTCATCAACAGCCCATTCGTTGAAAAAATAAAACAAGGCCTCACAGTTCCTTTCAAGTGCAGCTATAAATGTTTAAAAACCTGCGATACCGAAAAAGCCCCTTACTGTATCGCAAAGGTTTTATCGAACGCTTCGAATGGAAAACTCGATCAATCGTTCGTTTTCGCCGGCAGTAATGCTTACAAATGCAAAGAAATAATTTCGGTAAAAGCCTTAGTCGAAAATTTAAAAAATGAATTATCGTCGGCCTTGAACTCTATTCCGGCAATGAATTAACAATTCAGATATCTCTCTGGAACAAACACAGATTTTTTGTATAATATCTGCGTGTTTTGTTTCAAAGGGATTTATGAAGATTATAGCAGATGAAAATATACCTTTCGTAAAAGAGTGTTTCATCTCCACCGGGGACGTTGCAACAGTTCACGGCCGGAAAATTTCAAAAGATATTCTCAGGGATGCCGATGCTCTGCTTGTTCGCAGCATCACCAAAGTCAATAAAGACCTGCTCGAAGGCACAAACATAAAATTTGTCGCCACAGCCACAATAGGTTTTGAGCACATCGATATCGAATATCTCAAAAGCAAAAATATAGGTTTTGCGTCCGCGCCTGGCTCCAATGCAAACTCCGTCGCTGAATATGTAACATCGGCTCTACTGAATCTTGCTGAAAAATATAATTTTGATATTTCAAAAAAATCAATCGGTATTGTCGGGGTAGGCAATGTCGGAAGCAGGGTAGAGAAAAAAGCAAAAGCCCTCAGAATGAAAGTCGTTCTTAATGACCCGCCTTTGCAGAGACAAACAGGCGATAAAAAATACAGTCCTTTGAAAGAAATTTTTGATTGCGATATTGTTACGCTTCACACGCCTCTAACCAGAGAGGGTATCGACAAGACATATCATCTTGCTGATGATGAATTTTATGCGAAATTAAAAAACGGTGCAATTTTCTTTAACACCTGCCGCGGAAGTGTCCACGAAACTGCCGCCCTGAAAAAGACAATCATTTCAAAGAAATTAACCGCCTGTGTGCTCGATGTCTGGGAAAACGAACCTGATATAGATTTGGAGTTGCTGGACATTGTCGATTTTGGAACCCCGCACATCGCCGGTTATTCTTACGATGGCAAGGTCATTGGAATGATAATGATTTACCAGGCGTTTTGCAGGTTTTTCGGTTTGGAAGCAAAGTTTACGGAACACGATTTCCTGCCGCCGCCGAAAATTTCTGAAATTATTATACAAAAAACTGAAAAAAATCCGTTACTTTTTGCGGTTAACAGCCTCTATGATATTAGAAAAGATGATGAGAATCTAAGAAAGATTAAAAACGAACCTGCGGACAAGCGAGGCCTGTATTTTGACAGTTTGCGAAAAAATTATCATGTCCGCCGAGAATTCCCAAATACGAAAATAGTAAATGCAGATGAGGAGGTTGTAAATATTCTTGAGGGTATAGGGTACAGATAAATCAGAGCCTGGAGCGTTAGCGACCAGGTAAATATTTAGAAAGGTACGATTATGAAAAACATTTTGATTTGTTCGTGTGTGGTGACGATGTGTTCAATTGTTTTTGCTCAGGAGAATAATCAGACCCAGCAGCAAAAGGAAAAACAAGATTGTCGAAGCGTTATTGTCGATGCCTGGCTTGTCAAAGTTGGCGCCGAGGCGCTTTATGATTCAGGAGTACAGCCTTTATCAGAAAAAGAGAATGGAACAGTAACAATCAAAAATTTAATGTGGTGTATGAGTGAGCCTAATGCCTTGCAGGTGATTGCATCCGCAAGCACAAATGCGTCTTTGAAAAATCAGGCTGAAAGCAAATTAGAAAAAGTAGAATATTTAAAACAGGAACAAATGGATAATCTTCCGGTTAGCATGCAGCCTGTCAAATCCATAACCTATACGCCTTATTCATCAGCCACACAATTTAAAACTTTTTCCCGAATTGCAGATGATAAAAAAATTAAGGTTGAATATTCTTTCCAGGCCAATAACTTTATTGTGTCTGAATCTAATGCACCGGCGGAAGAGATTAAGATTGCATTTTCGAATATTATATTTTTGCCTCAGCAGAGACAAATTATTGCCGCGCAATCTCAGACAGGCAATGATTTGTTTTTCCTTGTCATGCGGGCAGAGATTGTGGAATAATGAACCAAAAGAAATCTGAAATTTTAAATTGGCCGGGCGGAAGGCTGGATTTTTCGCACGGGTGTCTCGTGATGGGAATCCTCAACGTAACGCCCGATTCTTTCAGTGATGGCGGGGATTTTCTGGACATCGAAAAAGCTGTTCAGCGAGGCATCGAAATGCAAGAGCAGGGCGCAGCCATAATCGACATCGGCGCAGAATCTACCCGTCCCGGCTCAAAAACCGTCTCCGCAAATGAGCAAATCCAAAGAGCGATTCCTGTTATCAAAAAACTTGCCGCCAAAATCAAAATCCCCATCAGCATCGACAGCAAAGATTATGAAGTGACAAAAGCTGCGATAGAAGCCGGCGCTTCGATAATAAACGATATTACTGCGCTTAATGATGAGCGAACGATTAAATTAGCCTCAGAGAAAAAACTTCCTGTGATTCTCATGCACATCAAAGGCACGCCTGAAACTATGCAGAAAGAGGCACACTATTATGATGTCGTGCAGGAGGTGCTTCAATATTTGCTCGAAAGAGCGGCAATAGCGGAAAAAGCGGGAATTGAAAAAGAAAAGATAATCATTGATCCCGGCATAGGCTTTGGGAAAAACATTGATCACAATATATTAATTTTGAAAAACCTGAAAGTTTTCGTCGAAAGCGGCTGCAAAGTTTTGCTTGGCACAAGCCGGAAAAAATTCATCGGCACTTTAACCGGCAAAGAAAATCCCAAAGATAGAATTTTCGGCACGGCCGCAACAGTCGCTCTCGCCGCTTTCGCCGGCGTTTCAATCGTTCGCGTTCACGATGTTGCCGAAATGGTCGATGTTGTTCGAGTCGCTAACGCTTTATCACGCTGACAGCACTGCTGATAAAATGCCTCCAGCCGAGTCGCAAAAGTAACATCCTCCGTGCCGTCAAAAGTAATATTCAGGATCGGCATATTCCCGCAATCCCTGCTCAGTTGCGGAATCAGACTTGAAACAATCGTCGAAGGCATACACGTAAACGGCATTACATTTATAACTCCAGCAAAACCCTGCTTATGATATTCGATAATTTTGCTTACGCTCAAAATCGCTTCGCCCTCGAAAGACTTATCAATATATTTTTCTCCGAGTTTTAAAAGCGACTTAACGTCGTGCTCCGCCAAATACCCAAATTTTTTCTCAAGAGGCGCTGCCAAAATTCGTTCTATCTTATGCTGAATAAAATCCTGCCCGACATTAAGCAGATACTGGCCATACATCCCCTTACGTTTGGCCCCCAGCATTCGCATATAATTAGTATAATAAACCCACTCCGCCAGAGGCGCCAGCGAACAATCAGCCCCAAGCTCTTCGAGCCGCTCGATAATATTATTATTCGCGAACGGGTGGCTCCGAACATAAATTTCCCCGACAACACCGATGCGGGGCTTTGACAATGAATAATCTTTCGGACATTGCGAAAACTTATCTGCGAACTCTGCCATAATTTTCTTTTTGTCCGACAATGATTTGTTTGACTCGACGCTTTTCAGCCAGCATTTCAGCCACTCGTCATAAATCGCTTGTGCCGCCGTTCTGTCAACCGCCCGCGATTTTACTTTCAGCAGAACTTTCCGCATTACATCGATACCCACCATCGCCGTCCACGCGTCTATCATCAGCCGCCGGCTCTTTTCACCAACCGTCTGCGCTATCTCAGTATAAAATTTCGTATCCTGATTCGGCGCGACGATCGGAATATTATCAAACCCTGCGAATTGAAGAATCATTTTCTGCATACAGTTATAAAGCCCGAACCGGCACGGCCCAGATGCCGACGGCATCAAAAATGCGCTCTTCGCGGGATCGAAATCCTCCCTTTGCGTTGTCAAAAGCATATCACCCGCGGTAATCGCGCACGGAAGACATTCCTTGCCGGACATCAGCCGTCTGCCCAGGATCAATCCCTCCTCGTCCGAACACCGCATCACTTCCGCCTCTTTGCCTAAAGCCTTAAAAGTCGCCGCCATCCCGTAAGAGCAATCGCTCATAAAAGGTATAAAAAGTTTGCGGTCTTTATATTCCAGTTTTTCAAATTTAATTTTCTCATTTTTCTTCTGCCCCTGCGAATAATGGCTCAAACTGTCAAAAAATGCCTCCAGCCTTGTCACAAGCCCCGCATCCGCCGAATGCTCGTCCAGTTCCAGAAACAGACTCGGTTTTTCCGCGAGGATCCCCCTGAAAAACGTCTCAAGAAACGAATCAGGCCCGCAGCTGAAATTCGAAAGATAAACTCCGAATAACCGGGGATCATTTTTTATTAGCTCGGCTCCGCGAAGAATTTTCTGACCAAGGCCCCAGTACATCGTGCCGTGAAGTTCCGTATTCTCAAGCCTCGCATCCCCCAACGGAAGCATATCCAGCGGCAAAACATCAATACCCATCGCCGTCAGCTTATCCGCCAATTGCAGGTTCATTTGCGCATCGCAGCTGTTATAAGGCCGCCCGATCAGAACGCACAATCTGCCGCTGTCCCCGATAGAAGATAATATTGCCTCGCCTTTGAGAACCAGACTCGTTTCAAATTCTTTCTGCGCCTCAAGCGCCGCCTCGACCGCCTTTTCAGCTAACCCCTTTTTCACTTTTAATTGCGATGCGAAATCCGTAAAACTTTTGATTAACGGTTTTCTCCCGTCGCCAAGCCGAATCACCGGCGTCAGAATTTCGCTTTTGCCAAGCTTGTCACCAAACGCCGCCCGCGCCTGGTACGGCAGCGACTGAACGTACGGACACAATTTCGAATGTTTGTTCGTCTTAAAAATATTCTCAAGACTGACAACGCTCGGAACAAAAATATAATCCGCCTGCTGCTCTATCAATTCTGCTATATGACCAAACGCCACCTTAACAGGAAAACACTGCTCCGCCGTCACAGATTCAACGCCTTTCTTCGCTGTCAATCTGCTCGTCGGCCCGGTCGCGATAACATCGAACCCGATATTTTTGAGAAAAATACTGAACAGCGGAAGATACTGCCAGTTTATCAGCGCCATCGGAATCCCGATTTTCTTTTTGCCCGGCTCAATCCCGTTCTCGTCTATCTTAGCGAACTTCCTCAGCATTTCGTTGCGAAACTCAAAAGCCGCCGCCGATTTTTTATGTTTCTTTGCCCGCGAAACATTATACCTGTCGCATCTTGAGCCGTAGAACAGAGGCTCGCTCCCCGGCAGAATCACTTTTTTAATTTCGCAGTTATTCGAACAGTGCTGGCAAACAAATGATTCCACATCGTATTTCAAATGAACAAGATTTTCAAATCCGCGAAAACTGCTCGCCCCCTGCGTTCGAACTTTTGCGATTACCGCCGCCCCCAGCGCGCCGGTTACTTCGTGATGATCCGGAACCCGAACTGCCTTGCCCAGAATTTTTTCAAACGCCGCCCATACCGCCTTATTAAACGCCGTCCCCCCCTGAAAACATATATTATCGCCCAGCTTTCTCCTGCCCACAACTCGATTGAGATAATTTGTCACGATCGAATACGCAAGTCCCGCTACAAGGTCTTTCGTTTGAGCGCCCTGCTGCTGATAATCCAGCAAATCTGATTCCATGAAAACCGTGCACCTTTCGCCGAGTTTTATCGGCGCTTTGCTCTCAAACGCAAGCGATGCGAATTCATCTTTGATATTTATACCCAGCCTCTCCGCCTGCTCTTCAAGAAAAGAACCCGTCCCCGCCGCGCACGCGTGATTCATCTCGAAATCTACAACTACGCCGTTCTTCAAAGATATAAACTTGCTGTCCTGCCCGCCGATTTCAAATATTGTATCAACCTTTGGACACACTACCGCCGCGCCTGCCGCCTGTGCCGTAATTTCATTTATAACCACATCCGCCCCAATAAAATCGCCCGTAAGATACCGCCCCGACCCAGTTGTCGCCGCCCCGCAGATATTTACTGTCGTCCCCACATCCGCCGCTGCCATTTGCAAACCTTTTTTCACCGCCTCAAGAGGCCTGCCCGCCGTCATCAGGTAAGCTTTAGATAATACATTTTTATCTTTATCAATCACAACGACATTCGTACTGATACTGCCGACGTCAACACCTATCCACGCGTCTATCTTTTCTTTTTGATTCGACGCTATCGCGCAAACTTTTCCTTCAGGCGCTGCAAACAATGGTTTGCGCAATGCCTCTCGCCTCGGCGCTTTCTCATCGAATCTGCTGTGCGCATTGAAATAATTATAAAACTTTTCAATATTTATTTTTTGTTCACTTCTGGACGAATTACGAGTCGCAAGCACCGCGCCTATTGCCCCCGTAAAAAAATGTTCCTGCGGCACAATCAACTGGCCCGCCTGTAGATCAAGAACTTCTTTAAGTGCGTTAACAACGCCCTGATTGGCCGCTACTCCTCCAGTGAAAATTATCGGCTTTGTAAATTCTCTGCCCTTACCCAGGTTGCTTTTTAAATTTCTCGCCAGAGCAAGGCAAAGCCCCGCGATAATATTCTCTACCGGCGTCGCCTGCTGCTGTAAATGAATCATATCGCTTTTGGCGAATACGCTGCATCGTCCCGCGATCGTCGGTACGCTCTTGGCCGCCAGAGCCATTTTGCCGAACTCATTTTCTATATTAACACCGAGCCGCTGCGCCTGCTGATCGAGAAAAGAACCGGTTCCAGCTGCGCAGGCGCTGTTGAGCGCAAAATCGCTTAACGCCGGCCTGCCGTTTTCAGTTTTCAAAAAAAGCAGTTTACTGTCCTGACCGCCCATTTCAATTACCGTTGCCTGGGGAAAATGGGGATACAAATATGCGATTGCCGCCGCTTGTGCTGACACTTCATTTATGTACGGAATCTCAAGCAGCGATGCGATCAATCTCGATGCTGAGCCGGTCGCCGCCGCGAATGTTATTTTGTTCTTATTGAATTTCTTGAATACTGTTTCAAGTGCTTCGTTGATGGTCTCCAGCGGTTTTCCCATTGTTCTGCGGTAATCGCTGTATATCAGTTTTAGTTCGGAGCTTAATACCGCGATATCGCAGCTTGTAGACCCTGCGTCGATGCCGAGATATAATTCTCCTTCGCTCTTTAACGGTTCTGTTTTTAAGTGTGAGATTTCTCCAGTCGGCTGAATGCTTTTAATATTCTCTTTACCTTGCACGATTTCTCCTAATAAAAAAAGATTCCCGACTATTTTATCTCTTATTATGAGCAAGTCAACGAATTTTGGATAGGATAATTCCTCATACTCCTGAGGTTTTTGCTTATTTCCGGCGCAGGCGCAAATATACATGTTTAGCCACCTTACCTGTTTAAAAAAAATTTATTGCATCCCGCCCATGTGACGTTTTTCATGGCGATAGGAATTTTTATGCAGCCGCATATTTCAGTTTACTTGAATGTTAAATTTAGATGTTCAATATTTAAAAGTCATCAACCCCCGTCTGTCATTGCGAGGCTGTCCGCAGACAGCCGCGGCAATCTAACCGATGTATCGATTAGTTTGAGTTAGCAGGGTGAACTTTAGCGCACGCGGCAAACCTAAGATGACGTAGCTAATCGCATAAAATATTTATCGTTGTTTGCGGTACCAGTCTTTTACGATATTTTCGGCGGGTTTGAGATAGGGGCAGAAGCCGCGGTCGCGGGCGGCACGTTCGTGCGAATATAGATGCGAAAGCCAGGCCCACCATGCGTAGCCGGCAAACCAGGGTTCGTGCCAGAACATTTCCAAAGCGGCCTGGTAATATCTTGCCTGCTCATCTGCGTCGTACGGCCAATCATTGTAATATTCCCATGGAATGGCTGACGAACCTCTTGCGCTGCGGACGCCAATCTCGGCAAAGAAAATCGGCCGGTTCCATTTGAGTGACAAGCTGCGAAGGTTTTCGCGAATCGGCAGCCAGTTTTTTTTCATCTGCTCAAGGCTCGATTTTTTGTCGATGTGGTTCATGTCCTCAGCAATAGCGGCGGCAATGTTCGTTGTGCCTACCGGATAATAAGCGCTAATGCCGATTATATCGACGGCGTCCCACCAGTTGATCTTATCTTCGCGGCCGTGATTGGTATTGTAAACGAGGGGGCCTTTGAAATTTTTTCGTATCTCGGAAATCATGGTGCGCCAGTGAGATTCGGCGTCTTCGGTTGTGACCATTTCGCAGCCGATGCAGTACGCAGCGCAGTTTGTGTCCTGCGCGAGTTTTGCGTAGTGAGTCATGGCGGCGGTGTAGCTTTGCCACCATTTTTCCCAATCCTCGGATTCGATGTGGCCACGCCAGGCGCCATCATTGCAGTTGACGGTAGGTTTTAAAATTACTTTGAGATTATTTTCGTGAGCGAGTCTTATCGCGTTTTTTATGTCATCGTCGGAGGCCATGTATGGATTTGTTTTGTCGAAGAAAATCTCAGAGCTTTTTTTTGAATGCATTGACATGGAAAAAACGATGGTCGCGGAGTTGGCGCCGGTTTGGGCCAAAAGTTTCATCGATTCTTCGGCATGTGGGCCGATGTAATCTCCTTTTTGACCGAATGTTCCCCATGAAAAGCCCTTGACGAAACCGATGGGGGATTGTGGAAATTTTGTATTTTCAGACTCTTTTAAAGGCACATTAGCCAGGGCTGCACAAAGGTTTGTGTAAAGGAATAGAGTTAAAAACGCAATTTTAAGTTTCATTAATTTAATTCCTATAGGATTGAGCCTGAAGATTAACAGGAACCTGGAATTAATACAAGAATAAAAATTAATTCAATTTAGCTCGGAGGGTTTCGGCGCGGAGGATGTCGCGCTGTTCGGGGTTTAGGGTCTGTCCTTTGTTCATCTGGAGGTGGGCGGGTTGAGTGAGCAGGAACAATTCGTTGATTGTTTCGATGGAAATTTCTTTTACGCGGCCCATGTTGATTCCCATTCGCAGGTTGCTCAGGAGGAACATCGCTTCGTGGGAGCTGATGAGTTTTGCGCTTTTGAGCAGGGCAAGGGCGCGGGCGATTTTGTCGTCAAGAAGGTTTATTTCCTGGACGAGGAGTTTGTCGCGGGCGATTCTTTCGTATTCGACGATTTTTGGAATCAGGATGGTCTGGAAGTCTTCGACAATTCTTGTTTCGCTGATGCCGAGAGTTACCTGGTTTGAGATTTGAAAGAAATCGCCAATGGCTTCTGTTCCTTCGCCGAAGAGGCCGCGGATGGTGAGGTTCATATCACGCGCGGCATCGAAAAGTTTTTTTAGCTGGTCGGTCATTTTGAGTGCCGGCAGGTGCATCATAACTGAAACTCTTATCCCTGTGCCGAGGTTTGTCGGGCAGGCAGTGAGAAAACCATATTTAGAACTGAAAGCGTATTCAACTTTTTCGCCGATGGAGTCGTCAATTTCATTAATTCGCTGCCAGCATTTTTCAACGTTGAGGCCGGGGGCGAGAACGGAGAGACGCAGATGGTCTTCTTCGTTAATCTGAGCGGCGAAAAGCTCGTTCTGGGCAATAACGGCGCCGCGCGGGCCTGAGCCTGAGGCGAGATTTCGGCTGATTAACTGACGTTCGATGAGGAGGTCGCGTTCTATGGTTGAGCCGTGCTCGATGTCAATGAAAAAAATATCGCCGAGAGATTTAAGCGAAAGGATCACCTCTTTGAGGGACTGAAGAATTTCTTTTTTTTCGGAGATTGAGCACTTTGTGATGAACTTTTTGCCTGCGAGGTTACGCGCGAGCCTGATCCTTGATGAGATTACAATGTCCGATAACGGTGCATTGGGGTCGAACCATCGGCTAGTTTTCGTACTCAAATCTGTAAGTCTCATTGAAGTTCTTTCGACAAAGGTCAGGGCAAAGCTTTAAGCTGGTCTCTTAGTTTCGCAGCGAGTTCATAATCTTCCACTTTGACCGCCTGATCAAGCCTGCGTTTCAAATCTTCAATTTGATTCTGCTCCTGAACCTGTTCAACAGGTTTTGCGGTTCGGGACGGGACTTTGCCGACGTGAGTCGTGTTGTTGTCCTGTGTTTTTTCGATAATGTCACGAAGGTCGGATTCGAAAACGTTGTAATCGTCGGGACAGCCGAGCAGGGCCTGTTTACGGAATTCCTCCATAGTCATTCCGCAATCGGAACAGACTTTGCCGATTTTTTCCTGTGCGGGAGTCTCGCCGGTCTGCTGGTGGGCGGCAATCAAGGAGCTGAGAAGTTCGTTCAGGGAAAGCTGGCTTTTGATTGTGACGCCTTCCTTTTGCGCGCAGGCCTGGCATAGATGGGTCTCAGTCCTGTGGCCATCAACGATTTCCGTCAGGTGGACGGTAGCAGTCTTATTTTTACATATTTCGCATTGCATAAAATTACCTGTTCATTATACGAAAAAAACACATAAAAATTCCAGCCAATTTTTAAATATCGGCTGTTTTTGGGTGCAACTAAAAGGACAATTTTTCACTATATTTTGCTTTGCAGCCGGGCGCTTCTGTAACTTCAACTGATACAAGGGTTATGTTCGCCGGAAGCTCGTTTTTAATGCTGGTAAAAATGTATTTGGCGACATTTTCAGCAGAAGTATTAATATTTTTGAAGCAGTCCAAATCCTCAAGTGTTCTGTCGTTGAAAGATGCGACGATGTCGTCGAGGATTTTTTTGATTTCGTTGAAGTCGAAAAGCAGTCCGTTGCGGTCGAGATTTTCGCCTGCGAGGACGGTGTCAACCTGCCAATCGTGGATGTGGTACGGTTCGGGGCCGGCGGGAAATTTCAGCTGATGGCCTGCGCTGAAGGAAGTATGTACGGTAATGGCGAACATTTTACCTGTTTTTCTCGATGAGTCTTTGTTTTAGTTTTTCGTAAACGCTTTGCGGAATCAGGTTCGAGACGTTTCCGCCGAGGTTGGCGATTTCGCGGATAAGTGTAGAGCTTGTGAAGCCGTATTGTTCGCCGGTCATGACGAAAACTGTTTCGATCCCTGCAACGGCACGGTTTGTCATGGCGAGTTGAAATTCGTACTGGACATCGGTAAGGTTTCGCAGGCCTCGAAGTATAACGGTTGCGCCGACGCTTGCGGCGTATTCGACTGTTAAGCAATCATACCACTGCACAGTGACGTTGTCGATGCCCGCGATAAGGGGTTTTATCAAATCTACTCGCTCATCGAGAGAGAAGAGCTGATCTTTTAATGGGCTGTTGCCGACTGCGACGATAAGTTCGTCGAACAGGTTGACGCCGCGTTTAATTACGTCGAGGTGGCCGTTTGTGATTGGGTCGAAGGAACCGGGAAAGACCGCCCTGACAAATTTTTTAGCCATAATTCGCCTTTCGTTATAAAGAGTCGATTATAGCAGAAAAGGGGTTTTAGGTCAAATTAGGGTTTTGAGGGAGCCGGTGTAAAATTTCTGCATTCGAAGCTTTGGCGGACTATTTGGCGGGCATCGGCGATATTTTTGATTTGGCCTTTTGCGACTGCCTGCATAAGAATATTGCCTATGGCGGTTGCTTCCACAGGGCCGGTGATGACTGTTTTGCCGGTAGCATCTGCGGCGAACTGATTTAGCAAATCGTTTTTCGAGCCTCCGCCGACGATGTGGAGCGTGTCGATTTTTTTGCCTGTGATTTTTTCGAGCGTTTGCATTTCATCGCGATATTTAGCGGCGAGACTTTCGAGAATCGCTCTTGTCATCTGGCCTTTGTCGGTGATCGGCTGCTGACCGGAATTTTTCAGGTGCTGATTTATCCTCTCCGGCATTTGGCCGGGCGCGAGGAAGTCGGGATTGTTGCAGTCGATTTTCGCGGCGAAAGGTTTTGCGGCTTTTGCCATATTTGTGATTTGGGTGTAGTCGAGTTTGCAGCCCTGCTTTTCCCAATCTCTTCTGCATTCCTGGAGGAGCCAGAGTCCCATTATGTTTTTGAGGAATCTGATTGTATTTTCAACGCCGCCTTCATTTGTGAATGCGCCGGCGAAACTGTCGTCGTTTATTATCGCCTGTTTGGTTTCGATTCCGATTAGGCTCCATGTTCCGCTGGAAAGATACGCCCAGTTATTTCCGGACGCAGGAACAGCGGCGACGGCTGACGCGGTATCGTGAGAGCCGACAGCGAATACGTCTATCGGGTCGCAATTAAATTCTTTGCAAATTTCAGGTTTTAGCAGGCCGACTTTTGAGCCGGGGATAACAACCTGAGGCATTATTTCAATCGGAAGAGAAAGATTTTCGAATATTTCTTTCGACCATTTTCCAGTTTTCATATTCATAAGCTGCGATGTACTTGCGAGCGTATATTCGGCGAAAGAATTTCCGCAGAGAAAATATGAAACGAGGTCGGCCATAAAGATGAGCTTTTTTGTTTTTTTAAGGATATCGGGATTTTGCGATTTAGCGGCAAACAGTTGAAAAATGGTGTTTAACTGCATGAACTGAATGCCGGTGTTTTCGTAAACTTCACGTTTTGGGAAAGTATCGAAAACTTTTTCCATTATGCCGTTAGTTCTGGCGTCGCGGTAATGGTATGGGTTTTCGAGCAGGCTGCCGTCATCGCCGATTAAGCCGAAGTCGACGCCCCAACTGTCAACGGCGATGCCGCTGATTTTGCCTTTGGCGGTTTTTGTCGCGGCGGCAATGCCGGTTTTTATTTCTGAGAATAATTTTTCAAAGTCCCATCGCAGAGAATCGTTTTGCTGAACAGGGCCGTTGGAGAAACGGTGAATTTCAGCGAGTTCAATATTGTTATCGGAGACCGAACCGAGCATGACACGGCCGCTTTCTGCGCCGAGGTCAACCGCGATGTACTGAGAAAAATTGTCTTTCATATTATCCATTAATCAAATGAAGCAGCGGCTTTGGTCTGTCAACGCCTTCGATGAATGAAGGTCTTGCCGCCCAGGGTGTAACGCTGACTACGCCGGTCATGTCCATCCAGTGCTGGAGTCTTGCCACCGGCGTGTTCCATATCATATGCAGGTGGTTAGCGGCGGCGTATTGTTTATATTCGACCATAGTCGCATATTTCGGGACAAGGAAAGTATGCGGCCATTTCGGGTCTGTCAAACTGCACATTGTTTTGCCGAGCTTTTCTGGAACATCGGTTGTAACAGCCTCGTCCCAGATGAAACTGAATTTATTGTTAGCGGCACAATATGCCATTCTACCGGCGATGCCTTCGATGCCTGCTGGTGTCATGAAAGTAATTGAGTTTCCTCCGCCGGGGAAATAATCCGGGTCTGCCAGGGGCATTGAAATTTGCGGCATAATCTTCTTGACGTCAGCGCCGGGCAGAGCTGCCCAGTTAAACGATGCCGAGCCGCTGTTATTGCCGTCAACAAGGCCTTTTTTGAGCCAGTCAGCGTTTTTCGGCAGGTTCTTTATGGCTAATTTTTTGGCTAAATCCTTGATTTCCCATGCTTCCCATATTTTTCGTAAGTCCATAAACAGCGGAGGGTTACCGCCGGAAAGCCAAGTAGTAAACAGCATGGTTAGCAGCGCCTGCGTATCGGCTTCTGTCGCATAGGGAATCGCTTCTTTGGGGCCGTTGTGGTCAAAGGTGCTGTTGAATAGCGATTCCATAACGTCGGCCACGGGCATCGGGATACCGCGTTTGTCGCTGCCCCATTCGAGCTGGCTCATAAATCCGCCGCCCACGGCGTTGAGCTGTTTCATTAAGTCGCGGACGATCAGGTACATTGCCAGCGACTGATTAAATCGTTTGTCGTCTTCTGCGGTTTTGATTTCGAGCCTTTTGCCGATATTTTTATCGATCCAGCCGCGAAGAACTGTAAGTTCTGATTTATCGTAAGCCTCTTTTTTGAGCATATCGGCCAAAAGCTTCATATCGAGCCGAGTAATTTCAAGGCCGAAGGTATTTCTTGTCGGGATGATATGAGCGAGAGCTGTTTCCATTCCCATCGAATCGTGGCCGAAAACGACAACCCTGCGGCCTTTCAGGGCGACAAAAGTTACGGCCGAATAGCACCAGTCGATAAGGTTTTTGGCGGTTTGATTACTCATAACCGGATTAAGGCCGGTGTCTGCCCAATTGCCGACGTTTAAAGTAACTAATCTGCCGTATTGGGAAATTGCGCCGCTTAGAGCATGAGCATATACAACGCCGGGTTTGGGGCCGCTGTTTCCGCAGGTGATGTTCATCGGCGTATCATTGGGGAACTGCTGAAGAAGGGAAATTGAGGTAAGCTGGGGGAACGACCATGTATCGGGAGCGCAAACGAGGATGTTTACGCCTGCGTTTCTGAACTGCTGGGCTACTATGTCGGCCTGGGGTTCGCCGTCAACGAGAATATCAGAATAAACAACCTGAACGGGTTGACCATTTGGCATTATTATCGTGCCGGAAATCATATCGGCAACCATTGCGGCGATATTTTGAGCGCGTTTCCTGCTGTCTGCGTCGATACGCGGGTCGCCGGGAGCGAATACGCCAATGACCGGCATACGGGGAGACGGGTTTTTTATACTGTCGAGACAAACTGCTTTTGCTTTAGCCATTTTAATTCTCCGAATATATAATTATTGTTTATAATTTACGTTTAGCCGCCTATTTTGCAAGTAAAATAGGATGTTCGAAACTATCAAAAGCCCACTTAACGAACAAAAATGAACATACCATTCCCCAATCCAAAATATACAATGTTCAGGCTGCATTTTGAAAATGCAAATTCATGCCGACTTATTTTGGGCTGTTTGCGTCGCAGGATTTTTTGGAATCTCCTTTTAAAACGTTAGTCGTTTTCTCGGCAGCTCCCTTTACCGCATCGCCTGCGCCTTTTACGACCTGGCCTGTCTTTTCAGCGGAACCTTTAGCGAAATTGCCGGTTGCCTCGGCAGCTTTGGAGGCAGTCTTTGCAGTAAAATCGACTGCTCCTTTCGCGGTTTTGCCGGTAGCGTCAACCGCGACGCCGGCGGTTTCGCCGGTTTTGTCGACGGCGTTATCCAGCGTTTCGCCAGTTGTCTGGAAAACGCCTTTGTCACTTTCGTTGCAGCCGATAACGGCGACTAAAGAGATCATTACCAATGCGAGCATTAATTTTTTTAAAGTATTCATATTTGAATCCTTTCTTTTTGGCATATTTTATATTCATCAAATAAATATGACAATTATTTTTTTTCGTTGTTTATTGTTGCCGTAAAGCCGCGATTTCGGTTAAATTATTGGCTGAAAATGGTTTATTAACATAAGGAATGAATATGCGAATATCGGTTGAGGAAGTTTTCGAAACTGTAAAAATGACATTCGAACAGAACTTCGATATCAGGACTGTTACGCTTGGGGTCAATCTCAAGGATTGCGCGGACAGGAACCTGGCATCTTTTAATAAGAGAATCTACAAACGTCTTTCGGAAATGGGTAAAAAACTAAACCAATGCGCCGACCAGCTTGAGGATAAATACGGCATCCCGATTACCAACAGGCGAATAAGCGTAACACCGGTTGCGCTTTTGATAGAGGCATTGCCAAGAAAAATATCGACGGCTGTAGCGGTTGCCAAAACACTGGATAGAGCGGCAAAAGAAGCGGATATAGATTTCATCGGCGGGTTCGGTGCTTTGGTTCATAAGGGAATGACCGCGGCTGATGAACTGCTGATCGATTCTCTGCCTTACGCATTGCCGGCAACGCAAAGGCTTTGTTCGTTTCTTAATTTGGCGTCAAGCAGGGCTGGAATGAATATGACCGCTATAGAAAAAATCGGGCATATAATTAAGGATATCGCAAGAAACAGCAAAAACGGAATCGGCTGCGCGAAACTTGCGGTGTTTGCGAATGTTCCGGAAGATAATCCTTTTATGGCAGGCG
>JAKJEQ010000099.1:7258-7539 GCA_022705345.1 Planctomycetota bacterium | reverse complement strand
CCTTTTTCAGTTATCCATCTGATATACGCAAAGTTATTTATACGACCAATGCGATAGAATCTCTCAATCGGTCATTGCGTAAGATTATTAAGACCAAGGGAGCATTCCCCAATGACGCATCGATACTAAAGATATTCTACATGGCACTTGCGAATATATCGAAAAAATGGACGATGCCTATAAGGGCGTGGAATGCGGCAATCAATCAGTTTTCGATTCGCTTCGCGGGACGGTTTGAGCTATAAAATAGGAACCGCCTATCGGCGGAATTATTTTTATAA
>JAKJEQ010000099.1:0-7248 GCA_022705345.1 Planctomycetota bacterium | reverse complement strand
CAAAACAGTAAAAGCTCCGACAACGTTTACAGCTGCGGGAGCTTTCTGTTCTGGCATCGCTCTGACGCTCAGGTTGCTCTTCAGCAGAGCCTTATCCTTCAGAGCGATATAGACAAAATAATTGAAATGAGTTATAATGACAACTGTAAAATTAAAAAGCGTGCAGACCGTTTACACAGTTAAATGAACAGACCCGCTTAAACCCAGCCGATGCATCAAAGCATAAACTGCGTTGAGGGTATATTTTACGCCAAATTCATTTTGCAGTATTCGCATAGCATCTTTTCCGCGTAAAGTACATATACCGTTGTCTTCTGATGTAGGGCCTGCCAGAATTCTCTGTTTGAAAATCTTTTCTTTTTCAGCGGGCAGTATTGTCGGTCTGCCTTTTTGCGGAATCGGAACAATAGCATCAATACCGCCATCACGATAAAAGTATGTCCAGCGTTGCACAAAGTTTTTACTTCGCGACAGCACATACATGATGTGATTTATGGTGTGCCCTTCAAGTGCCATAGCGACGGCACGATATCTGTCTCTTTGTTTTACATTTTTCTGGATGGCAGCCAGTTGTTTTAGCTTTTTGATGTCATCTGGATTGTGTGGTTCAACGTTCATAGCATAGCCTTTCGTTTTGCCTATACTATGACATATGCTATTGGATAGCGCAAGTCTTATTTTTGCTGGCGCGCGAGAATTTTTTCAAAAGCGTATTATATTTAAGTTAAAATTTACGCAATCTTCCGGCGTACAAACAAAGATAATCCTGCCAATATCACCAGCGTCATCGGTTCCGGCACAGTATAATTGTACTGTATCGTCCAGTCCATTCCGGTATTCAACGCCAGGTCGATTGTATATGGGCTTGCGTATGTGGCCATCCATGTGTACGAGATAGAACCATCGAACCAGAACGTTCCGTTACCTGTACCCGTCAGCAAATCGAGATAAGATTCCTGCGTCACAGTAGTTGAAAAATTGCCTACAAAAGGATTGACCGTATAAACCACCGTTTCATCAGGCGCAACGTCGTATGTACTGTAATTCGTTGGCGGATCGCTTATAACGGACCCAAAGCTGCTATCCGGCAAAACTATGCTCGTCAGTTGCCACAAGTCAATCGAAAAAGTATCATACCCGCTGCCGTTGTTCGTAGCTGATATTGTCCCGCTCGTGGTGACAACAAATTCAATTAATATCGAATCGAGCGTGCCAAGACTTGAATTAAACAACGGTGCCTCAAATGATTGTGTAAAATCCTCAGCATCCATTTGTGCAATTGTGCCTGTATGTTTGACAAAATCACCAAACCCCAAGCTTGCTGACAATAAACATACGACTAGAACTAATATCTTCTTCATTTTTCCTACTCCCTAAAACTTACCATACAATATACCACAAATAAGGTAGGAAATCAAGCTTTTTGTTTGTTAAAATAGTTAAAAAACCGATCCTTACTTTTTCCTGCGAATTAACATAACACAGCCCAAAACCATCATTGTAATCATCCCGGGCTCAGGGATCAGCATTGTGCTGCCGTCCTGGAAGCGAAGCTGCTCGACATCAACTGTCCGCATCCAACCTCCGCCCGCTACGGTAATCTGAAATCCCGTCATAGTTCCGATAGTAACGTTGGACGTTATTGTAATATCTTCCGCGGTTATGCCGTTTAACTCGATAGTATCAAAATCGCTGCCGCCTTCGATAGTATCAAAGTCATGTCCCGCTGAATAACGAAATATGTCATCTCCCGTACCGCCCCATAGATGGTCATTGCCGTCACCGCCGATGATTATATCAATTCCCGGCCCGCCATCAACCAGGTCATTGCCCAGGCTGCCGTCCAGATAATCGGCTCCCGCATTACCCCAGATAATATCATCCGATGCGCCACCATAAACTGTTATATTCCCGAGCACAACTGTTCCATCCGCCAAAATAACTATATCGCCGCCGTTACCGAAGGTCAAAGTCTCAATATTAGTAATCATCCGGATACCTTGACCATCGCACAGCATCACGACATCCCCGTAAGCTGTTCCGTACAATGTATCACTGCCGCCCAAACCGTCATAATATGAATCATTGATATACTTCTCATCGTCAATCGCAACTGTGTAGCCCGAATACGGATTAACAAGGGTAGCCGTAAATTGGCCGAGATGCCCATTTCCGCTTAAATAAAAAGAATTATTATAGTTGTCGCCTACGTAAAAAGTCACTCCTGCTGCTGTCGCCGCAAAAGCAAAACTAAAAAGCATGATAGGATAGAATTGCCTCATTACATTTCTCCTTTACATAATTTTAAAATCGTTTTTTCACTATCAAAACCTCGTTTAAAGTATCATATATAAACTTTATATTAATGTTACATCAGATGGTATAAGGAAAATTCATTAACTTCATTAGAGACATTCACCTGTCTGAAATCTCTGCCGTGTCCGAATCGTCCGCCAATCCAAGTCTTCTCAAATTTCAAATTTTAGATTTTAAATAATTCTATCCCGCCTGCCCTGCCCGCCCTGTAGAATTGACTTTGTCAAATTCGTATCGGGGTTGGATTGAATTTTTGAAAATCCGTATCAGGGTAAGTTTTCTTCAGGCACTTTTAGTCCTTTAAGACCTTTGTGCACGCACATCAACCCGCCCGCCATAAAAATCAATGGAATTAATCCGATCAAATTATAAAAAGTCAATTTACGCACCAATACAGCTTCCGATGGTAGCTTACCTGAAAGACATATCACAAGGATCGTTCCAGCCAATCCCAAACCGAAAAGAAATAAAAAAAACAAATTGGCAATCAGTTTTTGCAGGATGGATTCGCTTTTACTGCCCGAGCTATTGATGCGAATTTTAAATACCGTTTAAAATTATTTTAAGCAGCGTATGCATTATATCTCCTTGAAAAAACCTTCCAATCGCATTTTTTAGCACACTTAGGCTATTAGTGGTAAATTATAGCACCGGTGTTTTCCTGATTCAATTTTTAAGATTTTTTCAATATCCCCTGTACCCTATTCCCTATTCCCTATCAAATAGCACGATAGTTCAAAAAAAACATTTACCGTTTATATCTAATCTCACGTTTTCAGGCGAAAATAGCCGTTATAATTACAGTGTTAATCTGTGTTTAATAAAATCGTGTAAATCAGTGTCTAAAAAATGAATAATCTCTGTGTTCTCTGTGGCCTCTGTGGCTAAAAAAAAATAATCTCTGTGGCAAAGGAAACATAAATGCTGGACCCCACAAAACTTAAGGATTGGCAAATCGCCGAAGCAGCCGAAACAACCGCAAAACCCATCGTTGATGTCGCTCATGAAATCGGCATTAAAGACGAAGAAATCATCCCTATGGGCAGACTTCTCGCCAAGATCGACTACAAAAAAGTCCTAAACCGCCTCGGCAAACCTCAAAAAGCAAAATATATAGATGTTACGGCCATAACCCCAACCCCCCTTGGCGAAGGCAAAACAACCACAACTATAGGCCTGGTCGAGGGTTTAGGCAAACTCGGCAAAAAAGTCTGCGGCGCGATTCGCCAACCCAGCGGCGGCCCGACTTTCAACATAAAAGGCTCAGCCGCCGGCGGCGGTTTGGCTCAATGCATCCCATTAGCCCCGTTATCTTTAGGCCTGACAGGCGACATTGATTCCATCACAAACGCAAACAACCTCGCCATGGTCGCCCTTACCGCAAGGCTCCAGCACGAAAGCAATTACGACGATGCCCGCCTCGCCAAAAGCAAGCTCAAACGCCTCGACATCGACCCCGAAACTGTGCAAATGAAATGGGTTATGGACTTCTGTGCCCAATCCTTGCGCGATATTATCATCGGCCGAGGCGGAAAAATGGACGGCTTCGAAATGAACTCAGGCTTTGCGATTTCAGTTTCCAGCGAAGTCATGGCAATCCTCGCAGTCTCAAAAGACCTCGCAGATATGCGTAAACGAATGGCAAAAATCGTCGTTGCGTATACCAAATCAGGCAAAGAAGTTACAGCCGCCGACCTCGAAGTTGACGGCGCTATGACCGCATGGATGACCAAAGCCATTAACCCCAACCTGCTTCAAACCATCGAAGGTCAGCCCGTTTTCGTCCACGCCGGCCCATTCGCGAACATCGCCATCGGCCAAAGCTCGATTATAGCCGATGAACTCGGAACCCGCCTCGCCGATTATCACGTTACAGAAAGCGGTTTCGCCGCCGATATCGGATTCGAGAAGTTCTGGAACCTCAAATGCAGAATGTCAGGCCTGACCCCGCACGCAGTTGTGATTGTGGCCACAATCAGGGCATTAAAAATGCACGGCGGCGGCCCTGCCGTCAAACCCGGTGCGTCCTTGGATGAAGCTTATATAAAAGAAAATCTCCCGCTCGTCGAAAAGGGCTGCGAAAATTTACTTGCGCATATTGATATCGTAAAGAAAAGCGGCGTAAAGCCCGTCGTTTGTATAAACTCATTCTACACCGATACTAAGGCCGAAATCGAATTGGTCAAAAAACTTGCTGAAAAAGAAGGCGCTTATTGTGCCCTTTCGGAGCACTGGCTCAAAGGCGGCGCCGGCGCTATCGAACTTGCCGAAGCAGTTATGTCGGCCTGCAATGAAACAAACCATTTCAAATTTCTCTACGACCTCAAAACGCCATTGCGTCAGCGAATCGAACTTATCGCAAAGCAGGTTTACGGCGCCGATGGCGTGGAATACACCCCTGTCGCTCTCGAAAAGGCAAAAGCTCTCGAAGCCGACCCGCAATCGCAAACCCTTGGTACATGTATGGTGAAAACGCATCTTTCGTTATCGCATGACCCAACCGTTAAAGGCAGACCAAAAGGCTGGACACTTCCGGTCAGAGACATTATGATTTACAAAGGCGCAGGTTTTATCGTCCCGGTCGCCGGCGACATCAAATTAATGCCCGGCACCGCCTCGAATCCTGCCTTCAGGAACATCGATGTAGATGTCGAAACCGGAAAAGTAAAAGGATTATTTTAAACCACGGATTACGCGAATAAGAAATTATCTCTGTGTCCTCTGTGGCAAAAAGGAATTAAAATGGCAGCAAAAATTATCGACGGAAAACAAATAGCGGCGGACATTCGCGAAGAACTAAAAGCAAAAGTAGAACAGCTAAAATCAAAAGGCATAACGCCAGGATTGGGTGTTATCCTCGTTGGCGCTGACCCCGCGAGCATTTCTTATGTGACCGCCAAGGAAAAAGCCTGCCATGATATCGGCATGTTCTCAGACGATAACAGGCTTTGCGCCGAGACATCCGAAAAAGAGCTGCTCGCACTTGTCGATAAAATGAACAAAGACTCCAAAATTCACGGCATCCTGGTTCAATTGCCATTGCCCAAACACATTGACGAACAAAAAATCCTGCTCGCGATAGACCCCGCCAAAGACGTTGACGGCTTCCACCCCGTAAGCGTCGGCAAAATGTGCGTCGGCCAAAAAGCCTTCCTGCCCTGCACACCTCACGGCGTAGTCCAGCTTCTGGTTCGAAGCGGCGTCAAACTCGACGGCGCCGAAGTCGTCATCGTCGGCAGAAGCAACATCGTCGGAAAACCGCTGGCAAATATGCTAATCCAGAAATCCCCCACCGGCAACGCAACCGTCACAGTTTGCCACACAAGAACAAAAGACATAGCATATCACACCAAACGTGCAGACATAATAATCGCCGCTGCAGGCCGACCCAAAACCATCACCGCCGATATGATCAAACCCGGCGCTGTCGTCATCGACGTTGGCGTAAACCGAATCGAAGATTCGACCAAAAAATCCGGCTTCAGGCTCGTTGGAGATGTCGATTTCGAGCCCGTCAGCCAGGTCGCTTCGCTTATTACCCCCGTTCCCGGCGGAGTCGGACCAATGACAATCACAATGCTGCTCTACAATACAGTCGAAAGCGCCTCACAAAAATAAAAAAGGGTTGAGCAACTGCAAATCCCGGTTATACTTTGACCAAATTTCTAAAAAAGAAAAATCGCTCGGGCTTCGTATATAGTTTAGTGCTTTTATTTTGGGGTAATATTTTATTATGCTTCATTACAGGGACAGAAAAAAACAAATTCATATTATCACTCTCGACAACGTGCTCGCCCGCGACATCTGCGAGCGTCTGACCGATTATCCCGATACCGCTTCGGCAAATCTGATTCTCCCTCGCGATTATGCTCCCGAAGCGATCCTCAAATCCGCCCGAGACACAACCGCATCCAAAATTTTGATTATCGATGTCCGCACCCAAACAAAACCCAGGCTCCAGCAGGCCCACAGCGACATCATCCGCTTCAACCGTCCCGACCTTAACAATTACTGCCACTGCGCGCTTATCGGCGACGGCCCATCGACTTTCCTTCTCGAAAATCATGGCGTCAACGCCTTCCAGAAATACCTGGCCGACCTGAGAATCGACTACAGTCCCGCCGTTTTCTTCGCCAATCCGTTTATTTATTACACACAGGATGAGCTTCTCGAACGCGCGATGTACCACGACAACGCCCTGCCCGAAAAAATCCCGCAGCGACTCGAAAAATTTTTCAAAAAAGACATTCCCATAAAAACTGTCTATGAATTTTTCCGCGCAGCGGGCGAAACAGGCGAAGAAAAACTCAAAAAGACCAAGACGAGAAAGAAAAAATTAAAAGATATTTATCTCAAAATGATTGCGCAGGATTTCCCAGCCGAAAAAGAACGCCTCGAATCAGCCCTCGCTAAACAAGGCTGCGATTTCCACGGCGAATCGCTCAAACTGAACATCTACCCCTTCTATTTCGAAGATTGGATTAAAGATTTGCTGAATTTTGCCCCTTTCTCAAAATTGTAATTACCGCGTCCTCGGCGAGTATTTCAATCAGCAGCTTCGAAAAAATTGTCCATTTGATCATCCTGTCAAAAACCCCCAGTTTTTTCTGCAGCTTTTGTTCAATCAGCTTGCCCGTATCGGCGTATCGTCCTGTAAAGATTATTCGTTCGACACCTCCCATAGCGCTTCCGCACGCAAGAAGGATCCGGTACAAAATTATTTCCGCTGCGCTTTTAACTTTGTCATCATTGCGTTCAAAAACTTCTTTAATCGTTAAATTCTGTCCGGCAAGCCCCTTTATTCCGCTGTTCTCCGTAAGCTCTATATTAATTTGTTCCGGACTCAGCTTTTTCTTTTCTGCAAGCGCCAGCACGATACTGGCGTCGATATCGCCGCAGTTTTTCTGCCCCGGTATTCCTTCGATCGGCGTT
>JAKJEQ010000098.1 GCA_022705345.1 Planctomycetota bacterium | reverse complement strand
GAATTGATCATCGAGGAAGCGAGCGTTGTTCAAATTATTAAAAACGCGCTGGGCATAAGCGATTCAAACTCGATAAAAGTGGTTAACGCACGTTTTTACAGGGCGCCTGTTGTCGAGCTTGAAGAGAAAAAAATAGACATTATTGCGATCGCCGGTCAGGCTTCACTGGGTATCATGGCAATTTGCGCTTTGATAGTACTGAAAATGTTCAGCGGAGCAAAGAAAAAGGCAGTTGCAGCAGCGGTTGGTTCGGCTCCGGAACTACCTCCCGGAGAAGCTGCCGCAGGACTGCTTCCTGAAGGCGTGATGACCGATGATCCGGTGATGTTGCGCAGACAGATTGCCGATAGTCTCAGGAATAATCCTGATAAAGCAAGACAATTATTCTCAAGCTGGCTTGAGGACAAGGGAAGTTGATTAGATGGAATTAACAGGGACACAACGAGCTGCAATATTACTTACAACTCTCGACGCGGTAACGGCGGCGGAACTTTTGAAGGGCATTAAACCTGAGGTAGTCCAGGAATTGGCGGTCGAACTTGCGTATCTGGATGCGACAGGCCTAAGGGACAAAAAGCAAACTGTTGAAGTTGCATATCAGTTTTGCAATTCGCTCAAACCTGCACAAGGATTTCATTTGAAAGGTTTTCTCGATACCATGCTCAAAAGCACGGTTGGCAACGAGAAAGCCAAGCAGATACAAAATCAGATAGACGAAATGCTGCTTAAGCGCGATCCTTTTTTGTCTATTCGAGCCGCAAATTCACAGGTATTATCGTCGATCCTCGCAAATGAACACCCTCAGGCGATCGCTGTTATATTATCAGAACTCACACCGAAAAAAAGCTCCGAAGTTCTGAATCTTTTGAAAGATGACGTCCGAATCGGCGCTGTCAGCGGGATGACCAGTATAAATTCAGTTACACCTGAAGCCAAAAGAAGAATAGCGGAGATGATTTCCAAACGTCTTGAGGCCATCGGCAAGCCTGGAGCACAAGACGGAACTTTGACAGGCATTGCTGACCAATCGTTGAGGAAAGTGGCAGTCATTTTACGAAATCTTGGAAAAGAGCTTCGTGACGGTATGATCGCGGCATTGAAAGAAAAAGACAGCCAGGCGGCCGATAAAGTCACGGACCTTATGATTATATGGGAAGACATCTTGCAGATAACAGACAGGTCAATGCAGGAGGGGCTGCGGGGGGTCGATACCCAAAAACTGTCGCTGGCTTTATATAAAGCAGATGAGGTCATAATTAAAAAGATCCGGTCAAATATCTCGGAGCGCGCCGGTGCGGCTATAGATGAAGAAACATCTCTCATGTCAACTCCAAAGAAAGAGGATATTGCGTCTGCCAGAGAGGAGATAGTTTCGATTTTGCAGGAGATGAACAAAAAAGGCGAATTGAACTTTGTAGAAGAATAAAATGACAAATGTAACAGTTAAACTCGCTTGTCCTCTTAAATCGGTAAGAATCATTGATAAAATTAATTCTGATAAGCAGGCTGTTTCGGATGGAGAAATCAATAAACTCGCAGCCGAGTTGGAGGCCCAAAAAAATTTATATGCTCAGGTTTGTCAGACTCTGGAGAAAATTGCTGATAAAATGAACACGCTTTATGAAGAGGTTTATGTCCAGCAAGGTCAGCAAATTGCCAGATTATCTGTCGAAATCGCGCGAAAAATTCTAATGCAGAAGGTTCAGGACGGCGATTATGAAATCGAATCAATCATAAAGGAAATTCTTAAAAACGCGCCTTCGAAGCAGGATGTGGTAGTGCGTTTAAGTCCGAAGGATTACGAATATTGCAAAAAAATCCAGAACGAGCAGAACGATAATGCATTTAGAGGAATCCTCTTTGTTTCCGATGATGGTGTCGGAAACGCTGAATGTGTTCTTGAAAGTCCCGGAGGAATCATAAAATCCGTTATTGACGAACATCTTGAAGAAATAACAAAGGCGCTTGTAAAAGCGGGATAAAAATGGCGTTTTCAAAAATTAAAAATCAAAAGAATATTTTTAATCAGCCTAATGACCTGATTGATTTCGATAAATTTCATTCCGTTTTGCGTTCGGTTAACCTTTTAAATTGCCATGGTACGATTATCAGAGTATCCGGATTGACAGTTGAATCGTCGGGGCCCAAAGTCGGGATTGGCGAATTATGCAATATTAACATACGCGACGGCAGGCGGGTTCTCGCGGAAGTTGTAGGCTTTCACGGGGACAGACTTGTTCTGCTTCCTTTGGAACATATCGAAGGCATCTCTCCCGGGGATTCTGTGACCAGCAGGACTACACCTCGATATATCACCCTAAGCCAAAAAATTCTCGGCAGAGTGTTAAATGGATTGGGAGAACCTATCGACGGAAAGGGGCCTCTGGACGGTACTGATAAAAAAGCTTTGGATGCTTCCAGTCCTCATGCCCTGAGCAGGACCAAAATTACACTTCCGCTTGCGCTGGGCATCAGGTCAATTGACGGTATGCTCACATGCGGCAGGGGGCAGAGAGTTGGTATATTCGCGGGCAGCGGTGTCGGAAAAAGCGTGCTGCTTGGCGATATCGCAAATTCCAGCGAAGCGGATGTCAACGTTGTCGCTCTTATCGGCGAAAGAGGCCGCGAAGTTCGGGAGTTTCTCGAAGAAAATCTCGGGCCCGAGGGTTTGGCTAAAAGCGTAGTTGTCATCGCGGCATCCGATTCTCCTCCGATTCAGAGAGTCAAAGCCGCTTTTGTCGCGGTAACTATAGCGGAATATTTCAGAGACCTCGGCAAAAACGTTCTGTTTATGATGGATTCATTTACGCGTTTTGCGCAGGCTCAGAGAGAAATCGGGCTTGCCGCAGGTGAGCCGCCTGCCGCGAAAGGTTATTGTCCGAGCGTCTTTGCGTTAATGCCGAGACTAATCGAACGGCTGGGCTATTCGGACAAAGGCAGCATAACAGGCATTCTGACGGTTCTTGTTGAAAATGACGATTTGTCAGACCCGGTGGCAGACAGCGCAAGAAGTTTGCTTGACGGCCATATAGTTTTATCAAGAAAACTCGCGGACAGAGGCCATTTTCCGGCAGTGGATATTCTCGCAAGCGTCAGCAGGCTGATGCCGGCCGTCGCAAGTAAAGAGCACAGGATAGCCGCCCAAAAAATAAAAGAAATTTACGCGACATATATTGATGCCGAAGATTTAATAAATATCGGCGCATTTTCGGCCGGGAGCAATCGCAGGATTGACGGCGCGATTGCACTGATCGACAGGGTGAGAAGTTTTCTTGTCCAGCAGGTCAGGGAAAGGACGACTTTTGACGAAACCGTACAAAGTCTTATAGGAATAACGCAGGTTTGGGACGAAATGTTGAATGTGAATGTTGCTGCTGGCAGGAAATAGAATATGAAAAAATTCGTCTGGCGGCTGCAGCGTGTTCTTGACATTAAAATAAAGGAAGAGCAGATAAAAAGAGCCGAGCTTCTCGAGATAACCGAGCGACTGACCTTTGCTCAAAGCGAATTACTTATGCAGAAAAGAATATTGACAGAAACGATCAACAGCCTGTCGAAAGTCGAGCCAAAAAAACGGCTGGACAGCCAGGAATTGTTTCTTAAGTATTCAGCGATTAACGATGAGCTTATAGAAAATCTCACAATGAAAGTCAGGCAAATCGAAAAAGAGCAGAAGGATAAAATCGGTGAAATAATAAAAATTAAACAGTTCAGAAAAAGCCTTGAAAAACTGCGGGAAGAAACAAAAAACCAATTTATGAAGGAACAGGAAAAAATTGAACAGAAAGAAGCGGACGAAATGACGACAATAGCGGTTTCAAGAAGAATTATGAACAAAGAGCTGGTTTCGTCAGCAGAATTAAGGAGCTGATCAGTGAATAAAAAATTGATAATAATGGTTTTCGGTGCCGGATTGATTGGTTTTGCGGGAATGTTTGCTTTCGGCTGGCTTACGACAAAGAATGCACCTCTTGCGGTGGCGGATGCAAATCATTCAGCGGATTCGAACCATCATGAGTTAAAACTTGCAGATCCTCAACTCGCGCAAAACGAAGCTGCTGTACTGGAAGACAAAATGAAACTTGCCTTGACGGAAAAGCAGCTCAAGGATTTGATTTTTGAAGTTCGTGAAAAAATAAAGCAGTATGATTTGAAAGTTCAGGAGTTATCGGCACGAGAGCAGAATCTTCAAACCGCTCAGGAGATCTTGAAAAGGGATATTGAAGAGCTCGATGAATTAAGGGTTGAATTGGCTTCAACCGTCTCAAGCATCAAAACAGAGCAGGAAAAACTTCAAAAAAGTAAAATTGAGATTGCGGCGGCTGAAAAGACCAACCTTGTCGCTATTGCGGCCACATACGATAAAATGGATGCGGCTCAGGCAGGCAAAATTCTCTCTAATATGAAAGATGGCGGCGGTGAAGACGCTGTTAAGATTCTTTTTTATATGTCGGATAGAACCAAAGCTAAGGTGCTGGCTTCTATTGCGGAAACAGAGCCTGCGCTCTCCGCTGAATTCTGCAAAAGACTCAAAAAAATCACGATCAAAGAATAAATAAAGGTTTAAAATGGATATTGCAACCGTAATAGGAATAATTTTTGGCTTTGCAGTTGTGCTTGGGACGATTTCGTATGAGGGCGACCTTGCGATTTTTTTCAACATTCCCGCTCTGGCTATTGTTGGCGGCGGCATGACTTGTGCAACATTAATACATTTTTCTTTGCCTCAGGTTTTAGGCATTTTTTCGATTATCAAAAAGACATTTGTTGTGAAAATCCCCCAGCAATCCGTTTTGATACAAAAGATCGTTGATTTTGCGGCTATAAACAGACGTGATGGAACACTGGCTCTGGAGCAGGAAATCAGGAAACTGGGCGATCCCTTCTTTGCTCGCGGGCTCCAAATGCTCGTGGACGGTCAGGATGCCGAGGCTATAAAGGAAATAATGTCGCTGGAAATTCAATATCTCCAGGAACGTCACGGAATGGGGAAAAAAATTCTTGAATTTATGGGCGCTTCCTGCCCTTCGTTCGCGATGGTTGGGACATTGATCGGCCTGATTGCGATGTTAAGCAAAATGGAAAGCCCCGAGGAAGTAGGCAGAGGTATGTCAGTCGCGCTGGTTTGTACATTTTATGGCGCCTTTTTGGCAAATATGCTGTTCCTGCCTTTGGCAGGAAAATTGGGGCAGTATTCAAAAGCAGAAACCATTGTAAAAGAAATGATTGTCGAAGGAATCTGCGCAATTGCCAAAGGTGAAAACCCGACTGCTGTTCGCGAGAAAATTCACGTGTTTGTTTCAGCAAAAAGCCGCGAGAATGTAAAGGTAAAAGTGTAAATGTCTGAAAAACCTAAAAAACCCCAGGAAGAAGAAAGCGGCGAAAGTGCGCCTTTATGGATCGTATCGTTTGCGGATATGATTTCGCTGCTTATGGCTTTTTTCGTGATGCTTACTACGTTTGCTTCGTTCGGGCCGGCTGAGACTGACAAACTGAAGGGAATCGCTAAAAGCGCTTTAAAGCCGCATTATGGTTTTTTTAGCCCTGCCCCCAGAAATGCGATTAGCCCCAGATCACCTGCTCAAAAACAGGCAGACACAGGAAGTGAAAAACCAACGCTTGAGGAGAAATCAGATAATATGGGCTTTGGCTCTTCTGACCTTAAGGAATTCAGGTCAAGGAAAGTTTTTCTGCTTGAGTCTAGAATTGCTTTTTTAGCTATGGGTACTACCCTTTCCAGAGAAGGACGAAATTTTCTCGATAATCTGGCAATGTTGTTTAAAGAAGAGCCCTGTAAAATTGTAATCAGCGAAACAGACGGCGACAACAATGTTGACCTCGGAATAGCAAGGTCAATGACTGTTATGGATTATCTGGCACGGAAAGGTATTTGCGAAGATAATTGCAATATCAGTTCTAAAAGTATTACTCCTGTTGAAAATTTTGATGGCAAGAGAATGCTTGAAATTGTTATGCTTGATAAAGGTATTTCGGGATGAAAGAAAAATTTGTTTTGCCTGAAGAAAAAGGCGAAAGTGCACCGCTATGGATAATCTCTTTCGCTGATATGATTTCATTGCTTATGGCGTTTTTTGTGATGCTTTTGACAATGTCTTCATCAGCACGAACGGGTAAAATCACTGCTGAAGGTCAAGGTGTTTTCGAAAAAACAGTAGAGGGGTTCAGGTCTTCCATTAATGGCTTCGGAATTCCGGAATTGTTCGGAACTCTAAGCGATGTGGACAGTTTCGACAGCGAAAAGCAATATTACAATGTCAGTGGTGGCGACACGCCGATGAACGGCAGAATTATCGATTATCGAGCCGATAAACTAAGGAAAATTTTCAAAAATATTAACAGCCAGGCGAAAACTTTAAAATCTCAAATTAGAGGGTCAAAACCTCAATTCACGATAATGCCGGTCGGGTTTTCCAATGGTCAAATCGATCTTTCAGAACAGTCAAAACAGGTCTTGAGTAAATTCATTGAAGATTTGCGGACGGCCGGAATAAATGATATTGCCACAATTTACGTCGTAGGACTTGCCCCAAATGAAAAAACTGAGTCGCAGCAGTGGGTTGTTTCCACAAAACGTGCACAGTTGGTGGCGGATTTCCTCGAAAATCAGCTTGCTTCATATACTATTTCGGTCTATTCCTGGGGAGCGGGGGATGGCGGCTCATGGGTGTCTCAAGATGGTTTGATTTCTGAAGATGCCCAAATCGCAATAGCCGTAATGAAGGAAAATCAATAGTCCGCATTGAATAGTAAACAAACATTCCAAATACGTCAAATTTCTCGACAACGGCCTCTACTTTTTTATTCAATTTAAGACTGAAAAGGCTTATAGCAGCGTTATATCAGTATTCCAGCGGGTTCGGCACAGGGTTTGCTACAATGATTGTTATGAAATTTCAAATATATATTGCTGTAGCTATACTGTTGTTGAGCGGCAGCCTGGCTTCGGTGGCTATCGCAGCCTGGCGATTTGCATTTAAAACGGGGCCAGATTTAGGTTAAAAAAGCATCGAAAAGGGGACCACTGTAGCGAGCCGAATAAAAATATCTTAAATTGTGTGAATTTAAGATAGGAGGCTCAGAAAGGAAATGCTTACAGTGGATGATTATGAAATTATCAGGCGAAAACATCGGGACGAAGGTTTGTCCCAGCGTGAGATTGCCCAGCAGCTTGGTCATTCGAGAAAGACAATCAAAAAAGCTCTGGAACTTGGAATACCGCCGGGTTACCGGTTGACCAAGCCGCGTCCAAAGCCGACAATCGAGCCGTATAAAAAAATAATTGATCAGTGGGTCAAGGAGAACAAGGCCACCAGACGTAAGCAGCGTATGACAGTACTAAAGATGTATGAACGGCTATGTGACGAGTATGGTTTTATCGGTCATTACAGTACGGTTGTTCGGTACATCAATGAAGCTGCTGTCCGCGGTCAGGAAGTATTCATGCCCCTTGCATTCGATCCGGGACAGGAGGCACAGGTAGACTGGCATGAAGCAGTTATCCATTTAAATAACATTGAAAAAAAAGTATATG
>JAKJEQ010000097.1:283-7568 GCA_022705345.1 Planctomycetota bacterium | reverse complement strand
CCGTGTCTGATCATAAGCACCAAGCCCCATCAGCGTCATCGTTACCGGCAGATTCGCCTTCTTAGCAAACTCCCGAAGTTCCTGCGCCGCGTTAGCCGCAATAACTCCGCCGCCGACATAAAGCACCGGCCTTTCAGATTTATTTATCTCTTCTGCCGCCATCGTTATCTGCCGGTGATGGCCTTTAACCTGCGGCTTATAACCCGCCAAAGCAATATCGCTTAATGGCTTTACCTGCGCCTTGGTAACTTCAACATCAACCGGAATATCGATAAGAACCGGCCCCGGCCGTCCCGTCTTTGCGATATAAAACGCCTCACGGATCGTCTGCTGCAAATCGTTCACATCTTTGACAATTACATTATGTTTCGTAATCGGCCGAGTAATCCCCGTCGTATCAGCTTCCTGAAACGCGTCATTTCCAATCAAGTCCGTACGAACCTGCCCCGTCAGTACAACCAGCGGAACAGAATCCATCATCGCGTTTGCGATTCCGGTAATAAGATTGCATGCCCCCGGCCCGCTCGTCGCAACCATAACGCCGACCTTCCCGCTCGCTCGCGCATAGCCGTCCGCCATATGACAGCCGCCCTGCTCGTGCCGCGGAATTATAAAATTGATTGGCGCATCGTAAAGTTTATCGAACAGCGGCAATACCACTCCGCCAAGATAACCGAACATCGTTTCAACGCCTTGTTCTATCAAAGTACTGACAACAATTTCAGCGCCCGTCTTGATTGGTAAAGATGAGTTGTTTTCTGGTGTGTCTTTGTCATTCCCGCGCAAGCGGGAATCCGTTCCTGCATTTTTCATATATGCTCCTTATTCCGGTTTTTTCGGCTTTTCTGGACTTTGCTGAATCACCGACCGTAGAGCAACGAGCTTTTACAGCCTGTCAATTCAGGATTTACGTCCTGCCGAAGAACCATAATAAAAGTTCAAACCGTCATATTACCATTATTTCCTCTTTTTGTCAATAACTTACTTTAAGCCTGGCCGTAAAGCTGTCCTGCGTGAAACCCGAATGGACGATCCCAAAAATCTTCAATCTTAAATTTTCAATCGTAATATTTCCCTATAATACGCCGGCACTTTACTCTCAAACATCATCTGCTTGCCGCTTACAGGATGCAAAAACGTTATCGACTTCGCATGAAGCGCAAGCCGATTAAAACCGTCATTCTCTTTTCCGTATTTCCTGTCGCCGACAATCGGATGACAGATATCCGCCAAATGAACGCGAATCTGATTTTTCCTTCCCGTCAATAAATTTATTTCCAGCAGACTGAACTGCCTAGACTCTTTAACAACTTTATATGCCGTATGCGACAGCTTCCCTTTCGATGGGTCTTTCGTCGAATAAACAACGAACTGTTTATTCTCGGCAAGGTAAGAACTGATAACCCCCCCTTTCTCTTTCAAATGCCCGTGAACAACTGCCAGATATTTTTTTTCTGTTTTGTCCCACTGCTCCTGCAATTTATCTTTGACGTCCTGACTTTTCGCGAAAATTAAAACGCCCGAAGTCCATTGATCCAGCCTGTGAACCACAAAAATTTGCTTGCGCGATTTATAATTCCCCTTCCTGACATAATCGGTGAGAATATACTGGGCCGTCTTTGTCTTTTCCGTCGCCGTCTTAACCGTCAGCAGCCCCGCCGGCTTATCAACCACAATAATATCGTCATCTTCATAGATGATTTCGAGTCCTCTCGGCAGTTTCCATCTCCGCTGCAATTCGCTGCTGTTGTTAAATTTTGTTTCTGTTTTTTTCATCCTGAAAAGTTTAGCCGAATTTTAATAAATATCAAATCTCAATTTTAAATCCTTTATGGTTCTTTCTCCCAAAACACCTTCCACGCCAGCCCCGCAAGCACACCCCCGATTATCGGCGCAACCCAGAACAGCCAGAGCTGTGCGATTGCAGTTCCTCCCGAAAAAATTGCCACTCCCGTACTTCGCGCTGGGTTGACTGATGTGTTGGTTATTGGAATGCTTATTAAATGAATAAGCGTAAGCCCAAGCCCGATTGCGATCGGTGCAAATCCCGCCGCCGCAAGTTTATCTGTAGAACCAAGAATAATAATAAGGAACATAAACGTCATTACTATTTCTGTAATAAAGCAGGCAAACAGCGTATAGTTCCCCGGCGAAAAAGCTCCATAACCATTCGCTGCGAATCCTTTTGATTTATCGAAATCCGCTTTCCCCGTTGCGATAATATAAAGGACAAGCCCCGCCGCTATCGCGCCGACAACTTGCGCGATTATATAAGGCAATATCTCTTTTTGCGGAAATCTTTTCCCCGCCCACAATCCTAACGTTACTGCCGGATTGAAATGCCCGCCTGATATTGGCCCAACCGCATAAGCCATCGTCAGGACAGTTAATCCGAACGCCAAAGCAACGCCGAGAAATCCAATCCCCGTATCAGGAAACGTCGCTGCAAAAATCGCACTGCCGCATCCGCCAAGCACAAGCCAGAACGTCCCCAAAAATTCCGCCCCCGCCCTTTTTGATAGTGGTATCATTTTATTTCTCCTTTATATTTTAAATTTGTTTTAGGCATAAAAATTCCAGTTTCGAATTTGCTTAAATTATACCTGATTAACTTTGAAGCGTAAAAAGAATTGTTGTAATTGAATCCTTAATTTTCACTTATGGCATGATTTTAATTATTTGCCCTGATTCCCCTATAAAGCATTTGCCTATGCCGAACCAATTCGATGCCTGCTCAACCGAAGCACGATTAACGAAACCAGCATCGCAACCGCTGCCGTTTTACGATTTTTCCGTGCACGTCTCCATCGTCTTCTTCGCCTGCCAATTTACAAAATGCGGCGCACCATAAAGAAGATATATTCCCGCTATCAGAACCGTAGCAAATTCTTCGATTCTTATTCCGGAACCTCTTGCGTTTACCTCTTTCACAATATAATTCCCTGCAATTCTCGGTATATAACTGACAACTCGCACCATACAGTACATCCCAGCTATAATTGAAGTTAAGCGAAATGCAAAAGGTATCCATTTCACCTGGGCATCGACGTTTGCGAATTCTTCACTGCCGGCTATTTTTATTGCAATCTTATCCCGGCTCCGAAGTATTTTTATGAGTATCAATGCTATAATTAAAAATATTAAATATATTATCACCACTCCGAAAATAGTTTCCAATTCCCCTTTGATATTTTTCATGGTCGAATGGAACACAGATATCATTTGAAGCCCATGAAGCCCTATCATTATCAGCCAGTAAACTCCGATTATTGTTATCAGCGTTTTCGCCAGTCCTTGCATCTTATTCATCTTTCACCTGCTTAATTAATAAATACAGTGTTAATCCGTGTTAACTTGTCTCGCCATAGCTTTAGCGGCGGCAGATCCGTGTCTTAAATCTTCCGCGTAAATTTGTGTCTCAACTCCCATTTCACAAATCCCGGCCCGCCCGCAATCAGGTAAACAATCACACCCGTTGCGATCAAATTATAAATATGCCTTGCCAGTAATCTATCTTCAAACCATTTATCGCCTCGAACAATATTTGAGATCAGTTCTCGTCCGAGCATCGGCAGTTTGAGAATAAATCCCGCCGTAAAAATTACTGACTGTGTTTCTTTCGCCAGCAGAACAAGCCCGAGAAATACAAGTCCGACCCGCAGCGAAGCCCCAAGCCATAATTGCTGTTTTTCAGGTTCGATTGGTTCTTCGCTCGGCAATATCTTTCCAACTAGCCAGTCATTATTAAGAACAAAAAAATAAAGAATGGCAAACAGCGTCCCGATAAATACGATTGCAGAAAACATGCCTGTGAAAAATCCGCCGAAATCCCGCTGAAAGCTTGTTTGAACTAAAGACATATTCTTCATTACTATAGTAAGGCTGATATAAATCCCGCACACAATCAGCAGCGTCTTGGCGATAATTTGATTCTGCCCCAACCCGCCTGATCTTGATTCATTAATATTTCCTGTATCCATAATTTTCCACTCTTCACTACTAAATGTAAAATAAAACTGTTGTAATCTTATCGCTATTCATATTAAATGTTTAAGAAAAAAATTCAATCTTTATTCTTAAAGAGACCTGCTATAATCTTGGCATACTGAATAAATCACATTGCATATAGTTTTAACTTCTTTATCTGCCGCAATCAAATCCTTATATTTGTCTTTTGAAATAACTTTCTAATCGGTTATTAACATATCTTTTACCCCATGTTGTTTTTAAATATTTTTCGCGTTTTACGGCATCATTCTGACTTAAACATGCTTCATAATATATTAGTTTCATTGGCCGTCTGTTCTGCGTCTGAGATACTTCTCCGTTATTATGCTCCTCGAGCCTTGTTTTTAAATCGATTGTTAAACCTGTATAAAGTTGATGATCTTTTTCAGATTGCAAAACATAAACATAACAAAATTGCATCATAAAATAGTCCGTTATAAAAAATTATGAGATGCGTAAGTTCACCCTGTGAAGTGTTTTTGCTGCTTCATTGAAGTTCTTAAAACTACTTCATCAGGGCATCTCGTTTTCTTATCCTATTCTATTTTACACGATAAACTTTCATTCCCTCTCGCAAGTGGAATTATTTGTTAGATTTCACTGGTCATTGTGATAATTAACTTCCTGCCATTTGGAGGTTGCAGCACAATACCACCTTTTCTAATAATTCTTAAATCGGCTAATTTTTCTGAGAACTCAATATAGTTCTTACTAGTCTCTTGACCTTTGAACAATGTTTTTAATGCTTTTCCCAAAATCCTATCCAGCAACTCCACCATCGTATTAAGATGATCATTCACTGATTCCTTAAGATCAACAGAGTTATGATTACCCCGGCCATTGATAGCATAGGTACAATTGAAGTCATCTAAATCAAATCGTATTGGTACACATGCTTCGATTGAATTGCTCACTTTGTTAAGGTAATTTGTGCCGTGAGAACTAAGCTTATGTCGAAGTGAACGTATCAATAGGTTATCAACTAATTCTTTTCCACCCTTAAACGAAGGTGGAACATTTACAATCTGATATAACTTGAGCAATGCTTCCTGTTGAATATAAGTTGCACTAAGAATACCATACAGCCGGAGATATTTTTCGCCAATATCTTCAAGTTTTGTGGGACCATTGAGGCCAAACATTAGAAAATTATTAATCGCTGTACATGCATCTTCAACAATATCCATAGAAACGCAAAGAAACGACCAATCTTCGTCTTTGCTAAGCCTCAATGTTTTGCGAATACTATTTTTACTGGGCCAAATTTTAGAATTGATTAAGCCGCGAAATGCACTAATGTATTTTTCTACTAATTCGACTGTATTATTCATAATCAAGAATAAACCTATTAAGTTTAATAATTTGTTAATTTTTTTTTCTTCTTCTTGGATGATAACGAATCTGTTTCTGAGGAACATTTTCAGGGGGTTCAATAATTATTTGGGGTATATATCCCATTTCCTTTAGAAAATTAGCGACCGGTTTTCCCGACTCCCTTGCTTTTTTTAGTGCCTCGTTGATAATTTCCCTAGGAAGGCCATCTTTATCCATAAGTATTGTGTGTATATGATAAACAGCCTTGCTTGGATCATTTGTGATTTGAGTTCTTTTGATAATATCTTCAGAAGATATGGAAAAAGCATCTTCCATTCCTGATCCGTGAGGTCCAAATGATTGCTTGACTGGACAAGTTTTATCAAAGTTACATTTTAAATTGAAAAGATCTTCATCAGTAAACTTAAGGTGGAAATCATTAAATTTAATAAAGATTCTGTTATTCAAACACATTTCAATGTGATAGTGAGGAAAAGAAATATGTCGGTCATCATGACCTTTGTAATCATTCAATGTGCAAAGGAAAGTCCATTTAATATAACGATACTGTGCAGACCAATGAAAAACAGCTTTCATATCACCTTCTTCGGATAGATCATTTATTCTTGAAAGATGCACGTCTTGATTACAAACCCATCTGACATAGGATGCTGTTCGAAAATAGCCTTTGGCCTTAAATACATCTTCGATATTTTCCTTTTTTGCCCCCTCAGGCCGTAGTAACCAATGGAAACATGGAGACTCTGAATAAAATGAACTTAATGGTTTTCCACAACTGTCGCAAAGACCTTGTTCAAATTTCTTTTTGAATTCTCTATAAAGTGTTTCGGCTTCAGTAGCGCTTTCCCGCTCGATTTGTTTTATCACCTCAAGCGGCATGTTCAACATATATTTCTTGAAAGATTCCCACTCAGTTTCGGGCATATTCACTCGTCACCTATTATTCAATCTCAATGTTGTAATTCTTCGATGTTCTGCAAAATTCTATTTCTTTTTCTCTTCAAACTTACAAATTCATTTTTTTTATAAATCATTTTGCTTTTTATTTTGATGTTTGATTTTATTTTTCCAGCCTCCTGATTTTTTATCAACAGATTTTTGTGCCATTGAGCCTTGATGGCTCCAAAAATTATATCCTTCATTTCCCCCAATCTCAACCGATAAAAAAAATCTTCTTTCCCATACCCTGGAAAAGTTCGTGTTTTAACCCCTTTCGCAATCAGTAATGAAGATATCCAAACTGCGTAAAAAGTAGGGTCTTGTCTATCCTATATAGCCTGAAATTTCGTGGTTTTTCGCTCGCTTTTTATGGCTTTTTAATCACTTTCCCCGCTTTTTTTACGCTTTTTTTTCGGCTTTTTTAGCACTTTCGTGCGCACTTGTATTGCAAACTTGCGCAGAAATGAAAAATCGCTCGCAAGTCCTTTATTTTTGGGTGGTGTTCTTAAAGATGTCGAATTTTGCGAGTTTGTATTTGGCAAGGATGTATTGCAGCATTGTATAAAGTGTTAGCAGCCCGTATCTTATGCTTCTTGAGAGGTTGATGCTCGAGGCCTCTTTGAAGTACCGGCACGGAACCGGCGCATCTGCGATCTTGAAACCGAAATAAGCCGCCTGCGCCAAAAATTGCGAATCGAACACAAAGTCATCTGAATTAAGGAGATATGGAATTTTTTCGAGGACTTCTCTTTGATAGACCCTAAAGCCGCTGTGGAAATCGCCCAGATTCTGGCCTAAAATAAAATTCTCCGTAATCGTTAACATTCTGTTAAATAAATACTTATAGAGCGGCATACCCGACCGCAGCGTCTCTGAGCGTGTTCTGATCCTGCTGCCGAGCATTACATCGCAAACCCCTGTCATTAAAAAACCTATGAAATACGGGATCAATCTGCCATCATACTGATAATCCGGGTGAAGCATTACAATGATATCCGCTCCT
>JAKJEQ010000097.1:0-244 GCA_022705345.1 Planctomycetota bacterium | reverse complement strand
CGCAGCCTGATAACATGTTTTCTGATTTCCGCCGTAACCCTTGTTCTGCTCGTGCCTTATGACCGTCAGGCCGAGCTTTTCCGCAATCTCTACGGTGTTGTCTTTACTGCAGTCATCCACAAGAATTATATCTCTATGGAACTGCTGGGGAATATCTTTCAGCGTTGCTTCGAGAGTCGCTGAAGCATTGTACGCGGGCATTACAATTACAGTTTTGAGGTTATTGTAAGTCATCATTGACTAA
>JAKJEQ010000096.1 GCA_022705345.1 Planctomycetota bacterium | reverse complement strand
CCGCCGGCGAAATTACTATCGGTTTCCTCTTCGGCGTTCTCCCCGTTTACGGAGCCTATTACATCCAGACCGGCATAATTGATTTTGTCCCTCTTTTGCCTTCTATCTTCATCGCTCTTTTAATTTTCCTCGTGATCTTCGCCAATGAATTTCCGGATTACCCCGCGGACAAAGCAGTCAACAAAAAAACATTAGTAGTTACTCTCGGCATAAAAAAAGCGTCTGTTTTGTACAAAACCATTTTATTTCTGCTTTTGGTAATAGCATTATTTACAGCAGAAAATTCTTTTAAGGGCCGTGCTTTTTTTATGGTTACAACCTTTTTAACTGTCTCTTGTTTTAAAACCTGCGACCCCGAAAAATTATCCCGCCCCGGATATACCGCTCTTAGCAAATCAACAATAATGCTTCACACTATTTCTGGGGCTGCTCTTGCTGCTGCGGTTTTAGCTGCTTCAGTCTTTCAGTAACATTGGCCGCATACTCTTCTTTCCCCACCTTGCCGCTGCTGCTGTATCGGTTATTGAAGATGTTCTCTTTTATCAATCCTATTCTGTTTTCTGGATTAGGATGAGTTGACAAAAATTCTATCGGCCGTGATTCGCTCTGTTTTTCAAGAATCTCCATCGTCTCGATCATCCCATTCGGCGTATACCCGGCCTTAACCAAATAATCAAGCCCAACCTGGTCAGCCTGTCTCTCCTGGCTTCTCGTAAAGGACATCCCCTCAAGCTGTGCGACAATTCCCGCCACTCTCAATGCCGTCGTCGGAACTTTATAGCTTGCCGCAGTCAAACCAAGATTTATCATCAAATCCCGCGTCATCTGGTTGGCAATATGCCTCGCTGTCACGTGCGCAGTTTCATGCCCGAGCACCGCCGCAAGCTGAGACTCATTATTCATCTGCTTAAGCATACCCGTCGTTATATAAATATATCCCCCCGGTATCGCAAAAGCGTTAACTGAATTATGGTCGATTGCCTTATAACTAAATCCGTAATCAGGCATATGACTTACACGCGCTATCTTCTGCCCGACATTGTTCACATAATCCTGGATTTGCTGGTCATGTATGCTTTTACCCAGTTCTTTTTCGACTTCCTTCGCGTAATCAGCCCCCATTTCCTTTTCCCGTTCAGGACTGATTATAACAAATTCTGTTTCCCCGGTCACCGGATTAGTCTGGCATCCCGAAAACAAAAACGCCGACACTATAACCAAAACTACTATTACACACTTCATATCAACCTTTAATGTTCAACAGGTTTACCCAAAATGCCTTCTATCTCTTTAAATTGTTTATCCAGTAGTTCCTTGCTCTTGGCTTCTACGTTAAGCCGAAGCAGTGGTTCAGTATTGCTTGGCCTGCAATTAAACCACCAGTCTTTAAACTGCACCGTTATTCCATCCAGGTCGTCTGCCTCACCCTGGCTGAATTTCCGTTTCAGTTCCGTCATCATCGCCTGCTTGTCTTCCACCGCGAAATTCACTTCCCCGCTGACGAAATACCTTCTCAACGGTTTCACAAGCTCGCTCACAGGCTTATCAGTTGAACTCAGAATATTTATCATATGAACGAAAGTAATCATCCCCGAGTCCGCGAAGAAATTATCTCTGTAATAGAAATGTCCGCTCAACTCCCCGCCGAAAATCGCTCGCGCTGTTCGCAGCGTCTTTTTCATAAACGAATGCCCTACTCGTTCCCGTCTCGGCACGCCGCCGTATTTCAGGATTTCTTCCCGAACCACCCAACTGCTTCTCAAATCATATACTATAGCCGATCCAGGTGCTTTCTTTAAAAAATAAGGAACCATAAGCGCTGTCAGAATATCGCATCCGATTGTCTCGCCTTTTTCATCAACCATAACAAGCCTGTCTGCGTCGCCGTCAAAACAAATGCCGACATCGGCCTTGCGTTTCTTTATTGTGCTCTTCAACTGACTCAGGTTGCTCTCAACCAGCGGATTAGGCTCATGCTTGAACACCCCTTTATGTTCAAAGTTCAGTTTGATAATCTCGACGCCCAAATCCTCGAAAATAGGAGGAACCATCTTGCCCGCCATACCGTTGGACGCGTCTATGACAACCTTCAATGGTTTGACTTTTCCCGCAAGAAATTTCAAAATATGCTCTTTATACGCTTCGGTCAAATCTGTTTTTTCAACCGCTCCGCCTTCCGTCCCCAAAGTATGCAGAAGCGCCGTCGCTATATGTTTAATTTCTTTTAGCCCCGTATCTTCGCCTATCGGCTTGGCCTCAAGACCCGAGATCTTAAAGCCGTTGTACTTCGCCGGATTATGTGATGCCGTTACCTGTACCCCGCCGCATGTTCCCAAATGATTTATTGCGAAATACATTTGAGGAGTATCGATCATCCCGATATCTATTACATTTGCCCCCGCCGCTTTCATCCCTTTTATCAATGCTTCCGCAAGCGCCTGGCTGTGCGAACGCATATCGTGACCGACACAAAGGCTCTGACGGTTCGCTAATCCCCGATCATAACCCCGAAGAAGCGAACGCAAAAATGTCGCCGACGCGTTCCCGATTTTCCATGCCGCATCCTCGTCTAACTGGTCAGGGTAAATTCCACGTATGTCGTACGCCTTAAATATCTTAGGATCCATAATAAAAGTTACTCCATAGAAAAAATCATTAATTCAGACGCAAAATTGTACTTTCAAAAGCACCCCGCTGTCAAACCCAAAAATAAACTCTTACGCCATAAAATGTAATCCATATGCTGAAGTGTTTTTATGCTCCTCATCTGCTCTTTCACTGACAATCAAGCCACTCCTGGGCGATTTGTGTTATCGCCGAAGCCTTTTTCTCAGCTTTTGAACTGTTTTTTGAGGCCTTTGCCAAGGCTTTTTCAACAATTTTTGCCTGTTCATCGGTCAGGAAAAATACCAGCGAATTCAAAAATATATCCCTGCCGCAAGCGACTGCAAGCGGTAAAGGTTTCATAGTGATATCTCTCAGTTTTTCAATTACCTGTCTGCTGTCGGGCAGTTTCGCAGCCAATTCTTTTGAGCTGTATTTCGCCGACAGTTTTTTTATCAGCTCGATTTTAATACTCAAATCATCTTTCCCGCCCAGCCGGTTCAGCGTCGATAGCAGGATCCTCACGCCGTCATCGTCAACATCCCAGATGCTGCAATTTGCATAACTTGCGCCAATCTGCTTCAAGGCCTTCGCCCTGTGATGGCCGTTTATTATTTGATAAGACCTTTTCTTCTTCGGATGCGCCCGCACAATCAGCGACTCATAATTGCCCGTTTCTGCGATATGTTTTTTTAACTTTTCAAAATTCTGCTTGCTCATCCGGTTCGGATTTTCAGGATTTTCAATCAGCCTGTTCAATTCTATTTGCTTTACTTCATTTTGATTCTGCATTTGTTTCTTCCTTTAATTTTTCTTTTACAGCCCTATAAAAATACACTTTGCGTGCCCCTATACTCGTTTTTCGCCCAAAATCCAGTCTTGCAGTTCCTGAAATTTGCTTTAAAATCCGTTTTTTGCTACAATGCTTACCATCAGTCAGGGGCGTTGACGTGAGGGTTTATGATGCTGAATTTTGGGAGGGTGCAGGCATCAGATTTTTGGGGGTTATTAAATGAAAAATTTTCTTTTTATTATTACCATTCTTGCAATAACTGTTGCCGCTCAGGCTAACTTAATCACATACTCCGACAGCATTATAGGTTTATTTGATTTGATGCCAGACAGAGATCTGGTTATCTCGCAGTTCAATCCGGCTCTCGGCACATTAAACAGCGTTACCATTACTTTCCATACCGCTCTCCAGGGTTCGCTCGGTTTTGAGAACCTCAAAAGATTTGGCGGGAACTTCACTGTTGTCACAAACAATATTATGGCCTACGTTGTCATCGGCGGAGGAATTTGCTCATCAGGTTACACTGACAATCAAACCTACAATGTAACTCTCGGTGCTTATGATGGCTCAACTGATTATGCCGGCACAAGCGGAATCGAAGTTGCCGCCCTCAGCGACGATGACACTGTGCCCTTCTTTCTGAATGCTCCCGATAGTATGGCTCAGTTCATCGGAACCGGAAATATGACTTTCACAACCCAGACATTTTCAATGATGCCGCTCGGCCTTCCGACAAACAGCGAAGCCGCAGTTAATACTACCGGCCAGGCTTCAGTTACTATCGAGTACGACTATACGCCTGTTCCTGAACCAATGACAATCGCAATTCTTTCGTTTGCTGGTTTGTTGCTCAGAAAAAAAATCGCATAATTGATCGCTGCAAAGGTATCCAAAGGCCGGCCTAAAACACCGGCCTTTTTTATTTACTCAAACTGCGATTCAGCGGTTGAGATTGCCACGGCTGTCTGCGGACAGCCTCGCAATGACATCAAACGCCATTTTTGTCATTGCAAGGAGTCCCGTTTCGGAACGACGAAGCAATCTCAAACCATAAATTATAATGTGTGTTATCATTAAATAATGAGTTATATAAATATTATTATCAAAATCGGTCAGTTTGAGTTATTTACTTATAAAATTTCTTCGCCGTAAGGCGATTCCGCAATTTTTATATTTTATTTTTTATATTTAAATTTAGTTTGGCGTTTCGCCAGATATAATAAACAGGCGATTCCGATAGCCTGCTGATAACAAATTCCGTCCTCTTCAAACAATGTTCAAGATTTTTCGCTCTTCTTCCATAAGCTGATAGAAAACCCGTTATTTGCTTTTCGATAAACGCCTTTGCTTTTGAATTTAACCCGTCAAGTTTTGCGTTTGTTCTCTCAACATCCACAAGCTCGTATTCTTCGATCCCGACCGCGCTTAAAGCCTGCTTGAGCTTAACGCTCCGCAGCGGCTCGATCGACTCGAATTTTATCATCCCCGCTTTTTCAAAAAATGGATTTACCTTCCCCATCACCGCAAGTGCCTCGATATAAGGCATATTCAGCAGCGGCATTGTTTTTCTCACCAACTGGTATGCCAGACCCAGGCCCCTGTATCGAGGCTCGATTACCACTCGCGAAATTGTGCGGATATTATTATTTACAAGCTGCAGGTTCGCATCGCTTGACCCCGATTTTGTGAACAGTTCGTGCGTAGCGACATTGCGAAGCCCGACGCTGATTGCAGGCATAGAATAAATTATTACCCCAACAACAGGTTCAATTTTTTCTCGTGCGGGATGTGTATCGATAATTTTATAAATCGCCGCGACAGGCCCCGTCTGACAGCTTCGATAATGAAATCTCGACAATAATTTATAATCGTCCAGGTTCCCCTGAACTATCCTTAAATATTTCTTCACCGTGCATTTCATAACTAAATACCGCCGAAGGCGTTCCTAAATTTTCGATTTTTGCATTTAATTTTTTATTTTTTGTAGATTACTTCTGCTTCACCCGCCAAATGCTTAATCACGATTATATCCGGCCGTAAATCCGCCAATAAATCGTCATGGGCGCTTGCGAGAACAAATGTTTTGCCTGTTTTAGCTGATAATTTTCGTATGTTATGCGATATCACCGCCGCCGTCACTCTGTCCAGTTGGCTGCAAAATTCATCTGCGAAAATGAATTGTTTATCCGATGCGATTGCCTTTGCGATTCGATAGCGGTATTTCTGCCCCTCCGACAAATTTGCAGGCGAATTGAGCACGCAAAAAACGTCTGTAAGTCCCGCCAGGCTCAGCGTTCGTAAAATCTCAAGAAAACCGTATTTATGGTTTCTGTCCCCTGTACTCTGCCCCTTGCCCCCCAAACAGTCCACGCAAGTTTTGTCCTTTTCGAGTGTTATATCCTCAATATTTATTTTGTTTTTATCATCACATTGTTTGTAGAATTCACGCAATATAACGCTTTTGCCGCTGCCGGACGGCCCTGTAATGTAGCATATTTGTCCCGGCGATATAGTAATTTCGCAATGATGGACAATCGCGTTATTTTTCAGTCGCTGTACCGTCATTCCAAACGCCCGCATTACGCTGCTCACTGCCTGGGTCACCGGATGCTTCCACTCAAAAATTTTACTTGCCGTTAACTTATTTTGTTCCATTTGCCACCTTTTTTGAATTTCTGTACTTAAATAAAACTTGCGCAGGATTTGGAAGGTTTGTTATAAAATATGCCGCGAGGCATCTATAATTGATTCGTACTGCGGAAAATTATTTTCTTTTTTTTTAATCGCGCAAGTTCTGCCTTGCGTTTTTTATTGCTTAATTCGACCGAATTGGTATATTATTTACCATGAATACCACATCGGATAAATCTGGTTTGAAAATATTAATATACCTTTTTTTTGCTGCTGTTACGTTCATTTCCTTTTCTCCCGTAATACAGAATGATTATATCAATTTCGATGATGACATTTACATCTACAATAACAATCGCATCGTTACCGGCCTTAGCTTCAAAAATATAATTTGGACCTTTACCAGTATCCACGCCCTTAATTATCATCCTTTAACGACCCTGTCTCACATGTTCGATTGCCATTTTTTTGGCATAAATCCGCACGCTCACCATTTTATGAATCTAATATTTCACATTCTTAATGTTCTTCTGTTGTTTTCGGTCCTAAACCTTATGACAGAAAGAACTTGGCCAAGCGCTTTTGTCGCCGCGTTATTCGCAATTCATCCTATGCACGTGGAATCCGTCGCATGGGTCTCCGAAAGGAAAGACACCCTCAGTACTTTTTTCTGGCTGCTTGTAGTGCTCTTTTATTTTTATTATGCCGGGAAAAATAAAAAATTATTTTACGCTCTTGCGCTGGCGGCTTTTGCGTTGGGACTTTTAGCAAAACCAATGCTTGTTACTTTGCCTTTTGTCCTGCTGCTGCTCGATTTGTGGCCGCTTAATCGTTTTAAAAAAGGACAAACCTCTAAACTGCTTATCGAGAAAATACCCTTTCTGCTGATGTCCGCGGGAATGTCTTTTATCACCTTCATGGTTCAGGCAAAAATGGAACTGGTCAAATCTCTTTCTCACTTTTCTGTTTTTGATAGACTGTCAAATGCCGTTTTAGCTTATATGATATACATAGAAAAATTGTTCTGGCCTGTTAATCTTTCAATTTTTTATCCCCACCTGCAAAGCGGCATTTCTTCCTGGCGATTAGTTATGGCCTCCTTTGTCCTCGTTATGATTACAATTCTTTCTTTGCTTAATCTCCGTCGCCGTCCGTATATCGCTTCAGGATGGTTCTGGTTTTTAGGCACGCTTATACCCGTTATCGGAATTTTCCAGGTTGGTCTTCAGGGCTGCGCTGACAGATATACTTACGTCCCGTACATCGGCCTTTTTATCGTGATTGCCTGGCTATTGTTAGAAATTTCGATGCATTTAAAACACCGAACTGCGATCCTTTCATTTTTTGCCTTAATCATTCTCTCGGCTCTTGGGGTTAAATCTTTTGTCCAGTCTAAACATTGGCATAACAGTATCTCACTCTACAAACATTCTATTAGTGTTGTAAAAAATAACTGGTGGGCCCACGAAATGCTCGGCAATGCTTATGTTTCTGCCGGACAACCGCTTAATGCAATTTCAGAATATAGAAAAACACTCGAATATGATCCGGAGAATATCGGCGTTCAGAATCGTCTTGCTC
>JAKJEQ010000095.1:271-7676 GCA_022705345.1 Planctomycetota bacterium | reverse complement strand
TCAGGAAGTTAAGCGGTCCTCCCAGTTCAGCATTTGCAGCTTTGGTCAGCAAACCGTTGCCGGTCTTTACTGAAGGCAGATTCAGCGGGTTCGAATCTGTTCCGAAATATAAAGTCTGTGCCGTTGCGCCTGTAGCAGGTACCCAGTTCACATCTGTCATTATGCTTACACCGGATAATCGCGGAACCGGCTGCAATGCCATCGTATGCGGAACTGAAGGATTATTCTGATATAACAGGCTTACTTCCATCGGGCTTAAGATGCGGTTATAAATCCTGATTTCATCCATTTGCCCGTCAAAATTTCTTTCGCCTGAGCCTGCGACTAACGGCGATTCATAATACATATATGTATCGATATTTATATTATTCGCTTTTAAATATGACATAACGATTGGTACTTCAGCGCCATCTATATAAATCTTACAGCTTTGAGCTGTTGTAGGACTGGCAGTTTGCCAGCAATTGGTCCTGTCGACCACAATAACCGCATGGTGCCATGTATTGTTCGTTACTCCCAATGCCGTCAAAGTATCTGCCGTCTCAAATCGCAAACTATTTTCATAATAATGAGAAAAGCCTAATTTACCATTGTATGCTCTTATCTCCCAGTAAATCGCCTCATCATATAAATACGTGTGCCTGATAAAAGTTCCCGCAGAAGTGCTTGGCATATTGAACCAGAAAGTGAAAGTTGTATGTTCATTTCCAGGCCAGCCGTCTCCAAATTCGAATACGGGCCCGTTTGGAGCGATGCTTATACTGCAATCATTCGATTCGCCTGCTCCGATCCCCAGATCGTTGAATTGATTGAAGTCTGCGTAAATGCCGCGAATACTATTTATGTTTCGCCACATATCGAAACTCAAACTGTTATAGTCCTCCGCATTTCCGACTAAATTTGATTTTGCGTCAATGGTGCTGTAATCGATATTATTCTCGAAATTTAAATTAAATGAGAGATTCGGATCGGTGTCCGGATCAAATACCGCCTGTGTACTGACTGCTATTGTCAGTATTAGCGTTGCTGTAAACAACACACTTTTTTTCATAAAACCTCCTTTTAGAAATTGCACTTTTTAGGACTCGTAAATGTAATTTACATAGATTATTATTGCTAAAGAAAGGCTCTCGGATTCATTAGAAATGAACTTGAGAGCCTCATAAAAATTATTTACGTCTTATGATTAAATAACCAAGTCCTATGAAAGCAAACGTAACAGGTTCAGGAATTATCAAGGCAATATCGTTGCCTGCACCGACTGTTCCGCTGACTGCATCATAGAGATAAGTCAGAATATAATTAGATCCTGCTAAATTTACTGCAGCGCCTTCAGAAGCTGCTATGCCGTTTATGGTATCGAATGTTCCCAATACTGCAGCAGCGCCTGTATTCTCAATCAGAAGGATGACTTCATCGGTTGGAGCGCTGGTAGCTGTAACAAGTAATTTTGTCAATGAATCGGCAACTTGATCAAGCCTTGTATCGACAACTGTAATCTTTGATACTTTACCGGCAGCGGTAAGCTTGAATTCCAGGGTTCCATCGCCTGCTCCTGTAGTATTTTCAGTGCGGGTGTTAGAGCCGACATACAGATGGTTCATACTGATTATGGCATCATCTCCATCAATTACCAGTTTACCAATACCTGCAGGTCCTGATGTCTCAGCATAAGAACCTACAAAAATCCTGCCTGCTGAAGACGACGCTCCTGATCTTACCTGGAGTGTGCCGCCGCTGATTACATAAAGTCCTCTGCCTGTGGTGCCGCCGGTTTGAGCCTTGTTGCGCGAAATGAAAAGGTCAGATACTGACAAAGTTCCGCCTGTCTGATAAACTTCGCCCCAGCCGCCTTTGTCGCTTCCCTGGGCTGCGCCTACTCGAAATTCTCCCATACCGAAAACTGTTGGATTTTGGCTGTCAGACTCCTGAATGCGAACTATTGCCGGTGCTGTGGCTCCTGCCGCATCATTGCTGCCTATTGAAAGCCTCTGGATGTAATCGTATGATGCTCCGCTGACTCCATCGATTGTTGTATCTGAACCTTGCCTTTGAACTTTAATCTCATCGCTTGTGCTTGCTGTTGGAACCGGCACCGCACCGCCTTGCCAACTGCTGGCATTATTCCATGATCCAACAGTGAAATCTGCCGTTCCCCAGGTTCCTATCGTCGCCGCGAACGTGCTTGTACTCAAAATTAATACTGACAATAAAATAGTTTTCTTCATTTCTCACTCCTTAAAAAAGTTTTAAAAAAACGCGCGTATATTTTTATTACCAATACACTTAGTACATCAGTGGCTTATTATTTTAAATTTTACATTTTTGGTCTTTTTTAAAATAGTACATTTTGCGTCAAAATATTGCATAATTGCGCACTTTGCCCTTGATTTTTAGCTGATTTTGCACTATAATCACAATATGCAAAAAAAATATACCCAGAAGCGCAATTTGACTATCGCGTTTGTGGTTCCGACTGTCGGCCTGAACACACGCCGCATCCTTAAAGGCATTTCACGTTACATAATGATAAATCCCGCCTGGCATCTTCGCCTTGCTTGCGGCGATTCGAAAAATTTACTTCCCGTACTTGCCAAAGCCGGAATTGACGGCGCTTTCATCTCTGTTCAATCCGAACGGCTTAATAATAATTTACTTGAGATGAAGTTGCCGTGTATCGCTTTGCAATGCCTCAATATTCCTAAAGGAATTCCTTATCTCACCGCCGACTCATTCAACGCCGGCAGAATTGTTGCAGAACATTTTCTCGAAAGGGGCTTTCGCAATTTCGCTTATTACAGCTTGAGTAACGTTATCTGGTCGCAGCAAAGAATGGAAGGCTTTCGCGGCAGATTGAAAGAAGCAGGTTACTCAACCAGCATCTACAATGTAAACGCAAAAGGTAATTCTGCTAAAGATTGGCAGATTGGAAGAACATGGATAAAAGGTTTCGACGGACCGTTGAACTGGCTCAAATCTCTTCGCAAACCAGTTGCATTGATGACATGCGATGACGGTGTCGGCTATGATCTCATCGAAGCCGCAGGCGAAGCGGGAATTCGAATACCCGAAGATGTCGCCATTGTCGGTATGGACAATGACGAAGCTTTATGCAACACGATCAAGCCTCCGCTTTCGAGCATCGATGCAAACTCAGAACAGGCCGGCTTCGAAGCCGCCGAATTGCTTAATGCGATGATTATTGGCAAAGTACCGATTGCTTCCCGTGCAATACTTGCCCGCGCTGTTTCCGTCGTCGTCAGGCAGTCTTCTGACATTCTTGCAATTAATGACCCATCAGTGGCAGCAGCCGTACATTTCATTAGAACGCGTTTCAATTCTTTGATTCAGGTTACAGATGTTGTTGAAGCTGCCGCTCTTTCCCGCCGAGCGCTCGAGAAAAAATTCAGACAAATTCTCAATCGTTCCATCCTCGATGAAATTATGAGGGTCAGAATCGAGCATATCTGCGATTTACTTCTTAAATCCAGCATGTCAATCGACCAGATTGCCGCATCATCGACCTTTGTTTCAACCAGCCATCTCATCCGCGCTTTCAAAAAGAATATAGGAATGCCCCCGCGAACATTCCGCAAAATCAACGGCGTTGTATAAATTTTAGGTTGCGGCTTATTTCTTTTCTCTTATAATTGTACAAGCCTTTAAAAATGTCATTGCGAGGAGTTTTTGAGGCGTTAGCCCAAAAACGACGAAGCAATCTCAATTTCACATATTTTTAGAGGTCTTTATTTTTGGATGTATTTATGCATAGTCAGGATGACAACATATTTTCAAGTGGCAGGGCACAATCGGTATATCTTTTAATAATCCGTTTTAGGAACCTTTAATTGGAAATAACGTGCATTTTTCATTTCGACTGGAGCTTGCCCGCCTCGGCGGGCAAACTTCGTCGTCTCGAAGCGGGACTTCTCGCAATGACAAAAATGACGTTTATATGTCATTGCGAGGCTGTCCGCAGACAGCCGTGGCAATCTCAACCGCTGAATCGGTCAGTTCTGACTGTATTAGAAGTTCTCTTTGTTTCGAAAGGTAAATTATGTTCGGCGAAATTGCGTTAGCTGTTTTTATCGTTGTGATAATAATTTGCGTTTTAATCTGCGGCCTCATAGGCTTTTTTGTTTCTTTGACAGCTCTGAAAAAAGCAAATCGTATCGCCGATCAGTTGCAGCAGATCGTTCTTAATCAATCGCCCAAAATTATGGAAAAACCAATTCAGATTGAAAAGCCTTCAATCGAGCCCGGAATCATAAAAGAAACTCCGCCTCCGGTTCCGGCTCCCAAAATCGAATTGCCTCAAACACAATCTATCGAGCAGGAATATAAAATTTACTCCCAGTCGCAAAAGATTGCCGCAAAAACTCAATCCGTTTCACTCGAACAGAAAATCGGCACTAAAGTTGTACTGATTCTTGGCATTATCACTTTAATTTTCGCGACCGTTTTCTTCCTCAAATACGCCTACGACAACAATCTGGTTGGCCCTCTTGGCAGGGTGATTATTGTCGCCTTCTGGGGCATGGTTGCTCTGGTTATAGGAGAAATAACCCGAAAACGCGGCTACGGAATTGTCGCAAAGGCAGTAACCGCCCTCGGTTTTGTGATGCTGTATGCCGCCGATTTTTCCGCATTTCGTTTTTACAAACTCATCGATTCGTCGCCCGCTTTCGTCATAGCTGTAATTATCACTTTAATGGCAATGCTTTATTCCGTCAGCCTTGACGAAATATGGATCGCGATCCTTTCCCTCGTCGGCGGCTACATCACCCCCGTTATCGTCTCCACCGGCGAAAACCTCCCCACACCTCTGTTCTGTTATGTTCTTGTCCTGAGCCTTGGCGCAATGTTCTGCGCGTATTACAGAAAGTGGCGCGCCGTTAATGTCATTGCCTTTGTCGGAACATTTATTTTATACACCGGCTGGTTTGAAAAATTCTTCCGCTCGCAGATTCACGCCGAAACTCAGCCCCCGCGCCAAATGACTATCGCCCTCGGTTGGCTCGCCGTCTTTTTTACAATTTATATGATACTTCCGTTATTCAACGGCCTTGTAAAAAAAATCAAAGCACAAAAGGAAGACGTTCTTCTCGTCCTTTCAAACGCCGCGATTACTTTTTATTTCTGCTGGACAATTCTTTATTCTTATTATCGAACGGAGCTTGCCTTTTATGCCGTTGGCTTGTGCATCGCTCATTTGGTTCTGCTTAATATAGTAAACCGCCGTTGTCCTGACGATATAAATCTCCGTCTTGTCCTTCTCGCCGCCGGCTTGTTCTTCCTCACGATTGCCGTTCCTCTTTATTTCAAAATGTACGCCGTCGTATTGGCCTGGACCGCCGAAGCCGTTGTTCTGACCATCATCGGCCTTCGCTATCGAAGTTACTGGACTCAAATTGCCGCCGCGGCCGCCTTATTTCTTGGCTGGGTCTTCCTTCTTGACAAACTCCCAATGCACCGCGCTGCTTTCACTTTAATTTTCAACCCCGCTTTCGGTACCTGGCTTTTCCTTGCCGCATCGGCCGCAATATGCCACATTCTTTATCGCACAAACAAATGGATCGACCCGCAGGTCAAAAGCATCCTTTCGCAAAGTCTCTACCTCATCGCAAATCTGATTCTGTTTGCCGCGATTGCAATGGAACTTTACTGGCACTGCGAATATAACCTTGCCGATTCAAATTTCGCCCAGACCTTTTTCACTAATGCTCTTATCCTGCTGTTTGCGGTTTTTTCTCTTCTCTTTGTGGTAAGGCCTCTATGTCCCCGGGGCATGATTTGCAATTATTGTGCGGTATTTCTTGCCGTCATAGGTTCCTTTGTTCTGCTAATAGGCTTTTCCGAAGTTTACTACAGTAAATTTATAATTTTCGCCAACCTCAATTTCGCAATAGCTCTTATTTATATAATCAGCCTTTTCGTTTCTGCTTTCCAGCTTAATAAACAGTCGCAGCGGGATGAATTAATTAAACCTTTTGCGTATATCTTCGCGATGGCCGGAATATTCGTTCTGTTTGTCCTCTTAAGCGAAGAAATTTATCTCTACTGGCACGCCAAAAATAAATATTCAGAAATCCGAATTCCCAACTGGCGGTTCCTCGCAAATATGTATATGTCTATTATGTGGGCCGTTTACGCCGCCGTTTTAATGATTATCGGTTTCTGGCGAAACAAAGCCTTCCTGCGTTATACCGCTCTTGCGTTGTTCGGTATTTTGCTCGTCAAAGTTTTTGTTATCGATATGGGAACCGTCAAAAGCGTTTACAGGATCGCCGCGTTCCTTGCCACAGGTCTCACTCTCGTGGGCGTGTCATATCTCTATCAATTCCTGAAGAAAAAAGGTTTCTTTGAAATGGTCTTAAATGATAGTTTGCCGGAGAAATAAATTATGAAAAAATTAGTATTAAGACAGTTTCTAAAATTGTCATTGCGAGAAGTTCCAAACGGCATTTGCCGTGCAGGAACGACGAAGCAATCTCTGGTTTTCAAATTATTACAGGTTCCCTTAATTTTTATTTTAATTATCGCATCAAACGCCTTTGCGATAGACCTCAAGGACTGGAAATACGTTTCGCAAATTTCTTTTGCCGAACCTTCTGAGTATTACAGTCTCGAATTAACTCCGCAAATTTACGACCTTGCGAAAAAGGATTTATTTGATCTTCGCATCATCGATGCCAACGGTTTGCAGGTTCCGTACATAATCGTGCGGCCTCACGATATCGCCAGAAGGACCAGATTTTCGCCTACTATAATAAACCGCTCGACAACCCCGCAAAACGCCTCGCTCATAACTTTGGATTTCGGTTCGCAGTTGACTAAAAATTCGCTCGATGTGATTACGAAGGGAACCAGCTTCAGACGTGCCGTAAAAATCGAAGGCTCGAACGATAATATAAATTTCTTTATAGTTGTAAGTGAAGCTTTTGTTTTCGCCGTTGAAGATAAGAACTTCTCACGCTTCAATGAAATTGAGATGCCCGCCAACGATTACCGCTATTTAAGAATTACTGTTTATCCGATGCCCGATGAAAAAAATGCACCGATGATAAATGACGTTCAGGCTTTTATAAACGAAAACAAACCCGCTCCAAGAACGACTATTGCCATTCGCGCCGAAAACTATATTGAAGACCATAATGAAAATTTGAATATTTATGAATATGACTTGAGTTTCAAAAATCTTCCAATCAGCGAAATTCAGTTATCGTTTGCCGACCTTTCGTTTTACCGTCAGGTTACAATCGAGGGCCGAAACGCCGCAAAACGAAGAGTTAGAATTAACAGTGAAGACAACCGCGAAAGATATGAGGATGTAAATGAGAACTGGAATTACGTTACAGGCTCTGTTGTTTATCGTTATGTTTCTTCTGATGGCAAAGTGAATCAT
>JAKJEQ010000095.1:0-261 GCA_022705345.1 Planctomycetota bacterium | reverse complement strand
AATGCGGCTCTTCCGATTTCTTCTGCATATAGATACCTGAGATTTATCGTTCGCAATTATGATGACCGCCCGTTAAAACTGCTTTCCGCCTTCGCCGAGATGACGCCTCACAAACTCATTTTCAGCGGACAGGATTTCTCTTTGCCGCTCTCATTGTATGTTGGCTGCCAATCAGCCTCAAAGCCGCAATATGACCTTGTGCAAAAGATAAGTAATCCTCTTGAATTACCGACTGCCCCCGCGATTGCGGAAATGGTAACT
>JAKJEQ010000094.1:7474-7752 GCA_022705345.1 Planctomycetota bacterium | reverse complement strand
CTTTAGTATCTTTTCCACAAACATAATAATGCTTTTTTAAGTATAGCATTATGATCAATTTGATAATAGATTATATAATTTGATGTAACTAACATAAATGCAAAGGTTTATATATTTTTAGCAGGGTAGTTTCACAAATAAATATTGACACTTTTGATTTGCTGGTTATAATGTGCCGTTTTCCAAAAATTATGAGAAAGAGTCTATGAAGAGTTTTTTAGCTAAAAGTGAAGATGTACAGCAAAAATGGGTAGTAGTTGATGCTCAGGGTCAGGTTC
>JAKJEQ010000094.1:0-7464 GCA_022705345.1 Planctomycetota bacterium | reverse complement strand
GTTCTAGGCAGATTAGCCGCCAAAATAGCTCCTGTTTTGATGGGCAAACACAGACCTACTTACACACCCCATGTGGACACCGGCGATTTTGTCGTTGTAATAAATGCCGACAAGATCAGACTTACCGGTAAAAAAGATGAAGCGAAACTGTATGATTATTACACCTTCTATCCCGGCGGACACAAATATGTCAGCTTCAAGGAAATGATGGAAAAGAAACCTGAAAAAGTCATCGAACTGGCAGTAAAGAGAATGCTTCCGAAAAGCGCTCTTGGAGCCAGGATGCTCAAAAAATTAAAGGTATATCGCGGCGAAGAACACAAACACGCTGCCCAGATGCCTGAAAAAATCGAATTATAATCAATCTTTATTGGAAATTTGAAATATGGCTGATAACGCTACAAATGCAAACACCCCTTTGGTGGGAATTAAGTTGCCGACACCGGCAGTTCAAACTGCGAAAAAAGCTGAACCAAAAGGCGGCTTCACATGGGGAACAGGAAGAAGAAAAACTTCCGTTGCCAGAGTAAGGATCAAACCCGGAAAAGGCGAACTCAAAATAAATAACAGGGAACTGAACAAATACTTCACCCGTCCGCAGGACATCAATAATGTTGTCGCTCCTTTGAAGGCCACAAAGACAGAAAACAGTCTTGACGTTTTCGTAAATGTCAGCGGCGGCGGAATCACGGGCCAAAGCGGCGCTGTTATGCTCGGTATCGCAAGAGCTTTGAAGAACTACGACCCGACCCTGCTCCAGTCTCTCAGAGACGGCGGTTATCTTACCCGTGACGGCAGAATGGTCGAAAGGAAAAAGCCCGGCCAGTCAGGCGCCAGGAGAAGGTTCCAGTTCTCAAAACGTTAATTGCAATTTCTTTACTGGAATATTACAATGGCCGCGATCTTTTACGCGGCCTTTTTTATTTATTGACGCGGATTTACACTGTTTTATAAGACACGGATTTACACTGATTAACACTGTTAAAAAAATGATATTAGTGTATATTCGTGTTCTTTCGTGGTCTACTATTTGTTGGAGTTGAATTATGCTTACCGTCGCAATCATTGGCGCAAGCGGATACACCGGCGCCGAAGCTATCGAAATTTTCCTGCGCCATTCGCAGGCCAAACTTACATACCTTACCGCTCTTCCCGAGGAATGCGGAAACGTTGAAGATATTTTTCCAAGATTTAGAGGAAGATGTAATCTTGCTATCGAACCGCTCGATATGAATAAACTCACAAGCAGCGCCAAGGTCGTGCTTTGCTGCCTGCCGCATAAAGTTTCTATGGGTTTTGTTCCAAAACTTCTTGCTGCGGGTCTGAAGGTTATCGACTTCAGCGCTGATTACAGAATTAAAGACGTTAATGTCTATGAAAAGTATTATCAGCCGCACACAGATAAAGAAAATCTCAAACAGGCTGTTTACGGCTTGTGCGAATTGAACCGAGACAAAATAAAAGATGCGAAATTAATAGCAAACCCGGGGTGCTTCCCGACCAGTTTCATACTCGGCACCGCCCCGCTATTGAAAAATAAATTAATTGACGGCACAGTCATTGTAAATTCCGTCACCGGCACAAGCGGCGCAGGCAAAAACCCGTCGAAAAATTTCCATTTCCCGAATATGAACGAAAACTTCTTCGCTTATGGAATCGGCAAACACCGCCATCAGCCCGAAATGGAACAGATCGCAGGCGAAATCGCGGGCAAGAACATCGAAGTCCTTTTCCAGCCTCACGTAGCGCCATTCGATTTTGGAATTATGTCAACGATTTATTGCCAGCCTAAGGAAAAAATTGCTGCGGATAAGCTTGTTGAAATGTACACAGAATTTTACAAGAACGAGCGTTTTGTTCAGGTTCTTAAAACAGCCCCGATGCTCAAGGATATCGCCAAAACAAATTACTGCCAGATTTACCCGACAGTAAGCAAAGATAAAATTGTTATTTTCAGCGCGGTCGACAACCTGATAAAAGGTGCCTCCGGCCAAGCCGTTCAGAATATGAATATTATGTATGGTCTCGACGAGGCCGATGGATTAAAATAGCCGCAGAGAAAATTTATATTTTTAGCCACAGAGAACACAGAGGTCACAGAGATGTAAAATGAGTGATGAGCTAACGGAAAAAATTATTGGGGCTGCAATAGAAGTCCACAATATTCTTGGACCCGGACTGCTCGAATCCATTTATGAAGAGGCTCTGTGCCATGAATTTACTTTGAGAGGCCTAAATTTTCAGAGACAAATTGAGTGCGATATCGTTTATAAGGGCAAAACCATAAAAGGTCAGAAACTTGATTTGCTCGTAGAAAATGAAGTAGTCATTGAATTAAAATCTTTATCGAAATTGCCCGAATTCGCATTAGCTCAAGCACTGTCATATTTGAAAGCAACAAACCTTAAAAGAGGTTTGATAATTAATTTCGGCGAAAAAAGACTGATAGATGGAGTTAAGAGAGTGTCCTTATGATGCCCCAAGCCACCGAGAAAAAATTTAAATTAGCCACAGAGTTCACAGAGGACACAGAGGTATAATAATGATAAAAGAAGAAACAGTTTTTATTTTAGGAGCAGGCGCAAGTGTACCTTACGGATTTCCTACCGCAATGAATCTTAGAACAAAAATCTGCTCTGATAATAGTTTTGCACATGTATACATTAAAAATATGTATTTTGCCAGTGAAGGACAGAAGTCGCTATTAATATCTGAAGATAAGAAGTTTCGCCATAAATTCGCTGATTCAGAAGTAAAATCAATTGATTCCTTTCTTGCAATTAACAAAGATAATCAATCCTTCAACAAAATAGGAAAACTCTCAATTGGCTATCATATTTTAAATTTTGAAGCAAGTAGTAAACTGACCAATAATTGGCTTCAGACTTTATATAACAAAATGCTTGAAGGCTTGATAACCTCGAATGGTTTTAAAAAATTTAATTTAAATAAAATTAGCTTTATTACATTTAATTACGATAGAACACTCGAGCAATTTTTCCTTAAGGCGCTTTCTAATACTTTTAGCCATGCTCCTTATGATGAAATAGTTCAGATCGTTAATACTTTGCCTATACACCATGTATATGGTTCAATATCTTCTTTGCCTTGGCAAAATGCAGATGGAATAGCTTACGGTCAAGAACCCGACACCAATACAATGAATATAGCTGCAAATAATTTAAAAACTATATATGAAATAAATAATAATGAAAATGACGATTTAGAATTATCCGATGCTATAACTTGGATTAAGAACGCTAAAAAAGTTTTTGTTCTTGGTTTTGGATATGATCCAGAGAATGTGAAAATTCTTGATATTCCTGATTCAATCCCTTTACATACCGATGTTTTTGGAACAGCTTTCGGATTGGAACTGGGGCAAATTGAAAAGGCAAAAGAATGTTTTTTTCTGCCAAAAAGAAATACAAATAGGATAAAAATTATGGATACTCACGCTGACTGTTTGAAACTTTTAAATAATTGTTTATAATCTCTGTGATCTCTGTGTCCTCTGTGGCTAAAATTAATATCTCTGTTTTCTCTGTGAGCTCTGTGGCTAAAATATAAAGGATAACTCTGTGGCCAACGGAATATTAAAAATCGCGACGTGCCAGTTTCCTGTTAGTGAAAATATCAGACGGAACTCAGAATATATCTGCGGATTTATCAATGACGCCAAAACTCGAGATGCAGACATAGTTCATTTTTCCGAAGCCGGTTTAAGCGGTTATGCCGGCATGGATTTCGAAAGTTTCGAAGGTTACGATTGGCAATTGCTCACCGAAGAAACAAAAAAGATCATGGCTCTGGCGGCCAAGCTGAAAATCTGGGTCGCGCTCGGCAGTTCGCATAAATTAACTCCTCCAAATAAGCCGCATAACTGCATTTACCTGATTAATCCAAACGGCCAAATCGAAGATCGTTACGATAAACGTTTCGGCACAGAAGGCGATTTGATTCACTACACACCCGGCAACAGGTTTGTAATTTTCGACCTTAACGGCGTCAAGTGTGCGCTGCTGATTTGTTTCGATTTGCGTTTCCCCGAAATTTACAGGGCGCTGAATAAATTAAAAGTTCAGTTTGTCATTCAGTCATTTTACAACGCCCGCCAGAAAGAACAAAGCGTTCACCGCCACATAATCAGGCAGACAATGCAGGCAAATTGCGCCTCGAATTATTTCTGGGCCAGTATGTCGAACTCCTGCGGCGAAATTGCGCCGTATCCATCATGTTTAATCCAGCCTGACGGCGAAATAATTAATGAACTAAAACTTAACACCACCGGCATAATGGTTAACACCGTCGATACATCGATTCCATTCTACGACCCCTCGGCAAAATTCAGAGAAATCGCGATCAAAGGCATATTGACCAACGGCCCGCAGATTCTAAACGACCCCCGCAGCAAAGACTTTAAATCACTTTAAAAGCAAAGTATTTATGTTATAATAAATATATGATAAATAACTGCGATACATTACGAAATTTCTATCGAAAATTAATGGAAAATGAAAAAATTCCATATCTCAAGGCTTTAGCTATTTACGAAGATTTGCACAATGAAGCGGTAAAACTGGGGGTAATTACACATGAGAACATCCTTGAAGGAATTGAGATTGATATAAAAATCGCCAAAGCTGTGAACGGACTTCCTGAATGATAGAAGCTCTTCTGAAAAAAATTGCTCAGAGTTTAGACAAACAGCAAATTCCATACATGATTATCGGCGGCCAGGCCGTCCTGCTGTATGGAACGCCCCGCTTGACAAGAGATATAGATATAACTCTGGGAGCAGATTCCGAAAGTTTTCCTCTGCTTGCCGAAATTTGCAGTCAATGCGATTTGAAAATGCTTCCGGATAATCCGCAAACTTTTGCGATTCAGACAAGGGTCTTGCCTGCGGAAAATGTTCGTTCAGGAATAAGAATTGATTTTATATTCTCTTTTTCCAACTACGAAAAGCACGCATTGGAACGAACAAAAAAAGTGCTGATTGATGATTATCCTGTAAAATTTGCTTCCTGTGAAGATGTTTTGGTTCACAAAATGATTGCGGGCAGAGCAATCGACCGGGAAGATATGAAAAATATCTTGATTAAAAATAAAAATAAGATTGATTTTGCTTATGTAAAAAAATGGTTGAACGAATTCAGCCAAATCGATGAATACAAAGACATAATGCAGAAATTCGATGAACTATTGGAGCAAATAAAGAAATAAAATGAAAAACACAACCGTTACATCACCTAAAGGATTTCTTGCGGCCGGCGTTAGCTGCGGTATTAAAATTTCAGGCAAAAAAGACCTCGGCATTATCTGCTGCCCGACAGGCGCGACAGCAGCCGCGGTCTTCACAACGAATAAAATCGTCTCAGCGGCAGTAACAACCTGCAAACAAAATACAAAATCCGGTTACGCCGAAGCTGTCGTAGTTAACTCCGGCAACGCAAACACCTGCACTGGAAAATTAGGCCTCAAAAATGCGCAGACAATGTGCCAAACAGCCGCCGAACTCATCGACGCTGATTCAAAAAATATTCTTATCGCATCGACCGGCATCATCGGCCATCAGCTTCCGATAGATAAGGTGAACAACGGCATCATACTCGCCGCCGCGAACCTCTCGGCAGGTCCAAAAGCAGGCGACGATTTCGCGCATGCCATAATGACAACCGACACAAAATGCAAACAGGCACACAAGAGCGTCGCAATCGGCAAAACAAATATAACAATCGCCAGCACAACAAAAGGCGCAGGTATGATTGGCCCGAACATGGCGACAACTTTGTGCTTTATTACAACCGATGCCGCAATCTCAAAAAATCTTTTGCAAAAAGCTCTATCGAATGCAATCGGCAATTCGCTCAACAAACTCACCGTTGACGGTCATCAAAGCACAAATGACACCGCGATAATCCTTGCATCTGGTCTCGCCGGAAATAAAAAAATCAGCAAGGCAGACTCACAGTACAAAAAATTCTCGACTGCCCTCAAAGATCTCACAACAGATTTGGCAAAACAAATGGCTCTCGACGCAGAAGGCGCAACAAGAATGTTCACCGTTCAAATCAACAACGCCGCTTCACAGGATGACGCTGTAAAAGCCGCCCGCGCCGTCGCTGATTATGATTTAGTGAAATGCGCAATTCACGGCGGAGACCCCAACTGGGGCAGAATCATATGCGCTGTCGGAAGCTGCGGCGTAAAATTGAATCCGAATAAATTAACCTGCACAATCGGCAAAGTTACCGTTTTCAAGAACGGCCAACCCGTAAAATTCGACTTGAAGAAAGTTTCAAAAATAATTTCACAGAAAGAACATACGATAACCGTAAATCTCGGCGCCGGAAAATTCAGCGATTTCTGTTTCGGCTGCGACCTGAGCAAAGACTACGTAACAATCAACGCCGATTACCACACTTAATATTTATACATCTCTGTGTCCTATGTGAGCTCTATATCGTAAATCTTTCGTAATGAACCCTGGCTTTCGGAACCTTCAGCTCCCGAAGATGATTTACCATCATTTGCATCATCTTCGGCGGTCCGCAAAGAAACACATCGGCATCTGAAAGAATGTCTCTCGAATTTTCCTCAATGATATTCTTCGTAATACGTCCTTTTAAACCGTTCCAATCTTTTTCAGCATCTGAAAGAACATGAACAACCCTGAAATTCGCCGGCAGATTCTCAAGCTCTGTCTTGAATATAATATCATTATAAGCCCGATTAGAATTAAGAAGCACAGCCTGCCTTTTATCATCCGTATCGCGCAAATATCTTATCATGCTCATTATCGGCGTGATCCCGACCCCGCCCGCGATAAACAGCAGCGATTTCGACGGCGTTTTTAAAAAACTGTATCGCCCGTATGGCCCTTCGATAATCGCTTTATCGCTTACAAGAGTTTGATCGATCGTATTTGTATAATTCCCGGATTGCTTAATTGTATTCTGCAGCAAATCACCCTGTGTCGGCGAAGATGAAATAGAGAACGGATGAGTTTCGCTTTTGCGTCCCGGCCTTATCAATTTTAAAAACAGAAATTGTCCCGGAATATAAACAAAACGTTTTCCCTTCTGCGGGAGATATGTAAGAGTAAAAGTATTATGCGTTACCTGCTCTATGGATTTAATATCATATTTTTTTCGTCTAAATAACGGTATATACAAATTGCGATACAAAACCGCAATTGCGCATATACCCAGCAGCGTCCACCACAAAATTTTCATCCCTGCGTTCCGCAAATCCGGCCCGATTAAATACGAATGAATAAACGCCGCAAGAACAACCAGCGGCATCATTTTATGAATTACCCTCCAGACATTATAATCCATCCCGAAAGCTTCGAACGATAGGGCCAGCACAATATTGGCAAACGCGATTCCATAAGCAGTTTGTCCCATCGCTATCGCGAAATTTTGTCCCTTTATTAATGAAAGCATAATCGTGATATGA
>JAKJEQ010000093.1 GCA_022705345.1 Planctomycetota bacterium | reverse complement strand
GTTTATATCGACGAAATAGACAAAGTCGGCAAAACAAACCAGAACGTTTCGATCACTCGCGACGTCTCGGGAGAAGGCGTACAACAGGCATTATTGAAAATGCTCGAAGGAACAATCGCCAATATTCCCCCGCAGGGCGGCAGAAAACATCCTGAGCAGTCTTACATCCAGCTCGACACCACGCACATTTTATTTATCTGCGGCGGAACTTTCACCGGCCTGGACAATATAATCAAGAAACGTCTCGGCAGAAAAATGAACCAGCAGGCTGTCGATGCGCATACTGAATATTCGAATGTTCTCGAACAGGTTATCCCCGAAGACATCATCGAATACGGAATGATTCCAGAATTCATCGGAAGAGTCCCTGTTATCACAACGCTCAAATCTCTGGATGAGGACGCTCTCGTAGATATCCTCACAAAGCCGAAAAACGCGCTCGTCAAACAGTATAAAACTTTCTTCAAGATGGAACAGGCCGAGCTTGATTTCACCGATGACGCATTGAAAGCCATCGCGAGAAAATCTCTCAAGCGTGACACCGGCGCAAGAGCGCTGCGTGCCCTAACCGAAGAATTAATGATTGACCTTATGTACAGGCTGCCCGAAGAACCGAAACCCGGCAAATACCTGATTACAAAGGACGTCGTGATGGGAAAAGCAGATCTTTTCGATTCCCCAAAAAACACCCGTAAGGAGTCTGCATAACCCCTTTATATACTTGAGGTTATAAATAAATTCATTTTAACAAAAAAATAACAGGAACTTTTCAATACGCCAATGGTCAAATTTATACAGGAACAGTTAAAAGCGGGCAGCGGCAATATTTCTATTGACGAAGCTGCCCTTGTTTCACGGGCCATGGCAGGCAATATGCCCGCCGTTGAAAAGTTGATAATTAAATATCAGGACAGGATTTATAACACAATTTTGAAAATCTGCGGAAACGAAGCAGACGCCGCAGAACTCGCTCAGGATTGCTTTGTAAAAGCCATTCAGGCCCTGAAAGATTTCAGGGCGCAGAGCAGTTTTTATACCTGGCTTTTCAGGATTGCTGTTAATAATACCTTAAATTTCTGCAAAAAAAATACCAGGCTGAATTTTGAGTCCTTAAGCAGCGAAGTTGACCGTGAAACAGGAAAGCAGCTCAAAGATCCTCGTTGACGGCAATTCGCTCGAGCCTTCTGAACTGGCAGCGAAAAAGGAAGTTATGGGCCTTATTGCAAAGGCCCTTGAAAAACTCGACCCGCAGCAAAGAGCCGTAATTGTTCTGCGTGATATTGAGCAGATGAGCTACTGCGAAATCGCTCAAACGCTCGATATCGAAATTGGAACCGTAAAGAGCAGGATTGCTCGAGGCAGAAAAAATCTGCGTGATATTATCGAAGCGGTAATAAGCTGAAAATGAATCCCGTTAGACCTTGTGGGATTAGGATATGTATTCTAAAAAAATAAAAAAACAAAAATTGTTTTATCACGTTTTTTCTTCTATGAAAGGAGGTCTAACGGGATGAAAGATTTTGAACAATTAGAAGAGTTACTCAACAGCTACATCGACGGCGAACTCGATGAACGAAAAGCCAACGAGGTCAAAAGACTTATCGACAACGATAAGCAGGCCCGCAAAACTTACGACTCTCTCCACAGGTGCAGGCAGCTTCTCAGCTCATTGTCCCATACATCCGCGCCCGAAGGCTTCTGCGAAAGCGTTACAAGAGACCTCGAAAGAAACATCCTTCTCGCTGATACGGAAGTATATCACAACAAAAAAGGAAAACGAAGACTCGTCTTCCGCAAAATGATGACTGCCGCCGCAATGCTTGCGCTCGTAGCGGCCCTTTCGTATGTTGTGTTCGATATCTTCGTCCCGAAAACTGCCCGTCAGAAATTCGCCGACAATGTTCTAAGCAGAAAAAAACCGCAGCTTCTCTACGAAAAACCGTTCGCCCAGGCTCCTGAACCTGAACAGGTAAAGGAAGTGCCCGCCCTTAAAGGCCCCGCGGTTCCTCTCGTCGCCAGATTAACTCTCGTCACCGAAAGCCCCGTTGAAACCGATTGGCTCATTGGAAAGGCCCTGATGAACACCGCCCTTTTCGACAAAACTTTGTCGGTGGACAGGAAAACAGGTTATATAAAATACGTCTTAAGCTGCGACAGAAATTCTCTCGTCAGTCTCCTTGGTGAATTGAATTTCATCTGGCCAAAATGCAGCGACGCCGCTCTCGAAGTCGGTACCGAGCAGCAGGGTAAATATATCACTGTAAATAACATTTCCGCACGCCAGACCCTCGACATCTGCAGGGCGGACACTTACAACCAAAGGGTAAGAATGGCAAGCGACATCGCCATGATAAATCAGGTTGCCGTTGCGGATGTCCTGAAAGATTATCTTGCAAAGCAAAATGCCGATTCGGAGTTTATAGTGCCCGATAAACCCGTGCTTACTTCATCCGAAAACCCCCTGAAAACCCAGCCACAGGAAACTTCTGAACCGGCAAGCTTCACTATCACCGTCCTCGCGAAATAAAATTGTGTTAACGCAAAGAAGTTTTGCAGGGTGCCTTCTTTGTCTAAGCATTTTCTTCAAACGGCATAATCACTATTCCTATTGATACAAATAAAATCATAACTATTATAAAATTTTATTTTGAATAGGAATAAATTATGGCAGCAAAATACAAAAGATTATCGAAAGATTCCGCGGCGTTTCTTTTTGTCGATCATCAGTCAGGTTTGCTCTCTCTGGTTCGGGATTTTTCGCCAGACGAATTCCGAAACAACATTCTGGCTCTGGCAGACATTACAAAATATTATAACCTGCCGGTAATCCTTACAACCAGTTTCGAAGACGGCCCAAACGGCCCGGTCATGCCTGAACTAAGAGCAATGTTTCCCGATGCCCCCTACGTCGCCCGCCCCGGCCAAATTAACGCGTGGGACAACGAAGATTTTGTCCATTTCGTCAGAGACACAGGCCGCAGGCAGCTCATCATCGCCGGAATCGTTACCGAAGTTTGCGTTGCGTTTCCCGCCCTTTCGGCTATCGAGGAAGGCTATGAAGTTTTCGTCGTAACAGATGCCTCGGGAACATTCAACGAAACAGCGCGTTATGCCGCATGGCATCGAATGAGCAATGCCGGAGCGGAATTATTGAATTGGTTCAGCGTTGTAAGCGAACTGCATCGCGACTGGCGAAACGATGTCGACGGCCTGATGAACATCCTCTCAAACCACCTCCCGGCCTATCACAACCTGATTACCAGCCACACCGCAAAAGCTCCAATGCATGTTCTTACGTAATTACTCTCATCACCAAATTTTATCTCAAATTGAAGCGGGGTCTAGCCGTCGCCGGCACGGTGAATGTTGAATGTTCAAAAAGTTATTTCTTTTTTTCTTTTGGCTTTTCCGACTTTGTTTCAGTTTTCTTTGTCTCGCTCTTTGTTTCCGTTTTCGTCTCGGACTTTGCTTCTGATTTGGTTTCTGTTTTTTCTTCTTTTTTCGTGCCTGATTCGGATTCTTTTTTGCTGGCCTGTGTATATGAATCGCTTCTGTAATCAGTCTGATAGAAGCCGGAGCCTTTGAATATAACCGCTGCGCCTGTGCCGATAAGTCGCACCAGGGTTGATTTGCCGCATTTCGGGCATTTCTTCATTGCCGAAGCTGTTATCGACTGAAACTTCTCAAAATGATGATTGCAATTCTCGCATCTGTAATCGTAAGTTGGCATATTTATTAAATCCTTTTATTCAGATTTTTGCGATTTCAATTAACTTAAAAGTAAATCTAAAACCCAAACCTAAACTCAAAATTTAAATTGTGTCGCAAAGCGATCCGAAGTTTTGAACTTTAAGCTTTAAACTTTTAGCTTATTTTTAGTCTCCGTTTTCACTGCCGCTGTCAGGCGCGGTTCCTTCTTCTGTTTTTTCTTCTTTCGGTTCCTGCGTTTGTTTTCTATTTACGATAACAATCGCAGGCCGCAGAACCCTGTCCCCAAGCTTATATCCCTTTTTAAAAACCTCAAGAACAGTCATATCTTCCTTATCGGGTTCGCTTCGCTGGGTAAGAGCCTGGTGCACCATCGGATCGAATTTTTCACCTTCTGCCGGTATTTGTTCTACTCCGAGCGTCTTGAGCGTTGTCATAAACTGGTCATAAACCATTTTTACGCCTTTTACGATTTCGGCCGAATCCTTAATTTTCTCAAGGTGCGCCAGCGTATGATCGAAATTATCCAGCACTGGCAAAAATATTTTTATTATATGTTCTTTTTCGTAGGCGATCGTTTCTGTCACCTGTCTTGCCGACCGTTTCTGAAAATTCGCGAATTCCGCACTGACCCTTTGCAGCCGTTCGAATATATCGTCCTTTTCCGTCTGGAGTTTTTCCAGTTGCTCCCGGACGTTTTCTTTTGTCTCGTCTTTAACTTTAGCTTCGGCCTCTGCCTGCGGTTTGCTTTCAGCTTCTTTTTTCGGTTCTTTTGAATTTTCTTTACTCATACCTATACCTATTTATTATTGAAATATTCTTTTAATTTTTCAAAAAAACCCTTTGTCTTCGGGAGAACATTTTTATCTTCTGTTTCCGCAAACTTCCTCAGCAGTTCTTCCTGCTGGCTGTTAAGTTTTTTCGGTATCTCGACCATCACCTGCACAAGCTCGTCGCCGTTGCGTTTCGTCCTAATATCCGGCAGTCCCTGCCCTTTGATCCTGAACACATCGCCGTACTGAGTACCCGGCGGAATCTTCAACTCACGCATCCCGTCAAGGCTCGGCACTTCGATTGTCCCGCCAAGCGCAGCCTGCGTAAAGCCGATTGGCACAGTAGCGACAAGGTTAATCCCGTCTCTCTGCAAAAACGGATGTTCTTTCAATCTTACATAGCAGTACAAATCGCCCCGTGGCCCGCCTTCGAACCCCGGCTCGCCTTCGCCGGAAATTCTTACGCTTTGCCCTTCATGCACGCCCGCAGGAATCTTGACTGTTACAAGGCGTTTCTTTGATATTCTGCCGGTTCCTTTGCATTTCTTGCATGGATTTTTAATAACTTTACCGGCTCCCTTACACTCAGGGCACGTCGATGCCATCTGAAAAAATCCGCCGAGTCCCGCCCGAACAACCTGCCCCGACCCGTTGCACGTCGGGCACTTTACAGGACTGCTGCCTTTTGCCGCCCCGCTGCCGAGGCATTCTTCGCAAATATCCTGACGGGTAAACTCGATACTTTTTTCGACGCCTTTTGCGACGTCATCGAGCGTAAGTTCGACAACCGTCTCAAGGTCGTAACCCCTTCGAGGCCCTCTTGCCGCTCCGCCTCTGCGCGACCGGCCGCCCATTCCGCCAAAGAAATCTCCGAAAATATCTTCGAGATTAAGCGCCCCGAAAATATCTTCCACATTCATTCGTGAAAAATCGTGAACGCCTGCGCCGCGAAGACCCTCATGACCGTATTGATCATACCGGGCTCGCTTTTCCGAGTCGCTCAGAACTTCATAAGCTTCCGCGCATTCCTTGAATTTCGCTTCCGCTTCTTTGTCCCCGGGGTTTTTATCAGGGTGATACTTTATCGCCAGCCGACGATATGCACGTTTTATATCGTCTGCGCTGGCGTTTTTCTCGACACCTAATACTTCATAGTAATCTCGTTTTGCCATTTTTTTTATTTCGTCACACGGCTGCGTTTACGCTGCTCGTCTCGTTCTTTCGTTTAACGTTTTACGTAACCGAAACGAGCCTCGCAACCGCAACCGTATTCCGCAATCAATTATCTGACCGACCCTTCAATTGCCGGCTTATCCTTGTCATCGTCTTTCAAATCCGTTATCAGCACGTTAGTCGTCAGCATCAAGCCCGCAACAGAAGCTGCGTTCTGAAGTGCGCTGCGTGCGACTTTAGACGGGTCGATGATACCCGCTTCGACCATATCCACGAATTTGCCGTTGTTGGCATCATAACCGGTATTGCCCGATTGTTCGAGCAATTTTTCGACAATCACATCGCCGTCTTCATCGCCGTTGTCAGCGATTTGTTTTGTCGGCGATTTCAAAGCTGATGCGATTATATCGAAACCGATTTGTTCGTCACCTTTCGCTTTGGCTTTTGCCTGGCGGACTTTTTCGATTGCCCGCAGATATATAATCCCGCCGCCCGGAATAACGCCCTCTTCCGCAGCCGCTTTGGTTGCGTGAAGAGCGTCATCCAGCAGATCTTTTCGTTCTTTCATTTCCGTTTCAGTCGGAGCGCCTGCTTTAATAACCGCGACGCCGCCCGTCAGTTTTGCAAGTCTTTCCTGCAGTTTCTCGCGGTCATAATCGCTTGTCGTCGCTTCAATTTGTTTGCGAATCTGCTCGCATCGTGCGGTGATTTCTTTCTTTGTGCCCGCGCCTTCGATAATCGTCGTGTTCTCTTTTCCGACAACGATCTTTTTCGCCCTGCCGAGCTGCGACAGTTCAACTTTTTCAAGTTTGATGCCGAGGTCTTCGGTAATTACCGTACCGCCTGTCAGAACGCCCATATCGCCGAGCATCGCTTTGCGCCTGTCGCCGAATCCCGGAGCCTTAACTGCGCAAACCTTCAAAACGCCCTGCAATCTGTTGATGACCAAAGCCGCAAGAGCTTCGCCTTCGACTTCTTCAGCGACGATAAGCAACTGTGCGCCGACCTGTGCGATTTTTTCAAGCAGCGGAACTATTTCAGCGATACTCGAAAGTTTCTTTTCATAAAGAAGAATATACGCATCTTCGAGAACCGCTTCGAGCGAATTCGGATTCGTCATAAAATAAGGCGAAATATATCCGCGGTCGAACTGCATGCCTTCGACAACTTCAAGCTCGGTCTGCAGGCTCTTGCCTTCTTCGACTTCGATAACGCCTTCTTTGCCGACTTTATCCATTGCGTTAGCCAGTATCTCGCCGATTTCCTTATTGTTGTTGGCGCTTATCGCGGCAACCTTGGCAATATCATCATGCCCTTTAACTTTTTTGCTCTGCGATGCGATAAAATCGACTACAACCGAAACGGCTTTATCGATACCGCGTTTGATCGCCATCGGGTTTGCGCCCGCAGTTACATTTTTCAGACCTTCGTTATAGATCGCTTCTGCCAGAACAGTCGCAGTCGTTGTGCCGTCGCCGACAACATCGCTCGTTTTGCTCGCAGCCTGGTTGACCATTTTCGCGCCCATATTCTTGAACGGTTCAGGCAATTCGATTTCCTTGCTCACCGAAACGCCGTCTTTGGTTATCTTGGGCGAACCGTAACTTTTATGCAGAAGAACGTTTTTGCCTGTCGGCCCGAGTGTTACTTTCACCGCCGCCGCCAGACTGGCAAGTCCTTGTTTAAGGTGTGCTCTTGCCGCATCATCGAACATCATTTGTTTAGCCATATCAACCTCACTTCTCAATTATGCCGAGGATATCGCTCTCGTGCAGAATTTTATATTCAACGCCGTCAATTTTTATATCGTTTCCGCCGTATTTGCCGAACAGCACATTATCGCCTTTCTTCACTGCGGTTTCAATGCGCTTGCCGCTGTCCAGAAGTTTGCCCGGCCCGACCGCGACAACTTTGCCCATCAGCGGTTTTTCTTTTGCGGTATCAGGCAGTACGATTCCGCCCGCTGTCTTTTCCTCAGCCTCTTGAGGCTGTACAACAATCCTGTCATCCAAAGGTCTAAGTTTCATTTTTATATCTCCATTAAATTTTTATTATTCGAATACTCAAAACTTATAACTAAAAACTCAAAACTATTTTACATGTCCATTCCGCCCATGCCGCCCATAGGCATACCGCCCATGCCGCCCATACCGCCCATTCCTCCCATG
>JAKJEQ010000092.1:353-7976 GCA_022705345.1 Planctomycetota bacterium | reverse complement strand
TGCGGGTATCATTTTTCATTCCCTGGATCATCGCGCTGGTTACTGCCACACGGGCATGAGTCCACGCATCGATTACCTGGTTGTATCTTTCGCCTTCGGTCAGAACACCGTCACTGAAGTTCTTCTGAATCCGGTCAACAATCTTTTGCGTACGCTCGATAATGCCTTGTTTTTCAGGCGGAATTCTAAGGTCTGTTAAACCAAAGCTCAAACCAGCAAGAGTAGAATATTTAAAACCGAGTTCTTTCAAATCGTCAAGAAGGTCGAGGCTCTTTCTGCCCTGAGTTACCGTGAAACAGTCATTGATAACTCTTTTTAGCATTTTCTGCCCCATTAGAACGTTATAAAATGCCATTTCCGGTGGCAGAACTTCATTGAAAATACATCTGCCGGGAGTTGTCTCGATAAACCCTTTGCTTTCTATCACGCCGCTGTCGGTTACAACTTTTCTACCCTTGGGAATTGCAACTCTCAGCAACGAATGAATTGTCGCTTTTTTAAGTTCGTAAGCTGTTATCGCTTCCTGAGGTGAAGCACAGAACATGCCTGCGCCTTTTTCGTCTTTCCTTGCTACTGTAATATAATAGTTGCCAAGAACTATATCCTGGGATGGTCCTACCATTGGCGAACCATTCGCGGGTGAAAATACGTTGTTTGTTGCCATTATCAGCGTGTGAGCTTCCACCTGTGCCTCAACGCTTAATGGAAGGTGAACAGCCATCTGGTCGACGTCGAAGTCCGCGTTGAAACCTTTGCATACAAGCGGATGAAGCATAATGGCGTTACCCTCTACAAGCACAGGTTCGAATGCCTGGATACCCATTCTATGCAGGGTAGGTGCACGGTTAAGCAATACAGGGTGCTGATGAATTACCTTTTCAAGAATATCCCATACCTGCTCATCGCGCCTTTCAAGCATTCGCTTTGCGCTTTTGATTGTATCTGCGAAACCTCTGTCCTTCAGTTCGCGAATGATAAACGGCTGGAACAATTCAAGCGCGATTTTCTTCGGAAGACCGCACTGGTGTAATTTAAGGTGAGGACCAACAACGATTACCGAACGTGCCGAGTAATCCACTCGTTTACCGAGAAGGTTTTCACGGAACCTTCCCTGCTTGCCCTTAATCATATCCGTCAGGCTCTTGAGAGGCCTGTTATTGCTGCCAAGCACCGGTCTTCTGCATCTGCCGTTATCGAACAACGCATCGACCGCCTGCTGAAGCATTCGTTTTTCATTGCGGATAATGACCTCAGGAGCGTTGAGGTCCATCAGTTTTTTTAGTCGGTTATTTCTATTGATGATTCTTCGATACAAATCGTTCAAATCGCTCGTCGCGAAATTGCCGCTTTCAAGCATTACCAGCGGACGAAGATCCGGCGGAATTACAGGAACGACATCGAGCACCATCCATTCCGCTTTATTGGGGCTGCCCTTGATTGCGTTGACTGTTTTGAGTCTCTTTGTCAGATCTTTGATTTTCTGCTTGCTGCTGGTCTTGCTCATCCCGGCTTTCAGTTCGCCGCTTAATTGTTCAAGATTGAGAGCAATCAGAAGATCCCGCACTGCCTCGGCGCCCATAGTCGCCTTGAACGAGTTGCCGTATTTTGAGGAGGCTTCCCGATATTCTTCTTCATTCAGAAGCTGCCTGTATTTCAGCGGGCTTTGTCCCGGATCCGTTACAAGGTAATCCTGGAAATAAATCACTTTTTCAAGATCTACAGTCTTCATCGCAAGCAATGAACCAAGTCTTGACGGCATCGCTTTGAAGAACCATATATGCACTACCGGCGCAGCAAGATTGATATGTCCCATCCGTTTTCGACGGACTCGGCTGTGCGTCACTTTTACGCCGCACCTGTCGCAGATAATGCCTTTGAATTTCGTGCCTTTATACTTCCCGCACGAACATTCCCAGTCTCGTTCCGGACCAAATATTCTTTCGCAGAAAAGTCCGTCTTTTTCAGGCCGATATGTCCTGTAGTTGATTGTCTCAGGCTTGCGTACTTCGCCGAAGGACCAACTCCGAATATCGTTCGGACTGGCAAGATTTATCTTAACAGAACCGTAATCATTTATTTTGTCATAAATACTTTCAGCCATTTAAGCTTACTCCTGTATCTAAAATTTTAAATATTAAATTCCCTTGTTGCCTATCTGTTTCTTTTCAAGCTGAATATTCAGCCCCAGGCCCCGAATTTCGCTGCACAGAACATCGAACGAGATCGGCGTACCGGCCTCAAGAGTATTTTTACCTTTTACCATCGATTCATATATTTTCGTCCTGCCTTCGATGTCGTCGCTCTTGACTGTCAGAAGTTCCTGCAATGTATAGGCTGCTCCGTACGCTTCAAGTGCCCAGACTTCCATCTCCCCGAATCGCTGACCGCCGGTCCTGGCTTTGCCGCCAAGAGGCTGTTGTGTGATAAGGCTGTAAGGTCCGGTCGAACGGGCGTGAATCTTGTCATCAACTAAGTGATGAAGTTTCATCATATAAATATATCCGACTGTCGCGTTCTGCTCGAAGGGCTCCCCTGTTCTGCCGTCATAAAGGCGAGTCTTCATATCTTCGCCGATTTCCGCGAATATTTCGCCGCACGGGGGTGCCTGTCGGTTGTCGGAAAGAGCTTTGCTGCGATTGCGGACATGCTCGTTGGCATCCATCAGAACCTGTTTGATTTCTTCTTCTGTCGCGCCAGCGAATACCGGAGTTACTGCGTCAAAACCCAGTACTTTTGCCGCCCAGCCTAAATGTGTTTCAAGAATCTGACCGACGTTCATACGGCTCGGAACGCCCAGAGGATTCAAACATATATCAATTGGGGTACCGTCCGGAAGGAACGGCATATCTTCAACCGGCATTATCCTCGCGATAACGCCTTTATTACCGTGACGCCCTGCCATCTTATCGCCGATACTCAACGTTCGTTTTGTGGCGACATAGATTTTTACCATTTCAAGAACGCCGCTCGGAAGTTCATCGCCGTGTTTCATACGCTCAAGTTTGATCTTCGCTTCTTCGGAGAGATCTTTGATCCTTGGCATATATTTTCCTACGATTTGCTGGGCTTCTGATCTTGACGAAGCTGGCTTGCACCACGCGATGTCGAAGTTCTGGATCTGTTCATAGATAACTTCCATATCTTCGCTTGCTCCGACTTTTTGACGTGTAGTCGGGTCAATCATCGATACGCCTTCGACTTTTTCATTGATCTCTGAAATCATCTGCTTGAAGACCAGACATTGATGTTCTTTCATCTTTATCTCAAAATCTTTGATCTTCTGTTTTTGCAGTTTTTTCATTTCTTCGCTGCCCGCGCCTTTACGGGTAAACCTGCTCGTCTTGATAACTACGCCGTTATAGCCGCTTGGAAGTTCCAGAGAATCGTTCTTTACATCTTCGCCGGCTCTTCCGAATATTGCGTGAAGAAGTTTTTCTTCAGGAGTCAGTTCTGTCTTGCTCTTGGGAGAAACTTTGCCGACAAGAATATCGCCTGCGTCGACGCGAGTACCTTCGCGAACTACGCCGCTTTCATCAAGATTTCTCAGGGCCTTTTCGCCGACATTCGGTATATCCCGAGTGAATTCCTCGCGGCCGAGTTTCGTTTCGCGTACTTCTACGCTGAACTCATCAATATGTATGCTTGTGAATACATCGTCGTGAACCAGCTTTTCACTGATTAAGATAGCATCCTCAAAATTGAACCCGTCGAACGTCATAAACGCTGCAAGTACGTTCTTGCCCAAAGCCAAAACGCCTCTGCCGCTGCCGCCGCCGTCTGCTATTATTTCATTTTTCTTTATTTTTTGACCAAGTGAAACCAAAGGAACCTGGTTCAAACAGGTCCTCTCGTTCAAGCCCACGAATTTCTCTAATTCATAAATATCCGTTTCGTTGATGACTATCTTCTTGGCATCAACGGCCGTTACTGTACCCGCCGTACGAGAACGAACTACCATACTTGAATTCGCCGCTACCTGCTCTTCCATACCCGTGCGGACAAGAGGAGGCTCGGTTACAAGCAGAGGTACCGCTTGTCTCATCATGTTCGAACCCATTAACGCCCTGTTCGCGTCGTCATGCTCCAAAAACGGTATCAAAGAGGCTGATACTCCGACGATTTGCCGGCTCGAAACGTCCACATAGTTTACTTCTTTGCTGTCGATCTGCGACAGTTCTCCGTATTTCAACGCAAGTACTACACCGTCCTGAAGTTTTTCTGAATTTCCGTGAATTGCGCTTGGAGGTGCGAAAGTTACTTCCATTTCCTCATCTGCTCGCAGATACACGATTTCTCCTGTCAGTTTGCCCTTTTCTGCCTTGCGGTAAGGTGTCAGAAGGAATCCGTATTCATCTACCTTAGAGTATATTGCAAGCGATGCTATCAGACCGATATTGGTACCTTCTGGAGTTTCAATCGGACATATTCGTCCGTAATGGCTGATGTGAACGTCGCGAACTTCAAAGCCCGCTCGTTTACGGTTCAAACCGCCAGGCCCTAAAGCTGATAATCTTCTTTCGTGTGTTAACTGGCTCAGTGCGTTTGTCTGGTCCACAACCTGGCTCAACTCGCCTCGCCCGAAGAAATATTCGATACTGCTCGAAACGCTCTTGGAATTGACAAGATCGGCTATACGCTCGATCTGACCAGGTTCCTTCATACTCATTCTTTCCTGGACCGTTCTTCGCAGTTTCAAAAGCCCCTTGCGGATTTCGTCTGCTGCCAATTCGTCTATCGTACGAAGTCTTCGATTGCCCAGGTGGTCGATATCATCGATTACCCCCTGACCGTTGCGCAAACCGATGATGTATCTCATTGTATTGAGAAAATCATCAGGCTTGAGTGTCATTTCATTTTCATCGACACTCTGTTTGAACTTGCGATTCAATCTGAATCGGCCCACTCTGCCCAGTCTGTAACGATCGCTGTCATAGAATTTTTCCTTGAACAGCGTTTTCGCCTTTTCGATGTTCGGCGGATTGCCCGGACGAAGTCTTGCGTAAAGTTTCAGCAGGGCTTCTTCATGGCTTTCGCAATCGTCTTCTGCCAATGTATTAAGCACTAGCGGATCTGCCGCTTTCGCTATTACTTCGATTTTCTTTATCGAGCTTCTTTCTATCTGCCCGATTCTGTCGCCTATCTGAGTACCGGCCTCTACGATGATTTCGCCCGACTCCGTATCTACTATCGGACCGACTGCCCACATCATTGGATCAAGCTTATCGACTGATACAGTTTTCGTTTCATAAAATAAACGTAAAATCGATTCGATCTTGCCGTAATCTTCGCTCATTGCCCGAAGGAACATCGTAGCCGGTATTTTGCTCGACTGGTCGATACGCACGATCAATACGTCTTTACGTGTAACTGATATTTCTATCCAGCTTCCGCGCTCGGGAATTATTCTTCCGCCGTGCAGAACTCTGTCGCCTTCTTTGCTTTCGATCAAAAAGTCGACGCCAGGAGAACGGTGGAGCTGATTGACTATTACTCTTTCGGCTCCGTTTATTATGAATTCCCCGCCACCGATCATTACTGGTATTTCTGCAAGGTAAACTACCTGCTCCGCTACATCATCCGCGTCTTTGCGTTTCAATCTGCAGCGTATTTTCAATGGATAACCGTACGTCAGCCGTAACTCCCTGCATTCGTTCGGGCTGTAGCGCGGCTTGTCAAGTTCATAGCCGATATACTCAAGGCTCATGTTCTTGTCATAGCTCTCGATTGGGAATATCTCTTTAAACAGAGCCTCCAACCCGATTAGCTTTCGGCGCTGATAATTCAGTTCTGCCTGAAGAAATCTCTCATAACTTGCCCGCTGAACTTCGATAAGGTTTGGTACTTCTATTGCATCCTGTGTCTTACCGAAATCGCGAATTGTTTTTATACCCATTTACAGACTCCCGTAAATTAATTCCAAAAATAAAAATTGAAGATTGAAAATTTACACCTTCATCCTTTGATGATTTCGTAAATCTTCAATCTACAATCTTCTTTATTCAATTTTCTCCAGTTTTTTCAGAGTGCCCGGTGTTGCCGCCAGGCACCCTGATTTAATTCAAAACTATTTTATCTCTACTGCGCCGCCGGCAGCTTCGATTTGCTTTCTCATTGATTCTGCTTCATCCTTGGTGACGCCTTCTTTTACTGGCTTTGGTGCGCCGTCAACTAGATCTTTCGCTTCTTTCAGACCAAGGCCGGTTATTGCGCGGATTTCCTTGATTACCTGGATCTTCTTATCGCCTGCTGATTTTAAGATTACATCGAATGCTGTCTTTTCTTCAGCCTGAGCTTCGCCGCCGCCTGCCGCGGGACCTGCCATCACTACTGCGCCGCCGGCTGCCGGTTCGATTCCGTGTACTTCTTTAAGGTAATCGCCAAGTTCTTTAGCCTGCATTAGCGTCAGTTTTACGATCGAATCGCCGATTTGTGTGATTTCCGGACTCCACTGTTTTGTTTCGTCTGCCATTTTAAGTGACTCCTATTTCTATCGCTCTGCGCCTGCCGCGGCTACGCCGCCGCGTTTAACCCTTGCGGGACACTCGCATTTAGCAATTTATAAATTTTAGATATTAAATTTTAAATTATCTCCGCCCGCAGGCGGAAACCACAATTTTTATTTTTTATACTTCAGGCAGCCTCTATAAATTCTCATTGCGAGGAAGTTTACCCCCGCGCAGGCGGGGGAAGAAATCTCGATTTTCGAATTATTAGAGGTTCCCTTCATTTTTAAGTTTCCTTATGCCGCTGCTTTTTCTTCTTTGTCTGCCAATGTCTTTATGCAGCTCGCGATTTTACTTGCAGGGGATACAATTGCTGAAGCCAGTCTTCTTGCCGGTGAATTTGCAAGCATGATAACCTCGCCCTGAAGCTCCACTCTGCTTTTCATCGTTACAAGGTTTTTAGCCCCTTGTTCATCCAAAGCCGTACCTTCTACGTAAGCGCCTTTGAATTTGATTGGTATTTCTTTGGAAATCGCGTCAAGTTCTTTCGCCAGATCAACTACGCTCTCGCCACCAAACGCTACACTGCACGAACCTGTCACAAAAAGATCCATTGCGGAAGGCATATTCAACGCTTTCATCGCGTGACGCATCATCGCGTTGCGGACCATCGTCACTTTCACTTTCTTTGACAGTAGTTTGTCGCGGAGTTGATTGTTCGCTATTCCGTCTATACCCGTTATATCAAGAACTATGAATTCGCTTATTCCGTTAAACTTGCTTTGAAGTTCATTTGTTAATAGCTGTTTTATTTGCTTACTCATTTTTCACCTTTTCATTTATCTCGATTCGACTTTTTCCGCTATCCGCGGTTCATATCACTCATAACACCGCTATCGCGAGAACAACCTATAAGGCTATTATATATTGAACTCGGAAACATCGACTAATACAGACGGACTCATTGTCGCGCTGATGGCTACTTTCTTTATATAGGTGCCTTTCGCTGAAACTGGTCTCATCCTTCGGATTACGCCCATAAAAGACTGGATATTCTCGACAAGTTTGTTCTCTTCGAAGCTGAATTTGCCTACAATCGTATGAACATTGCCGCCTGTATCGTTTTTAAAGTCTGTCTTGCCGGCTGCGAATTCTTTTACTGCCGTTATCACATCGGCGG
>JAKJEQ010000092.1:0-328 GCA_022705345.1 Planctomycetota bacterium | reverse complement strand
TGGTCCCAGAACTTTACCCAGTTTGCCGGCCTTGCCCATCACCTTTGGTGATGCGACCGCGACATCGAAATCCATCCAGCCGCCCATGACTTTCTGAATTAGTTCATCATTACCGGCTTCTATTGCACCGGCATTTTTCGCCGCTTCGATATCCGAATCTTCGCAAAATGCCACTACTTTCTTGCTTTTACCGATTCCGTGAGGAAGTGAAACAGCCCCTCTGATAAGTTGATCTGCCATTTTGGGGTCAATTCCAAGTTGAACCACGCAATCGACGCTCTGATCGAACTTTGTTGGGCTGTACGTTTTGAGTTTTTTTACCGCGTCT
>JAKJEQ010000091.1 GCA_022705345.1 Planctomycetota bacterium | reverse complement strand
GATATGGTTACAGGCAGAGTTATCCGCAGAATCAAAGGCGGTCTGCTCGTAGACATCGGCGTTCCGGTCTTTCTGCCTGCTTCACAGGTTGACATTCGCAAACCCGGGGACATCAGCAGATTTATCGGTCAGGACGTTACCTGCGAAATTCTCAAGATTGATACCGAAAACAAAAACATCGTTATTTCGAGAAGAAAGATTATCGAAGATCAGCGTTCAGCGGGCAAAGAAAAACTTCTTGCCGAAATCGAACCGGGTCAGAAGAGAAAAGGCGTTGTCAAGAACATCGCGGACTTCGGCGTATTCGTCGATCTTGGCGGCTTAGACGGCCTGCTTCATATTTCAGACCTGAGCTGGGGCAGAGTATCGCATCCGTCAGAAGTTGTTCATCTTGACCAGGAGATCGAATGTGTTGTTATCGGCGTTGACAAGGAAAACGAAAAAGTTTCTCTCGGTCTCAAGCAGAAAACTGAAAGCCCCTGGGAAAACATTGAAACTCGTTACCCGGTAAATGCCAAAGTTAAAGGCACAGTTGTTAATGTGATGAACTATGGTATTTTCGTCAGGCTTGAAGAAGGTGTCGAAGGGCTTGTTCACATCAGTGAAATGAGCTGGACGAAAAAAATCAATCATCCCGGCGACATCTATAAAGTCAACGACCAGATTGATGTTATCGTTCTTGACGTCAACAAAGACAAACAGGAAATTTCGCTCGGCGTTAAACAGCTTGAGACAAATCCATGGGCGGTCGCTTCACAGAAGTATCCTCCGGGCACAATCGTCAACGTTAAAATCACAAGCCTTACGAATTACGGCGCTTTCGTTGAAATCGAACCGGGCATTGACGGCCTGATTCACATTTCAGATATTAGCTGGACAAAGAAATACAATCATCCGGGCGAAGCTCTTCAGAGAGATCAGCAGGTTAAATGCGTTGTTCTCGAAGTCGATGAAGAAAAACAGAGAATTTCTCTTGGCATCAAGCAGCTTACAGAAGATCCCTGGATGCACGCTATTCCAGAAAAATATCTTCCGGGCCAGATTGTAAAAGGTGTCGTTACTAAGATTACCAATTTCGGCGTCTTTGTAGAACTCGAATCCGACCTCGAAGGTTTACTGCACATTTCTGAGATTGCGGATCACAAGATTGACAATCCGCAGGACGTAGTCAAACCCGGCCAGGAAGTCGAAGTCAAGATTCTCCGCGTTGACAGCGACTCAAGAAAAATCGGCCTTTCAATGCGAAGAGTTAAATGGGCAGAAGAAGATTCAAAGGCTGTTCCGGCTCCGGATATCAATGAGCCTTCTATTTCTGCCGCTTCCACTCCGCGAAGAGGCGGTCTTGACGGCGAAGGACTGATGATTCCTCCGATTCAGAAAAAAGAAGAGGAAAAATCAGAATAGTACCACTCACAGCTTAGATTTTATAAGGCCGTTTTCAATTGAGAGAACGGCCTTTTTGTTTGTTATCCGCCTGCTTTTTTTTGTCGATACTGTCATCGGAAAGAAAACTTCATATTACGTCCTATAACAGGAATCGAAAATGACAGTATTTGACACAACAATAAAAGAATATCTGATGGAAATAGACGAGTCTCCGCTGCTTACCTGGCAGGAGGAATGCGAACTTGCCAATCAAATAATCCAATTCGACGATCCTCAGGCAAGAGACAAACTTGTGCGAAGCAATTTGAGACTTGTAGTCAGCATTGCCAAAAAATTTGCTACCGGCAAATTGTCGCTCGGCGATTTGATTGAAGAGGGAAATCTCGGACTTATCCGTGCCGTAGATTCTTTCGACCCGAGTGTCGGTGTAAGATTCAGCACGTATGCAGCGTGGTGGATCAAGCAGACCATAAAACGCGCTTTACTTCTTGACTGCGGTCCAATTTCAATCCCTACTTATATGGTTGAACTCGTAAATCAATACAGGCAAGTAATCACAGAATTGCAGAAAAAGATCGGCGATGTTCCGAATGTAAATCAAATTGCACAGGAAATGAAGCTTCCGGTAAAAAAAATTGTCGCCATAAAAGAAATAGCCGATTCTGTCCACACACCATTGGACGCAGAAACAGACCCTGCAGATCCGGCTATACAGGAAAACCTTCCCGAAGTATCGCATCAGCTTCCTGAAACAGCGCTTTCAAACGAGGAAGAGCTTTCAAAGCTGATCAGGATGTTGGATAAACTTCAGCCTCGTCACGCCGAAGTTCTCAGGCTCAGGTTCGGTATCCAGGGCAGAGAAGCGTTGACTTTGAAGCAGATTGGTGCTAAACTTGGGCTTACTCGTGAGAGGGTAAGGCAGATTCAGCAGGAAGCACTTAATGCCCTCAACGAAATGATGAACTTCGATAAGTAGGATTTTCGCCAAGGCGTAATAAATTGGATTTGAGAAAACATATTCGTACTATCCCTGATTGGCCGAAACCGGGCATTTTGTTTTATGATATTATGCCTTTAATGGCCGACAGAGATGCTTTTGCCGCTTCAGTTAACGATATTGCCGAAAGATACAAAGACAAAAAAATCGATTATATCGTTGCTATTGACGCCAGAGGTTTTATTTTAGGGTCCGCGATTGCTTATCGTTTGAATGCCGGTTTTGTCCCTATACGCAAACAGGGAAAACTTCCTTTCAAAACTCAAACGGTCACCTACGACCTCGAATATGGCAGCGGTACCCTCGAAATACAGGCCGATGCTATAAAAAAAGATTCCAATGTGCTTATGGTCGATGATTTGCTCGCTACCGGAGGCACTATGGCAGCCGCATGTCAATTGGTTGAAAAGCTTCAGGGAAAAATCATCGCAATCGCGTTTCTGATGGAATTGAAAGAACTCAACGGCAGGCAAAAAATTCAGAAATATAAAATTTCTTCTGAACTTGTTTATTAAATATTTTTTTTCCGCACGGAAGCAGACATTTATGAAAAAAATAAAAGTTAAAATCCCGGCTTTTCCTGCTTCAGATTATACGATTGAAATCGGCTCGGATTTTCTGCACACAATTCTTCCTCGAATTAAAAAATTATTTCCTGAAAAGCAAATTTTTATAATCACTGATTCTAATATTGCTAAAACTAAAAATCTTAAATTACTGCTTGATAAAGAAAAATTACCGAAATATGTAATTACTCCCGCCGGAGAAAAATCAAAAAACATAAATACTGTTGTGAAAATAATCGAGTTGATGGAAAAACAGGCATTCGGCAGGGACACGATAGTAATTGCTTTGGGAGGCGGCACCGTCGGAGATATGGCGGGCTTTGTTGCCGCGATATACAAAAGAGGCGTTGACGTTGTTCAAATCCCAACCACGACGGTCGCGCAGGCAGATTCCGCAATCGGTGGTAAAACCGGCGTCGACTCGCTTGTTAGCAAAAATGCCTTTGGCTCGTTTAAAAATCCTTCCGCGGTTTTTATTGATGTTAATACATTAAAAACACTCGATGAAAAACAATTTAATGCCGGTCTTGTGGAATCGATAAAACACGCGCTCATCGCAGATGAGAAATATTTTGATTATTTAAAAAAAAATCTCGAAGCGATTCTTGCCCGCAAAAACAAACCATTGGAATATATAGCGCAAAAAAATTGCCAAATCAAAGCGTCCGTAGTCGAACAAGACCCGTTTGAGAAAAATAAGAGGCGAATATTAAACTACGGCCATACCATTGGTCACGCTGTGGAATCCGCCAGCAATTATAAATTTCTTCACGGCCAGTCGGTGGCAATAGGAATCCTTGCGGCCAATCTAATCGAACAAAAACTCGGTTTAGGCGCAAGAGAGAGATTGGAAATATTAAAAGATATTTTTTCAAAACTAAAAATTAATCTTAAAATTCCAAAATCAGTTACTAAGAAACAGCTTCTTGATATTATCAGCCGAGACAAAAAAGCTGTCAAAAAATGGCCTCGTTTCGTACTTCTTGAAAAAACGGGAAAAGTTCTTTACCGCGATGGCCAATATGCGCAAAAAGTCGAACGCAAAATTGTGGAAGACGCAATAGAAATTTTGTTGAAATAACAGAGCCGCGACAGTAATGGAGCGGGTAACTAAAAAGGAAATCTAATATGTTCAGAGAAAAAATCAAGGTGCTGGATTGTACAATCAGGGACGGAGGTTTGATTAACAATCATTATTTCACGGATGATTTCGTTCGCGCCGCTTATAAAGCTATTTCCGACGCCGGAATCGATTATATGGAAATGGGGTATCGTTCGAGCAAAACTCTAGCGCCCGAAACAAACTACGGCCCGTGGAAATATTGTGATGATGATAAAATCAGCAGAATCATCGAGGGCATCGAATCGAATACTAAAATTTCCATTATGGTTGACGCTCATAGAGTAAAGGAGCAGCAGTTTCAGCCTAAAGACAAAAGCCCCGTCGATATGATTCGAGTTGCAACCTATGTGAAGGATATTGATAAAGCGATCGCAATGGTTAATATGGCCAACGACCTTGGCTATGAAACAACCGTTAACATTATGGCCGCTTCGATTGAAATTGAAAAAGACCTCATCGAGGCTCTTGACCAGCTTGCTGAAACGCCTGTGCAGGTTGTATATGTTGTTGACAGTTATGGTTATTTCTATTGCGAGCAGATTGAATATATGGTCAAGCTCTATCGCCAGCACCTGCCCGCAAGCAAGGAGATCGGCATTCACTGCCACAATAATCAGCAGCTTGCTTTCGCAAATACAATTGAAGCAATAATTCATAACGCAAATTATGTTGATGCTTCTCTTTACGGAATTGGCAGAGGCGCAGGAAATTGCGCTTTGGAGTTAATAATGGGATTTCTGAAAAACCCGAAATTCAGCCTCACGCCTATCCTGAAAATAATACAGGATTATATGATTCCTATGCGTAATGAGCTTGAGTGGGGTTACCTGATTCCATTTATGGTAACAGGAATTCTGAACAGACATCCCGAGTCGGCGATTAGTATCCGCAAAACAGCAGATAAGGATAAATATGCGGAGTTCTATGAAAAGATTCGCGATTCGCTCGATAATATATAATCTTTTGTTTCTGAAAAAATCCGCGCAACAAAAAAGGGTTCAGTTTTGCTGAACCCTTCTCGTTTCACCGTAATGAAAATCTTCTTCTTATTTTTTTCTTCTCAGAGCTAATGCCCCAAGGCCTAATAATCCTAATGTCATTGGTTCTGGAATTGGTGTCTGCTCAGTGCAAAATGCTACTGTTCCTAAAAATTCAACTTTGAGACCAAAATCACCGCTGTCTCCAATAGCTATTTCATAACCTGGATCGGCATAATAGTTGACGATACCAACATATCCGGGGCCTCCGCCATTTGGCAACGATCCTGCTACCGTGCTTGTTATTGCAAATGTCCAATTATCAGGAGCCATTACGCTGCTTATTGTGAATGTCTTAGTCATCCCTATAATAATTTGATAACCTGTCCATGCAAAAGATGTTTGATTATCTACTTCTTCGATGATCCAAACTTTCGGGTCCAATTCAGTGTCAGTTATAAAATCTCCCTCTATATGTGCAGGAGACCAGTTCTGTGTACCACTCATAGAAAGTGTGTATTCATCACCGATATCATGCACTAAAGCAGTGGTGTCGTCCATCACGGTTGCGCCATCGCCGTCATCGTCACAATTCCATTCAACAATTGCGGCGTTAACAAATGATGAGGTGAATACAATTATAAGAATTGCTGTTAATAACTTCTTCATAATCCGACTCCCTAAAAATACACTTACAGTTCAACGTATTATGCTTAATATTATACCACAAAAAAAATATTTGTCAAGATAATTCCAACCAAAAAAGGTAGGAATAAGGAATATAGGACAAATAAAGTTTAGAACTATAGTCTTTACCATTTCTGGTTAATGGAATACTCCAATGTAACTACTTTTTCGGCAGGAACTTCCACCGGGAAACGGACTGTGTCGGCATCTTTTTTTAGATATTCGTGAGTCGATTCCTCTATTTTCCAGTTGACCCATGTCGGAAAATTTTCGTCAACAAAGACCAAAACATCGCTAGTTTTGCGGTTTCGCAGTTCAATGGAATGTTTTTCCCATCTGGCGCTTCGCTCAACTCGGCTTTCGATCATTTTGTATTCTACAGCAATATCAAAAGCATCACCAATATACAAAGCCAGCTTTTCATTTTTCGGGGTATGATCAATCTCGTCTTCGCCGACAAATTCGAGGGAATCATCCGTATCTCTTTTAAAGACACGGACTTTGCCTTTCGGCAGCGCGATGCCAAGGCCGTATTGCTGCTTGTTTTCAAACTCGAATTTTACCTGGACCTTTTCAGGATTTTTCTGGCGTTCATACAAGTATATCTTATTTGCGGGGACGCTATTTACCGGTTCAATAAACTCTATTTGCTTTGTTTGATTGTTGTTAATCGTGCTTGTCCGGCCCAGGGTGTACATGTGATATTCCATAAAGGGCTTTTCCTGAAAGCCCGCGGCATCGGCGGCTCTTGCTTTGTACATAAGCTGATATTCCATCATAGGTTGCGGCGGCTGCTCTATTATCCTTCTTACATCTCCGGCAACGAGCTTTATTTGAGCATCTTCATAGGCTGTGCCGCTGTTATTGTCAATTGTTACCCAGCCGCTGAAGTCCAGCCGGTTGTCGTCTTCATTTAGGATGGCGGAATAATCGGCCTTCCAGCTTATGTTTTCGGTGGTATAGGCAATTTGGCATTTCTGAGGGCCTGAAACATCGGATTGAGCCAGCCAGACAAGGGTTGGCTTTGTAACAAGGTCATCGGGCAGGCGCTGAAGCTGAATATTTTCGATACTGGTATCTGATATTATCTTAATATTCTGCTGGTGATCCCTGATTATGAGATTGTTGTCTTTTGACGCAAGAAGAGTGCCGACAATGGTTTGGCCTTTATCAGCGCCGCTGCCTTTAATCCAAATTGTTACATCTTTGTCAATGTATCTTTGCAGAAGGCTCGATGTGCCGACAAGGTCGTATTCATAGTTCTGTTCGAGAATGGCGATTTGGCCGGGAGATGAAAGACATTCAAAACGTACGCTGGTCGGGTCAATCGATGATGCGACATCGGTGAATCTTTTGGTATTAACCCCTTTGTCAAATGTCATTAGTCGCTGCTCTTTTATGACACCAAAATTATCATTGTAAACCGTTACTGAAACGGAGTTTGTGTCTGCCCAAAGATGGCCTGAAACGATAAAAATTAAAATAAGCACAAGTCTTTTCATTTTGAGTCTCCTTAAACATCGGGCTATTTTGACACATCAAACTCAAAACGTAAAGTAAAATTGCTGATTTCGGACGCAAAAGGTTGATCTCTTTCACTTCTGACTTTTTGAATCTTTTCTATGGATGAAAACTAAGTGTTAGGATGACAGTGAAACAGGTGATTGCCCCAATTGGCTAAAATAATATTTCTAATTAGATTAATTTCGAGTATGCTATACCATCGTTTTCAAAATTGTTAAATCAAAGAGGAACGCAAAATTGTTAAATCAACATAAATACCAACACGCATTATGTTTATATCCTTATTACCCGGGGGATAAAGGCACGGGTATAGACTTCTTTCCGCCGACAGGATTAGAGTATGTGGCGACTGCTTTGAAAGGTCACACAGGTCGGGTCAGTTTGATCGATCTTCGTTATAATCAGGCGCTGCGATCGCCTAAAAATATGTTCAAGTTCATCTTAAATAACATTGATTTGATGTGCATTAGTATCGCATGGAGGGCGCAGTATGAAAAAGTATGTTCTTATATAAATCAACTGCCGAATGGTCGACCGATTGTAGTAGGCGGGCGCGAGGCATCTGACAGGGTTGAGGATGTTTTCAAACGATGTCCGAATGTCAATGTTGTTGTTCGCGGGGAAGGCGAGCATACAATTCAAGAACTGGCGGACGGGCTGCCGTGGGAACAAATTAGCGGTATATCATACAGAAATAACGGTACAATCATTCATAACGCCAACAGGCCTTTGCAGCCGATA
>JAKJEQ010000090.1:7726-8022 GCA_022705345.1 Planctomycetota bacterium | reverse complement strand
ACAGCGTCGCAATCATGGCCGACTCGACAAGCAGATGGGCAGAAGCCATGCGTGAAATCTCGACAAGGCTTGAGGAAATGCCCGCCGAAGAAGGCTACCCCGCATACCTCGGCGCAAGGATCGCATCGTTCTATGAACGAGCAGGCAACATCGAATGCCTCGGAGCTCCCGATCGCAAAGGCGCAGTCTCGATTATCGGTGCAGTCAGCCCTCCCGGCGGCGATTTATCTGACTCCGTCGTACAGGCTACTCTGCACGTCGTCAAAGTCTTCTGGTCTTTGATGGGCAAGCTCGCA
>JAKJEQ010000090.1:0-7701 GCA_022705345.1 Planctomycetota bacterium | reverse complement strand
CCCGCTATCGATTGGCTCACAAGCTATTCGTTCTATAAACAATATATGACAAGCGCATTTAAGGATAAGGATAAAGGTCAGAAAATGATGCAGCTCACGCAGGAAGCGATGAGCCTGCTCGAACAGGAAGCCGGCCTTGCCGAAATCGTCAGGCTCGTCGGCTCTGACGCCATCAGTCCCGCTGACAGAATGGTACTCCAGACCTCAAAAAGCATCCGAGAGGATTATCTCCACCAGAATGCTTTCCACGAAGTCGATACATACGCTTCGATGGAAAAGCAGTATGAAATGCTCAATAACATTCTTTACTTCCACCAAAAAGGTTTGGATGCGATTCAAAACGGCGCGGACACAGAAAATATCTTCAAACTCACCGTCCGAAACGATATTGCCCAGTCCAAATTCGTTCCCGAAGAGCAAATAGACAAAATCATCGGCATAAGAAACACGATTAACGAACAATTCAAGGCTCAATTTACAGGAGCTCAAAATGCTTAAAGAATATAAAACAGTTAGCAGTATCAGCGGCCCGCTCATTCTCGTCGAATCAGTCGATGAAGCTCGCTATGGCGAAATGGTCGAAATCGAAATCGGCGACGGCTCAATCCGTCACGGTCAGATCCTGCAAGTCGAAAAAGATAAAATGCTCGTCCAGATTTTTGAAGGAACCGAAGGTATCGATGTAAATTCTGCTACCGTCAGAATGCTTGCTAAACCGCAGGAACTCGCCGTTTCAATTGACATCCTCGGCAGAGTCTTCAACGGCATCGGCGCCCCGAAAGACGGCGGCCCCGAAATCATCGCCGAAAAAAGATTAAACATCAACGGCAATCCCATCAATCCCTTCAGCCGTGATTATCCAAACGAATTTATTCAGACCGGTATTTCTACTATTGACGGCCTTAACCCCCTCGTCCGAGGCCAGAAGCTTCCAATTTTCAGCGGTTCGGGTCTTCCTCACGATGATTTGACCGCCCAGCTCGCAAGACAAGCCACCGTTCTCGGCAAAGGCGAGCAGTTCGCCGTAGTCTTCGCCGCCATGGGTATCACCTTTGAAGCCGCACAGTTCTTCATCAACGATTTGCAGAACACCGGCGCGATTGAAAGAGCCGTTATGTTCATCAATCTCGCCAACGACCCCGCCATCGAAAGGATCGCAACGCCTCGCGTCGCCCTTACTGCCGCAGAATACCTTGCCTTCGAGAAGGAAATGCATGTGCTGGTTATCCTCAACGATATGACAAACTACTGCGAAGCCCTGCGTCAAATCAGCGCAGCAAGAAAAGAAGTCCCCGGCCGACGCGGCTATCCCGGCTACCTCTACACAGACCTTGCCACGATTTACGAACGTGCCGGAAGAATCAAAAACAAAAAAGGTTCCATCACAATGGTTCCCGTCCTCACGATGCCCGAAGATGACAAAACTCATCCCGTGCCGGACCTCACAGGCTACATCACCGAAGGCCAGATCATTCTCTCGCGCTCGCTGCACAGAAAAGCTATCGCTCCTCCGGTCGATGCTCTGCCCAGCCTTTCAAGATTAAAAGACAAAGGCATCGGCAAAAACAAAACTCGTGAAGACCACGCCGACTTGTACAACCAGCTTTACGCCGCTTATGCCCGCGGAAAGGAAAGCCAGGAACTCGCCACAATCCTCGGCGAAGCTGCCCTCTCCGATGAAGACAGAAAATATATGACTTACGCAAACGAATTCGAAAAGCAGTATATTTCGCAGGGCTACTACGAAAACAGAACCATCGAACAAACCCTCGACCTCGGCTGGAAACTCCTCAGCATGTTCGATGATACAGAGCTTAAGCGTATTCGGCTTGAGTACATCAAAAAATATATGCCTAAATTCAGGAACAAATAAACATGCAGGCTGTAACAAGTGCGACAAGAATGGAATTGCTTTCTCTCCGCAGGCGTGTTGCGCTTGCCGCAAGAGGCCACAAGCTGCTTAGCCAGAAAAGAGACGAAATTTCCCGCCAGTTAATTGCTATTTCAAAATCACTCGGCGATCTGAGAGTCGAAGTCGAAAAGCAGTTGATTGAAGTCTCAAGGCGTTTCATCATGGCACGTGCTACTATGGAGCCAGAAAATATTAAGGCCGCGATGGAAGTCCCCACGAAGAAATTCTCTCTTGCGATAAACTTTGCCGCGATAATGAGCGTTAAGGTGCCAAAATTCGTCAAGCAAATCGAAGGCGAAATCATCAGTTACGGCTATTCAACTACCAGCGGCGAACTGGACATCGCCCTAAAAGCTCTCGAGAATGTTTTCGACAGGCTTATGGAACTTGCCGAAAAGGAAAAACAGGCCCAGCTTTTAGCCGATGAATTGCAGAAAACAAGACGCAGAGTAAACGTCCTCGAGCACGTTGTCATTCCTGAAATGCAGCAGATGATTCGCTTCATTTATGATAAACTCGCCGAAGCTGAACGCGACAACATCAGCCGGTTAATGAAAATCGCCGAGATGATTCGCTCCGTTTAAGTTTTTTCAATTTTTCGTTCTTAATTGCGTTTTTTCTGTCTTTGCGAGGCTGTCAGCAGACAGTCGTGGCAATCTCAATCCCTGAATCGGTCACTTTATAAATTTAAATATTTCGTCGTCAGCGATTCCAATTTTGCCGAGTTGTTAACATCATTTAATAATCTCGCCAGAACCGCTTTTCCATCCATCGAATCATTTTTTTTCAGCCCTGCCAGGTACTTCACCCCTGCCGCCGCCGCTTTAGCCATATTCTCCGGATCAATTCCATTTTCTAAAGCCAGCCGCATTGTCCCGAATATGCGATCGTTGATTCCGAGTTTCCTTTCAGGGTCCCTTGCCGCTCGTTCAATCGTATCGTCGAGATACGGATTTGTCATTCTCTCAAGCAAATCCTCCGCATAAGCTCTGTAACCTGCTTCCGTAAACAGTTCATCCTTGAGATGAGCATATTTTTTTATCAGCGAGGCTCCCGATTCATTAATAAAAGCGTTCCTTGCGATCTGCATAATTTCTTTGTCATTTTTCAAATCGGCCATCTTTTTGAACCCTTTTTGCGCACCCAAATACGCAAGAAGAGCGTGTATCGCGTTGTGCCCATAAAGTTTCGCCTCTTCGAAAGGCAGCAAATCTTCTTTTTCAATAAAGACTCTTATCCCCGGCGTAAATTCCGGAAGATGACATTTAGTTACAAGTATTTTATTGAACTCCTCAACTAAAAACGCCCTGTCAATGCCCGGCACTATCGTTTTTACATTCTTTTGCTGAATTTCTTCTTTATCTGTTACAACCTGGCTCATCTTGCCGATTACGGTATTCAAAAATTGAACATTCTCTAATGATCCGACTTTCTGCTCAAGAATCTCGGCGGCGTGATTGTTGTTCTCCGCCGTGTAAATTATAGCGTTGCCGGCGTTGCTCAATCCTTCTCGAATTAACTCTGCAACCCCCTTATCATAAAAATTCACTGAGGGCAGAGATGTGCAAATTTCCGTCGATTGCGACAGGGCTTTTACAATCTCCTTACGATCTTCAGCGTTTGTTGGATTATATATTTCAATGCCTTCAATTTTAAATGCCTCGATGCCGTTTGATTTCGCGACATTGATATAGTACCTGCCTTTATTCGCCCGAACCGCATCGACTAATTTCTGATCGACCTCAGAAATAACAATTCGCGAAAAATTGCCGCTCTTATACGCTTCGTTAACAAACAATCCCGCCTGTATAGGCCCGAATCCAAAACCTGTAAAAATATGATTTAACATAATTTATCCAATAGATGTAAACTCTTCGATTTGTTTCTTATCTGTGACAACTGATATTTTAAGCTCGTATTTTCTGCTTTCGCCGGGCTCAAGATAAATAAGCGTGTTTTGCTCTCTCGCTTTTTTCTGTCCAATTGGCGGGTTCGTTCCGGGTTCCAGCGCCGTTACATATTCTCCGCTGCCCCAGTGCTGCCAATTAGTCAGCCATGGAAATTGTTTTTTATTATATTCCATCGCAACCGCGAAATTCAGCTTATCATTATATAGTCCCGTTCTGCACATCCCGTTCGCATCTGGATCGACATCAATAAAACCGCACGATTCTCCGCCGCCTTTATGCGATTCCATTGGTTTCCGACAAATTTTATAATTCGCCTTATCATTAAAAATTTCATTATCCATTTCTAAACCGCGGGACGAACATTTGCCCTTCCACACAAGCTTAGTGCCTTCGTCGACAAGAGGCCAGCCGAAATTACAATGATACAAAAGCATATGCGGCGCCGCAGTATTTCCCCGATTAGTTACCTTGTCGCATATTCGTATCTGAGAATCTCCCAGCGTGCTCGATATAGTTCGCCTTAGTTCAAGATTCGGCCCGAACACTCGCGATTCTTTCATAACTGCCGTGATGCTCATATCTAAATTGCCTGCCGCCAAATCAGGCTGAATAACAGATTCGAGAGCCGCAGGCGTATTGCTTATTCTTCCGTGCAAACCGCGATTGCCATACTCGTCGTTTTCAGGCCCGCCGATATGGCTCAAGCCGCAGGTCGTCAACAGCCCGCCTCCGAAGTTATAAAGCCACTCAAGATCGTGCGCACAATCTGGTCTTGGCGAACCGACCTCGGTGTGACTGAGCCACGCAAGGCTGTGCTGATTGTAAAAAGCATCAGCGATATCCAGCGCCCTGTCTATAACTGCTTTATACCGCAGACCGCTGCCTGTGTTAATCCACGCTATGCGAACGCCCCTGGCCGAACCATTTTCCAGAACCGATGTCTCGATTCCGCCAATCTGTAAATGATTAGAAACTTTGTCCTGCCCCGAAAATTTATTTTTTATTTCTTTCATATCTATTGCCCTCTTACCATCTCAAGCATTTTCGTAAATGACTTTATATTGCCGTATCTGTCGTTTAACGGCGATTTGATGTAAAGCGACGCGAACAGGTTTCCCATTTGAATTGCTTCTTCAATATCGATTTCATCATTTTTCAATTTCTCTATGTTCTTTGCCAGATATGTTACTACCCCCGCCCGAAACGAATCGCCGGCACCGACCAAATCTTTCACACCTTGCCCCATAAACCGCGAAGTTATCTTTTTCGGCTCGGCAGTATTTCCTTTTGCGTCTTTGCATACCACATAAGCGCCATCCTTCACGGTTACACCGAAGATTTTGAAATTCACGTACCTGCTCGATAAAAATCTCAGAAAGTTTATTATAAAATCCTGCTCCGCGATATTCTCTTCAAACGCATTGGCTATCATCCTCGCTTCATCATATGATGTAAAAAATATATCAAGCTCCCCCAGCAAAGGTTTCAAAAGCGCATACTCGGCAATAATTGCTTTTTCTTCTATCAGCTTTTGCGGATTGCCCGTCAGCGTATGACTGTCAACCAAAGTCGCGATTCCTTTTTGCCTGCACCATTTTATAAAATCTGCTAGGTCTTTGCCGCCGTTTGCGTCGCCTCTGTCGCTAAGCCCTGAATACATATAGAAAACTATTTTAGGATTCAGCTTCTCAACTGATTTCTTGAAATATTCAAAATCAAAATCATTATTGGCGTTAGGAAAATATGCCAGCCCTCCTCGCTCGTTATTTATTTTCTCATAAATGAAAGTCGTGCCTGTCGGAAGCGAATCATGAACAAACGTCTGCGACATATCGACATTATTTTTCGCCATCATATCGTAAAAATATCTGCCCTGTGCGTCAAGCCCGCCGAAATCGCCTTTGCCAAGATTTACGCCAACCGCGGCTTTTAAGCACGCTTTGGCAATCAGAGGCGCTGTGTTGCCCGGCCCGCCTGCCGTAACCATCCCCGCGTCAATCCATTGCTTATAGTGCTCCTGAGTATATGCGGGCATATCACTGGTTTTGCATTTTGCAAGTCCGCCCGGCCCGGTAAGTTTTTCAACAAAACTAAATTCCTTGCTGCGAAAATCTGTAACCGCGGTATTTAAAACCAAAACATCTGTACTCATAAATTTCTATCCTTCAAAAAGGCCCGACAGCAAAGGCTTTCTCATGATCTTATCGCCCCTGAAAAACCAGTCCGTCGTCATATCCGCGCTGCCTTTAGGCGGTATCAGTCCTTGCGAATATTTCGTATTTACCGGCGGTTTAGCTATCACCAAATCGAGCGGCACCGCTGAATTCTCATTAATTACTGCCATTTCAGAATTGTCCGGATGAATATTGCACCACCCGTGTGCACATGGCGAAAAGTCTGTCGTCGCAACATATAATTTTTCACCTTTATTCAAAATAACCGGAACAAGACCGGTGAACTCATCAGCTATTTGCGATGGTATCTTAAATTCATCAGCGTGTCTTTCGCCAAGCTGACGCGCCTGCTTAAGATAAGCCCTCGCTTTATTCACCGGGTGATCGAAACATTTCGGCGAAATAAAAATACATGCTTTCGATTTCTCAAAATCGCTAAGCATTGTAAAATCTTCAAATTTTGCCGGTATCATATCTATATAACCTTTTTCCCGCCAAAGACTCTCAAACGTCCTGCCGGGATCTGAAATCATTACATAAACCCAATTCTTGTTCCATGTCCCATTTGGAGGCTCGAATCCGTTCAATATTTTTTTTGCGTCTATTGTTCCGGATGGTACATCATTATTACCGGAATAAATCTGATTATCAAACACAAAAACATTATTATGTCCGTGCTGCGGCAATAACGGAGTAACAAGCCCCTTATTGCACACCGAGTCGTTTATTCCGACATAGATCGCAAGAACTGTTTCTTTTACGAAAGGAATTAAATGAGCCAGCTCTAATGAATCAATATTTTCTTCCGCCGAAAAATACTGGCAGTATCGTTTCATAAGTTGATAAGACTCATGCAGGAATGAAATATATTCCTGTTTATTTAGACAACAACCGCTCGGCAAAATAATTTCTCGTTTCAAAAATGTTCCTTTGTGTTTTTTTAAATATTTTTTTTATTGTTTGAAGGTCAGATCTTGCAATTTGTCAGTGCCTGAAAGTTCCGCCATTCAGAGATTTAATCAAATATGTAATAGCCATTTCGTTATTAACATATTTATCGTTTCAGTCCAGCTTTTTATCTCTGTTTCTAATATTATGTTTAGAACCGTCACCTCAGGTTTGCCGCTGCAAAGCTGATGGGAGGTTTCGCCCGCGCTTTTCACTTACTTTTGAGACACTTCTTAACTGCTTTTTCGCGCTTTTTTACCACTTTTTTTCGCTTTTTACACACCTTTTTTGGCACTTTTTGCGCGCTTTCAAGTCAAAAAATAGCATAATCGCGCAAAACATACAAATATCGCGCACGCAAAAACTTGCGCAAATCCCCCATATCTATTCACTTGTTTTCTCCCTGAAATAATGTAAAATTAATAGTTTACAGACTTTTCCATAAATGAGAAACTTTACTAAATCAAAATTGATTGTCATAAAGGTCGGCACCAGCACGCTGAGCCTGAATGGCGGTGTAAACTCAGCTTACATCAAATCCATGGCCGAACAGATTGCCGCCCTCGAAACCGCAGGCAAGCAATGCGTCCTTGTTACCAGCGGAGCTATCGGCATGGGCGCCGGCAAATTAAAAATTAAAGAATCCGTCACCGGCGTTCAGATGCGTCAGGCCTGCGCTGCCATCGGTCAGCCCCTTCTAATGACAGAATACCGAAAGGCGTTCGACAAGCTCGGCCTCACCTGCGCACAAGTCCTT
>JAKJEQ010000008.1 GCA_022705345.1 Planctomycetota bacterium | reverse complement strand
CCGAAAATTTTCAGATAATCTTCAACCGCACGCTTCGCCGCCTCAACATCCTGCTTCGCAAGCATTACATTGACTTCGCCCTTGAGACACGCCGTCGCGCAAATTATCCCCTCATTAAACTCCGCTAATACTTCCTTATCGATTCTCGGCCGGTAGTAAAATCCTTCCGTATATCCGATGCTCGCCAGCTTGAGCAGATTTTTATATCCAGTATTATTCTCCGCCAGCAGCAGGATGTGATCGGTTATCGCCGCCGATGTCTGCCCATCCGCCGCGCACTTGGCAAACAGCTTCTTTGGCGTAATCGCCCCATCCAATAATGAATATTGGGTGTGAAGATGCAGGTGTGCGAAGCCCCGCACTTTTTCCGATGTTATATTTTTTGTTCCTTCTTCTGCTGGCATAACAAACTTTTATTCCTTTAAAGCCCGCCGCATCTTTTCAAAAGGTGCGGGGCAGGTGACTAAATCCTTTTTCTGCCATATATATTTAAATCTAAAATAGTTAAAGTTATTCTGAACGAAGTCCCGTTGCAGGAATGAAGAATCTCGTTTGTTTCTTCGTTTCGCTCTTCCATTAATCATTATAAAACTCCATCCCAAAATATAAACCATTTTTTAATTTTCTATTTTGACTTTTCCCATTACCTGCCGTGCTCGTTTTTATTTGCTTCTTTTTGGCCTATAATTTATCATCAAGAAAATGGATACCGATTTAATACTATCTTGCAAACAGCTTTTTAAAGCTTACAAAATGGGTGCCACCCGACTGGAAGTCCTTAAAGGCGTTGACCTTGCCGTCGCAAAGGGCGAGTTCGTCGCCGTTACCGGCGCTTCAGGCAGCGGAAAAAGCACACTCCTGCACATCCTCGGCGCGCTCGATAAGCCAGACTCCGGAACCGTCCTCTTCGAAGGCAGCGACATTTTCGCCTTCAATAACGCTAAAATAAACGACTTCAGAAACAAAAAAATAGGTTTTGTCTTCCAGTTCTATCATTTATTGGACGAATTGACCGTCCTGCAAAATGTCCTGCTTTCGCCTATGGTAAGTTCAGGCGCCCTCGGATGGCTCTTCCGCTCAAAAAACGCTAAAACAACTGCTCTTAAGTTATTGAATGAATTGGGTTTATCAGGCAGAATCGAACATCGGCCTTTCCAGCTCTCGGGCGGCGAACGCCAAAGAGTCGCAATCGCACGTGCTTTAATCAATCAGCCCGATGTGATTTTAGCCGATGAACCTACAGGAAACCTTGACTCTGAGACGGGAAATGATATTTTAAGGGTCTTTGAAAAGCTGAATTCCGCCGGCCAAACCATCGTCATGGTCACCCACGATGACAGGATAGCCGCTAAGGCACAGCGAATTATAAAATTGGTTGACGGTAAAGTCACCACAAATTGAGTATTGAAGATTGAATATTGAAGATTTTAATTTCCCCCGCCGCAGGCGGTTCCACAAATTTTCAATCTTAATTCTTCAATTTTAATTTTATTTTACGGAGTATTTATGGCATTAAAAATTTGGCTTAACGACGGACTTGTCGATGAAAAAGACGCCAAAATCAGCGTTTTCGATCATGGTTTGCTATATGGCGACGGTGTTTTCGAAGGCATCCGCGTTTACAGTTCCAAAGTATTCGAACTCGATGCTCACCTCAAAAGACTGTACGAATCCGCAAAAGTCATACGCCTCAATATCGGAATGTCTATAAACGACCTCGCGAAAGCTACTCAGGACACCGTCCGCGCAAACAATATCGTTGACGGCTACATACGCCTCGTCGTTACAAGAGGCGTAGGAACTCTGGGAATTAACCCGTTTAACTGTAACAAACCCCAGATAATCATCATCGCCGACAAAATCCAGCTATACCCGCAGGAACTCTACGAAACAGGCCTCAAAGTCGTCAGTGCCTGCACAATCCGCAACCACCCGCTGGCAATTCCTCCGCAGGTTAAGAGCCTTAACTATCTCAACAATGTGCTGGCCAAAATCGAATCAATAGACGCAGGCGTTTCAGAAGCAATTATGTTCAATCACGAAGGCTTCGTTGCCGAAGCATCTGGCGACAACATCTTCGTCGTCAAAAACAGCGTTCTCTGCACGCCCCCCATTCAGGCAGGCTCGCTCGAAGGAATTACCCGCAATGTCGTCATGAGCCTTGCCGCAGCCGAAAATATCGAAGTCGTCCAGAAAAACCTTACCCGTTTCGACCTCTACGTCGCAGATGAATTTTTCCTTACCGGCACAGCCGCCGAAGTCATTGGCGTTGTCGAAATTGACGGCCGAAGAATCGCCGATGGCAAGCCCGGCCCTGTGACGCAATTATTAAGGAAAAAATTCTTCGAGTACGCGCACGGCCGAGCAAAATAAAAATATGTCCGACCTGAAATCAACATCCGGTTACTCTGCGCTCATTGCCGACCAGCTCGCTCAAACCCGCGATTTTCTCTCTAATCAGCTTCAAAGCTCAGACCCCCGGCTCGCGCAGTACATCGATTATATCAGGAACCGTCAGGGCAAAATGCTCCGCTCGTCCGTCCTGCTCTTGTCAGCGAAAATCTTTGGCGATATCAGCCCGCTGCACATCAGCATCGGAGGCGTCATTGAAATGATTCACGCCGCGACCCTGCTGCACGATGACGTTATAGACAACAGCTTGTTCCGAAGACATCAGCCGACCGCAAACAGTTTATGGGGTCCGAACCTTGCCGTTCTGCTCGGCGATTTTCTTCTGAGCAGAGCTTTTTCTATTACTACTTCACTGCAAAGAAACGACATAAACAAAATCCTCGCCGAAACTGCCGAAACTGTCTGCATCGGCGAAATGCTACAAAGCTCCTGCCGCGGCGATTTCAAGATCACTGTCGATGATTATCTGAATATCATCGAAAAGAAAACCGCCGTCTTCTTCGCAAACAGCGCTCTTCTCGGCGGAATAATTTCAAATGCCGATGCAACATCCTGCAATGCTTTATACGACTTCGGCCTGAACCTGGGAATGGCATTCCAGATTGCTGATGATTTAAGTGATGTCTTCGGAGCGGAGGCAAACACCGGCAAAACCGCCGGAAGAGATTTCGAAAACAAAATCCCTACCCTCCCGATTCTAAAAAGTATCGATTTCACGAAATCAAAAATCGATGAATATCGAAACAAGGCTTTATCTTCTCTTAAAATATTCGCCGACACCCCCGCCGCATCCGCCCTGAAAAATTTTACATCCCTAATTATATAAACACATCTTTAATTTTGTCTGAATATCAATGCCGTAATAAAGCACAGCGTTGGTATGACAATGATTCCGATAGCTGAAATTACGATTCCGGCAATCGCCAATCCCTTCCCCTTCAATCTGCCGCAACTTTTGCTGATTTTTACCAGGCTTATAATACCGCAAACTATTGCAGGCAGTGAAGTTACCAAAAAGGAAAACAGCCCCATTATCCCCAGTACAAACGCCCAAATTGCAAGTGTGCTTGTTTTTGCAAATGGCGGCGGCTCATCCTGGATTACCGGCAGCTCAGTCGAGCATGAAATACAAACCTTTTCATCAACAGGATTTTCTATCCCGCAGTTCGGGCAATACACAATTATTCTCCTGAAACGTAAACCACATTCTAAAACCTGAATGTGTGATTGTAAAGAAACAACAATATTGTGACAAATAGAACATATATTTTATCGTAATCGTGACTTAATGCCACTTGATAAAATTTTTTTGTAATTTTATTATTCACCTATTGCAATATAAAATTCTTTCGAGTAAAATTCTTACCTGTTTGATTTGTTTTAATAGAATTTAAGGACTTACCATAGATGGAAATAAAAGGATTTAAAGCATACAGATTTAATTCCGACATTGTCTGCGACAGCGGCAAATGTATTGCCCCGCCCTACGATGTTATCAATCCTGCCCAACAGGAAAAGCTCTATAAACAGAACGAACACAACATTGTTCGCGTAATCCTTGGCAAAAAAGAAGATACCGACAACGAAGGCAACAATCAATACACCCGCGCAGCCGATTATCTTAATAACTGGATAAAGGAAAATGCCCTTAAGCAGGATGACAGGCCAACCATTTACGCTTACGTGCAGGAATTCGACCTCGCCGGCAAAAAATACGAGCGCAGCGGCTTTATCGCCCTTTCAAAACTTGCGCAATTCGGCTCCGGCGTTCAGCCCCACGAAAAGACGCTTGATGGCCCCAAGGCCGATAGATTGAAACTAACGATGGCGACAAAAGCGCAGTTTGAACTTGTGTTTATGTTATATGATGACTCGCAAACCATTGCGGACAAGATAATTAAGAGGGCCGCCCAAAACAAAAGCCTGATTAAATTTACCGATGACGATGGCGTCACGCACCAGTTATTTGCCGTCGATTCACCCGATGAAATTGCGCAAATTCAAACAATGATGGCTCAAAAAGAAGGCTTAATCGCTGACGGCCACCATCGTTATGAGACGGCGCTGAACTATTACAATCTCACAAAAAATCCAAACGCTCAATGGCTTATGATTGCGTTTGTTAATATGCATAACGAAGGACTTGTTGTGCTGCCGACTCACAGGCTGGTTGGCAATTTGAGCAATTACAATACCGATGATTTGATTAATAAGCTCAAGAAAGATTTCAAAATAACGCAGTTCGAGTACAAAGAGTCTAAAGATAAAGCGCTGCACCTGATGCAGAAAAGAATGTCAAGGTCTTTTGAAAAAGGCGAAAACGCTTTCGGCATTTATGACGGCAAAGATTTCTATTACATAATGCTAAAGAACAAAAATGCCGTTAGTGCACTGCCGATGAGTGACGCATCCAAATCTCTCGATGTTGTCGTTTTGCATAAGCTGATCCTTGAAGGAATCCTGGGAATTGGCGATCAGGCTCTTGCGGGCGAGGCGAACATAGAGTACATAAAGGACATCGGAGAAGCGCTCGATGAGGCGATAGGCAAAGTTGACAGCGGCGAAAAGCAGGTACTGTTCTTTATGAATCCTACTAAAGTCGAACAGGTCCGAGCAGTCGCCGCGGCAAATGAAAAAATGCCTCAGAAATCAACGTTTTTTTATCCCAAAATTTTTTCGGGACTTACAATAAACAAACTGTAAATGAGAAATTAAAATAATTTAACTTTTTTTTGGAGAATTGAAGATGGTTGACTGGAAAAATCCGCCGAGACTGTTCATACCCGGGCCCGTGCATGTCCTGCCCGATGTATTGCAGCAATTGAGCAGATATACCCTGGGCCATAGAGGCAAGGAATATGCTCAACTGCACAAGGAAACTGTGGATATGCTTAAACAAATCCTGTTTACCGAACAGCACGTGTTTTTGAGCACATCGTCTGCTTCAGGAATCTGGGAAGGCGCAATCCGCAATTGCGTTGACACAAACGAGACGGTGCTTGCAACTTGCTGCGGTGCATTCAGCGATAAATGGGCCGATGTCGTTGCCAAGTGCGGCAAAAACGTTGAACAGCTCAAAGTCGAATGGGGACAGGCTACAACTCCAGAATTAATTGACAAGAAACTCTCCGAAGGTAAATATTCAGCCATCACGCTCGTTTACAATGAAACAAGCACCGGCCTGACAAACCCTGTCTATGAAATCAGCGAAATGATGAAGAAGAAATATCCTGATGTGCTGGTATTTGTAGACGCGGTTAGCGGAATGGTCGGCCTGCCTATGCATTTCGATAAGCTCGGCTGGGATGTTGTTTTCGCATCAGTTCAGAAGGCATTTGCGATTCCGCCGGGACTTACAGTGTTTGCCGTCAGCAAACGGGCTGTAGAGAAGAGCAAAAAAGTTCCGGGGCGAGGATACTATTTTGATTTCCAGGAATTCGCGAAAAGCGGTGAAAAAGATCAGACTCCTACCACCCCTGCCATCCCTCACATTATGGCGTTAAATTATCAATGCCACAAGCTTGTGAAAGAGGGAATCGAAAATGTGTGGAAGAGACACAAAGAAATGGCAGATTATGTGAAAAACTGGGCGAAACAGAGATTTTCACTGTTCTGCGAAGAAAAGTATGCTTCCAATACCCTGACAACCGTAAAGAACACAAAAGGGATCGTTGTCGGTGATGTAATCAAAGCCGTTCAGGCAAAACACAACACCGCTTTCGGCAACGGCTACGGCAAATTGAAAGACCAGACCTTCAGGATCGCGCACATGGGCGATATCACTCTGCAGGACGTAAAAGAGGTTTGCCAGTGGATAGATGACGAAGTAAAATAAAAACTTCACCCAAATGCCAAAAGGCCGGTTTTTATGTCCGGCCTTTTTTATTTTTAACATTTTCCTGTACAAATCAAAGGCTTTTGCCAGTTTCTAAAAGTAACGCGATATAATACTATACAAATTCCACCATTAAGGAACGTGTTATGAAAAGGCTCTTTTTGTTTGGATTATTCGTGTTTTCACTCTTTATATGCGGTTGCGGCAATGAAAGCCGAGTCGATTGTCATCATTATACCGGCAGTGATTATTGGGATGATCCTCTTTATAATTGTAATGGTATCCAGAGAAACGCTAATCTGGATGACGAAAACAGAGAGGCTGTTGAACGAAATTCTTATGATGAGAATGCGGTTTATCGATAATAAGGAAAGGAGAATAGGTATCTGAGTATTTTCCTTATTTCAAACTAAGTAAAAACCAATTAATCTGATAAAGATTCATCAAGGGAGAGTTCTTGAAAATTTTGCTTGTTAATCCAGAAGTTCCTAATACATTCTGGAGTTTGAAAAACGCGTTAAAGTTTGTTTCCAAGAAGGCGCTTCTTCCGCCTCTGGGACTTCTGACAGTCGCGGCAATACTGCCCGAGTCATTTGAAAAAAAATTGATAGATATGAATATCGCGCCATTGCGGGATTGTGACATCAAATGGGCCGATTATGTTTTCATTTCCACGATGATGATTCAAAAAGACTCCGCTCAGATAATAATTTCCAGATGTAATAAATTAAATGTTAAGGTAGTCGCAGGCGGGCCATTATTTACGTCATTTCCCGATTTGATCACGGGATGCAGTCACCTGGTGCTCAATGAGGCTGAAATCACATTGCCTCTTTTCCTTGAAGACCTCGCAAGCAATTCTCTGAAACCTGTTTACAGGACAAATGCCAAAGCAAACATGAAAACAAGCCCTGCCCCTTCGTGGGATCTTGCTGATATAAAAAAATACGGCCAGCTTGGGCTCCAATTTTCCAGAGGCTGTCCTTTCGATTGTGATTTCTGTGATGTAACGAATATTTTTGGAAGAAGGGTTCGTACAAAAGCGACCGCTCAAATAATAGCAGAACTTGAAATTATCCATAAACTTAAATGGCGGGGAGAAGTTTTCTTTGTAGATGATAATTTTATAGGCAAAAGAATGAAATTAAAAAAAGAACTTTTGCCGGCAATAATCGAATGGATGGACAAAAGAAATAGGCCGTTCGCTTTCAACACCCAAACATCCATCGACCTCGTTGATGATGAGGAGCTTATGACTTTGATGGCGCGAGCCGGGTTTGACGGAGTTTTTATCGGCCTGGAATCCCCGGATGAATCAAGTCTTGCCGAATGCAATAAAAAACAAAATATCGGGAGAGACATAGTTTCCGCCGTAAAAAAAATACAACAATTCGGTATGCAGGTTCATGGCGGTTTTATAGTGGGGTTCGACAGCGATAAGCCGAATGTTTTTGAAAAGATAATAAACTTGATTCAGGACAGCGGGATAGTAACTGCGATGATCGGTCTGCTCAACGCGCCGCCCGGTACCAGACTTTATCAGAAACTTTTGATACAGAACCGGCTGAAAAAAAATCTTCCGACAGGCGACAATATGGATTGTACGACAAACTTTGTTCCTAAAATGGGCCTGAACGAACTTGTCAGCGGTTATCGCAAGATGCTTAACACTATATACTCGCAGAAATATCATTGTAAACGAATTAAAACATTTCTTCGCAATTATAATTTTGATTACAAGCCCAAATTCCCAATAACCTGGTACGATTTGATGGCCTTTTTCAAATCAATATGGCGACTGGGAATCGTTGAGAAAGGCAAGATACATTACTGGATGCTGATAATCTGGTCATCCAAAAGTCTGCGCAGATTAACAATTGCGGTTCGGCTTTCCATATTCGGATTTCACTTTCGACAGGTTTTGAAAAACGCTAATGTTCGGAACCAGCCGGTCTTTACTAACATAGACGAGTATGACAAATCTGCTGACCTGAGAAAAGATTCTTCAGGCTGACATACAGTTGTCACTTCAAACAAATGTGAATGGAGAAAATTTTACAAAGGGGCGATTAAATATATGGATACTTTTTGCAGTCGCTTTTTGGCAGAACTCGCCCACAAAGGGCGGCGGTGCTGTGACCGTGTCCACTTCTGCCTTTAAGCGACTTTTTTTATTTAGAGCTGAACTAATCAATCAAATTTGTAATGTTTTCTTACCGCACTTGAAACCTGCCAGGTACATTTGAGACCCGTCGGGAAAATGACTAAGTCTCCGGGGCCGAAAGAAACTGTTTCGCTGCCGGGCCGATCTTTGACGGTAACTTTTCCCTCTAAAATCAGGCAGGTTTCCGTTTGTGTGTAATCCCAATCGAATGTACTCTTGTCGCAAGTCCAAATCGGCCAGGTTTTGCACTCTTTTACTTCGGTTTCTGTCGGCTTTCTCACTGTAACATCTTTTATAGTAGGCATTTTTCGCTCCAATCTTCTTAGTTTGACGTATTTTAATATTGAATGAATGATTTTCAAGAAAATATGGAACACAAAGCTATTTTAAGGTAAATTACTTTTGAATTTTTCTGGAGTAAGAAATGACGAAACAACAGCTTGAAGATTTGAAGAAATGGTTTTTTGGATATGTCGCCGGTTTTTACAATAATAATGTTTTGAACGATGAGAACATCAAACTGAAAGAAGATCATACGCGCAGGATGTGCGCCGATACTCCCGCCATAGCGGATGAGCTGGGGTTCGATGAATATCAGAAAACGCTGGCCGAGGCGATATCGCTTCTGCACGATACGGGCAGGTTCGAGCAGTATAAAAAATACGGAACTTACAACGATGTCGGAACAGAAAACCACAGTACGCTGGGTTTGAAAACCCTGGCGGAGAATAATGTGCTTGCGGGCATTGACCAAAGAGAAAAGGAAATAATTGAAACAGCGATTCGCCTGCACGGAGAAAAAGACTTGCCTCGTCTGAGCGGGGAAATTGAAACGTATTCGAAATTGATTCGCGACATTGACAAACTCGATATTTACAATGTGATGTTAAGCAGGGTTGACGAATTGCGAGTGGACCCTCAAAAATGTTTTTCTATTTTTGGGTATCCTGCGACAGACGCGTATTCTTTAGAAATTGTGAATGCGGTCCTTGAAAATAAGACAATCTCGTACAGTGAATTTAAAACGTTGAACGATATAATTCTCGGATTGCTCGGCTGGATTGCGGATATAAATTTCGCTGCGACTTTGCGGGTAATAAAAAAACGCGGGCTTTATGAAAAATTAATATCTACACTGCCCGATACGCAGGATATCCGCAGGGTCAGAACTCATGTACTCGATCAGCTTGAAAAAAGAATAGCTTCTAATTAACCGCATCAGGATTAAACGAAAGGAAATTTTTCTTTTTCTGAAATTTCGAAAAATCTTGCAGGCGATTCGGGCATCCCTGTCTTTGCGCTCAAATAAGCGGCCTCGATGAGAGCCATTGTCGCAAGGTCAAGACGCGCACTATTACGCAGTTTGTATTTTTCTGGTTCGAGAAGCGCCCTGCCGAAATCTATGAACATTTCAAAAATACATTTTTCAGCTCTTAACGGGTATTTATGTTCCGCTACTAAATTATCTGCGGAGTCGTAAATCGCAAGCCGGTTGGGAGTAGCGACTATGTTTTGTTTGGAGCCGTACACTTTTACAGGGGCGGTGCTGCCGTTTCCTGTTTGTCGCGACGCCAGGAAAGTGCCTATCAAACCTTCTTTGAAGATCATTGAGGCGGTAACTGTGTCTTCGGCAAAGTATTGCTTCGCTTTCTTATCTGGGCTTTGATTAGTTACTAACGCATAAATTTGCTGGGGCAGCGATAAATTCTCGATAAGCAGACTAAGCAGTTCGAAGCAATTATTCAGCAGCACTCCCCCTCCTGAAATTTTTTCCTCTGTCTGGCCATACGAAGCAATGGGCTGAAAAAAATCCGGACCGAACGATGCACATAAATTCACAAAATAAAATTGTCTGCCCGCTTCTGTTTTCAAGTAATCGCCGAGACGTTCAAAGCCCGGCGCGAAACGAGACGGGACGGCCGTAACAAATTTTACCTTGTTTTTCTTAGCAAGATTTATGAACTCGGATGCAAGTTCAAAATCAGGAGCTGTGGGTATCAATTTCAAAATGTTACATTTTTTATTTATCGCTGTTTTTACAAAATCGCCGCACTTGTTCAGAGGTTCTGCGACAATCATAACCTCAGGCTGATTTTGCAGGGAAAACTGGCGGTAATCGTCAAACGCGGTACAATTGTAAATCTGTGAAACACGCGTTGCGCTTGCGAGATTGCCGTCGGCAACGGAAACAATCTCATACAGCCCTGTCGAGCACGCCGATTCAAGCAGACCGATAGTTCTTGCGTTAACGCCAAGGCAGGTCGTTTTCAATTTACCTGTATCCATACAGCTTTTCCAACAGAGGAAAGATTATTTTCCTGCGGGCATTATAAAGTGTTCAGGCACGGGAAACTGTGAACATAACAGAAGCGATTCCCTGCCTACCTGCGCGATTACTTCTTCGTTATCGATATTGTCTGCGACTTTGGCAATGAGCGAAGCGACAATTTTCATCTGTTCTTCTTTCATTCCCCTTGTTGTAATCGCAGGTGTCCCGATACGCAGGCCGTTCGGATTGAAAGGTTTCGCCGGATCGCCGGGAATCGTATTATAGTTTGTTTCGATTCGAGCCCTGTCGAGAGCCTTAGCTAATTTTTTGCCGGGAATATTTTTATTTCTCAGGTCGATGAGTATCAAATGATTATCTGTTCCGCAGGTGAACAGATTAAAACCTTTTTCCATAAGACAATCTGCCAGAACTTTTGCGTTCTTTATAATCTGCTTTGCATACTCGACAAACTCCGGAGAATCAGCTTCTTTAAGAGCAACGGCAAGCGCACTGATTGTATGCATGTGCGGACCGCCCTGCAATCCGGGGAACACGGCCTTGTCGATGGCTTCAGCAAGTTCTGCTTTGCAAAGCAGCATTCCGCCGCGCGGACCGCGCAGTGTTTTGTGAGTAGTCGTCGAAACTATGTCGGCATATGGAACGGGACTTGGATGAAGACCTGCTACTACAAGACCGCTGATATGAGCGATATCGCTTAAATGATATGCGCCGACTCTCTTTGCGATCTCGCCGAAAGATTTGAAATCAATTGTTCTCGGATAAGCGCTTGCGCCGCTAATGATAACTTTTGGTTTGTGTTTTTTAGCAAGCTCTTCTATTTTATTGAAATCGAACTGCCCTGTTACAGGGTCAAGTTCATAACTTACGGAATTAAAAATTTTGCTCGTAAAATTTACTTTCCAGCCGTGGCTCAAATGACCGCCGTAAGGAAGCGCAAGCCCCATGATTGTATCCCCGGGCGCAGCGACTGCACTGTATGCCGCAAGATTCGCGACTGCGCCGGAATGCGATTGAACATTCGCGTGATCAACTTTAAAAAGTTTTTGCGCTCTTTCAATAGCAAGAGATTCTATGAGATCAGTTACCTGCTGACCTTCATAATATCTTTTGCCGGGATAACCTTCAGCGTATTTATTTGTCAAGCAGCTTCCAGTTGCTGCCATTACAGCTTTTGAAACATAGTTTTCGGAAGGAATCAAACGAATACATGCGCTTTGCCGCGCAGCTTCCTGGCGAAGTAATTCATAAATTTGAGGATCGTATTTTTCCAACGGCGTAATCATATAAACTCCATTTAATAATTTGAAAGTTAATTCCTATAAATTATCGTATTTACATAACAATATTAACACTAAGAAGAGATAAAATGAGATTGTAATAAAAACGCAAGTCCTCGCCAGAGGATTTTTTATCAGTCCTATAAAAAATAATTGAGCAGTGTAACAAAAGAACTCCAATGGGTCTATTATTTTTTAAAAACCGCCTTGCTATTAAATATATTATTTTGTTTGTTATATACACAACTATTCTATATATAATATCAATATGAAAACCCGTTTGGTGTTTGACGTCTGTACAACAAACATCTATTAACGATATTAGTTGTATTGTTCTAATGTTTCACGTGAAACACTAAAAATACAAAGCTAAACATCCTCAGAAAATCCGGCACTTGTTCAACATTCTTTTCTTATTTTCAAGGATATATAAAATCTATTGCCGAAAAAATCATCGCCTCTATGCTAATTTTATTGTTGGTAAATCACATGTTTTTTTTGAAAAATTATTATTTTTTTCCTTTTTATCCTCTGCTTTTTCTGATTTACGGAAATACCCGGCTGATAGGCTACTTTTTTTTACAAATGGAACTTTTAGATAGTTTTGGCCTTGTTTCACGTGAAACACCACAAAAATTCATCCAAAATAAGATTATTTTGCCTCGTAATTCCAAAATATGACAAAAAAATCACCTTAATCTTCTACTTGATCGTGTTTTTAATCTGGATTTTTCATTCAAATGCTGGTAAAACATGCCTTTATAAATAGTCAAAATTTGTTAGAAAAATACATTCAGGGAGTGAATTATGTTGCAAAAAAGCAAGGAAAAGCCAAAACATCTCGGCAGGGGGCTGGAATCACTTTTAGGCCCAATCATATCAACGGTACAAGAAAATATAGGCACAGCACCCTCTTTTAATCCTCCTAAGTTTATACCAGACAAGGACTTACAGAGAAATATCCTTGAATTGGAATTTGATGCCATTATTCCCAATCCTTTTCAGCCAAGAAAACACTGGAATGACAACCAACTCCAGGAACTTGCAGGCTCTATAAAGGAAAATGGTGTACTTCAACCTATTATAGTACGGCAAAACAATGGCAAATACGAGATTGTGGCTGGAGAAAGGAGATTTAGGGCCTCCCAGTTAGCAGGGCTGAAAAAGATACCTGCGATGGTCAGAAAAACTGATGATACCGAAATGCTTGCTTTGGCTATTGTTGAGAATATCCACAGGGCCGATTTGAATCCAATTGAAAAAGCCAAAGCCTATCAGAGCTTCATGGAGACTTTCAGTCTTACTCAGGAACAGGCCGCACAAAAACTCGGCCAGGACCGTTCGGTTATTGCCAATTATATCAGGCTGCTTAATCTTCCAGCGGAAGTCAAGCAGATGCTGGTAGATGGCGCACTTGATATGGGACACGCAAGGGCGATACTCGCGCTTCCGACAGACGACCTTAGAAAGCGTCTGGCGAATCGCGCTTTGGCAGGGCGCCTCAGTGTTCGTGAAGTGGAGCGGCTCGTTCGGCTGGCAGTATCCGCAGGAGATGAGAAAACACAAAAACAAATTCTGGAAAAACCTGCGAACATAAAAGATCTTGAGGAAAAAATCCGCACAAGGCTCGGCACCCGCGTAAATATTCAGGCGAGAAAAAATGGGCAGCGAGGAAAGATAATAATTGAGTTTTACTCTCTCGATGAATTTGATAATATTGCTCAGATGTTAGGTGTGAACGCTGATTAGAAATTAACTTTCAAAGGAGAATTAATATGAACGAATTTTTTCCGGAAGTGAAACAGGTCAGGTACGAAGGGCCGAAATCAAAAAATCCTCTTTCATTTAAATATTATAATGCGCCAGAAAAAATTCTCGGCAAGACGATGGAGCAGCATCTTCGTTTTGCTGTTTGCTACTGGCATACGTTCAAAGGCCTTGGAAGCGATCAATTCGGAAGCAGTACAATCTCTCGAAGTTATGACCAGGGCGGCAGCGCAATGGAAATCGCAGAAAATACAATGTACGCGGCTTTTGAGTTTTTCACAAAGATCGGAGTAAAATTCTGGTGCTTCCATGACAGAGATATTGCGCCCGAAGGAGAAAGTCTTTCGGAAAGCAATAAGAACCTTGACAGGATTGTCGCAATTGCGAAGAAGCTGCAAAACAATACAGGTGTTAAAACATTGTGGGGTACGGCGAATTTATTCAGCAATAAAAGATTTATGGCAGGAGCTGCGACAAATCCATCGCCAAATGTTTTCGCTTATGCAGCAGCGCAGGTGAAGAAAGCAATGGAAGTAACAAAAGAGCTCAGCGGGGCGGGTTATGTTTTCTGGGGCGGCAGAGAAGGTTACGATATGCTGCTTAATACGGATATGAAACGCGAGCTTGATCATCTTGCGAAGTTTTTCCATCTCGCTATCGATTACAAAAAGAAAATCGGATTTAAAGGGCCGTTCTACATTGAGCCTAAACCGAAAGAACCGACAAAACATCAATATGATTTTGACGCTGGAAATTGTTATGCGTTTTTGCAGAAGTATGATCTTGCGGAATATTTCAAATTAAATGTAGAAGCAAATCACGCTACCCTTGCCAGCCATAGTTTTCATCATGAGCTTCAGTACAGCGTTGATAATAATATTCTCGGCTCTGTCGATGCCAATCGAGGCGATTTGCTGCTCGGCTGGGATACAGACCAGTTTCCGAACGATATTTATGAAACAACTCTGGCGATGTACATAATTATAAATGGAGGCGGCTTCACAACCGGCGGATTAAATTTTGATGCTCATGTTCGCAGGCAATCGATAGATCCGATAGATTTATTCTACGCGCATATCGGCGCGATGGATGTTTTCGCAAGGGGACTTCGAGTTGCGGCTAATATGATTAAGGACGGCAAGTTCAAGAAGTTTGTGCAGCAGCGGTATGCAGGCTGGGACAAGGGGATCGGCCAAAAGATTGAGAAGGGTAGAATTGATTTTGTCCAGCTCGAAAAATATGCACTTGAAAACGGCGAACCTAAACTGCAAAGCGGCAGACAGGAATTGTTAGAAAATATTCTAAACGAGTATATTTAATCAGCCTGAGCAAGGAGGCATTATGAAAAAAAAATTACAGATAGCCGCGTTTTATTTTTTGACTATTATTCTCACCGGCTGCGTACCTTCATTGCATCCTCTGTTTACTGAGGATGAAAAAGTCTTTGATGCAAATCTGGCCGGCATTTGGTCAACCGATTCGAATGAAATCTGGGAGTTTCGCAAGGATGCCAAAGGTTATGAGTGTATCTACATTGATAAGGACGGCAAATCCGGCAAATTCACCGGCACGCTTGGCAAAATCCAGGACAATGCGTTTATGGATATTTACCCAAAAGAGCTGTATCTCAACGAAAATGATTTTTATAAATTTCATTTTGTCCCCGCTCATACCTTCTTGAAAGTTCATCTCGCCAAGGATTCTTTGGAGCTTCGTATGCTGCATCCTGAAAGTTTAGATAAACTCCTCAAATCGGAGCCGAATGCCATAAAATATGAAAGAATTGAAAATGTCGGCAACGTGCTGACAGCTTCAACCGAAGAACTTAAAAAATTCATACGCAAATACGGGCTCGATGAAAAATATGAGCTTTTCGGAGAAGCCGCAGAGGCTGAAAAAATGCGCCGAATCCAGGTTGAAGAACCTAACCAACCAAAAACTCAAAATTAAGATGCAGGTTTAAAACCGCATTTAAGGCCGAGATCAACTCGGCCTTTTTTATTTTTATTGTCGCAAAAGCCCGTCTTTTTGCACTATATAATAGACTCGAGTTTTGTTTTTTTTGAGGCATTAGTGGCTGAAAGCGATAAGTACCTGGTGGAACTGTGTTTAGACGGCAGACCGGATGAATTTAGACATCTGGTAAGGCGCTATCAAAAAGCCGTCACCGCTTATTTGGCAAGTAAATCAGGTAACAGAACCAATATTGAAGAGGCCGTACAGGAAACTTTTGTCCGGGCATATTTCAATTTATCGGACCTAAAAAAACTCGAGTCATTTCCTTCCTGGCTTCTGGGCATAGCAAAAAATGTCGCAAAAGAACAGTTAAGAAATAAAGCTGATTTTGCTGAATTGGATAGTTCAACGGAACCACAAACAAAAGAACAGAATACAGAAGATGATTTCGAATTGCAGCGGGCATTTGCCAAACTTCCTGATTCATACAGAGAAATTCTTCTGCTGCGGTTTTATGCCAATCAATCTTGTCAGCAAATAGCTGAAAATCTCGATATGCCAATCGGTTCAGTAACAAAAACGCTTTCAAGAGCTTACAGCCAATTACGGCAATTACTTGAGGTGCAAAAATGATTAAGACACAAATTAACACTGTTTTCTTTAGACACGGATTAACGCGGATTAACACGGTCTATAAAAATTATATCTCTTTGACCAAAAAAGAGGTGCAAAGATGATATGCACAGAAATTAGAGAATTGTTTGTTGATTATTTAGAAGGTTTGTTGTCTGAAAAACAAAAATTGCAGTTCGAATTGCATCTGAAGACTTGCTGCGATTGCAAAAACGAATTCTATCAAATCGACATGATCAATCAAAGGCTTACATCGGCCGCCAAAAAAATCAGCATTATCAGTATTGAAAATGCAGTATTTGACAAAATTATTTGTAAACAAAATGAAAGATTAAAACAGGCTGAGCGTTTCAATCGCGGTCTAAAGATTATGAGGAAAATTATGAAAAACAGAATAACAAAATTTGCAGTAGCGGCGGTAATACTTATAGTTGTCATATTAAGTTTAAATATTTTCGAAAAAACCGTTCCAACAGCCTTCGGAATTGAACGTGTAATCGAGGCATATAATAATATTCGATATTTACATGTAAAAGAATACAGGGCGAATCGGCAGGAACCCTGGGAATTCTGGATTAAATCAAATGAACAAGGTAATATTGATAAAGCAAGATATTATCTGCCCGAAACCGAAGATGGTCCAAAACTTATTACATGGACGCCTGAAAAAGCAGAAATATGGTTCAAAAAGAAAAACAGTCATCTTATTTTTCAGAGCATAAAGATTGAGAAATGGATGAAAACTCTTATAGAACAATCTCAGCCTAAACTGGTTATGGAAAAACTTCTTGAGAAACAAAAAGCGGGTATTATAGATGTTAACACTATAACTCCGGCGAACAAACAGGAACCTGCCGTGATTCATGTTACGTACAAAATAATACCCAAGCAAGAATTATATTTTATAAATCAGGCGACCAATCTAATTAGTTCGATTGAACTTTATGATGACAATAGTTCTGAACCTTTTTCGCTCAGAGAATTTTATGAATACAATGTCCCAATAGATGACAAGATGTTTACGCTCAAAGATGAAATTCCTGAAAATGTTACAGTGGTTGATCAGTTGAATCAGCTCATTGGTATTCCGCAAGGGGATATGACTGATGAAGATGCAGCAAAAGAAACAGTACGCCAGTTTTTCCAGGCGCTGATTGACAAAGATTACAAAAAAGCAGGTTTGATATATGCAGGTATTTCAGAAGAAAAAGCAAAAGAACGTTTTGCCAAGCTGAATGTCACAGCTATAATTTCAATCGGCACTCCTGTACCTTTGCCTGAATGCGGATTACATAGTTTTAGAGTAGCTTGCGAAGTAGAAATTGTCGGAGCGGATGGACAAAAAAAAATATGGAAACCTTATGGCCCGGCTACTCGCAGTGGCGATGATGAAATGCATCCCGATAGATGGATAATTCACGGCGGGATCTAATTACAAACTCTTTTAAGGCCGGACAAAGGAAGCTTTGCTCGGCCTTTTTTATGCATTTTCAACTCAAAAAACCGTATTTCACAATTTTTGGAATTTTTTTGAAATACTATAAAAAAAATTTATCAAAAATGTTGTATGCCTTGAAGTATAAGGTATAATACTATATAGTTCGAGGCATACATACATCGTATTGTATTAAAATGAAAAATAAGGAGTTTTCGATTTGGGACGATTAACAAAACAAACAATGGATGGAAATGTTGAAACTTTGCTGCTTGCGATTCTACAAGCAGGGCCAAGTTACGGCTATGCAATTGTAAAAGAACTAAACGAAAGGGCGGCAGGCATTCTCCAAATGGGTGAAGGCACAGTCTATCCCGTATTGCACCGCCTCGAAGAAAGAGGTTTGATTTCATCTTTCTGGTCTGAGGCCAGAGGTCGAAAACGCAAATATTATCGCCTTACGACGAAAGGCAAAAAAGCCTTTACCTCAAATTGCATACAATGGCAATTGATGTCCAAAGTCATTGGAGAGTTCATCGGTTCAGTCGGCGAAACAGCCCAAATTTAATTCAGCGGAGGTAAATATGAGTCTTGCATTAGAAAAATATCTTGACCGTGTAATGATTTAGGCTAATCGGAACCAAACTGATGCTCCGAAAATCAGGGCGGAACTTCAGGACCATCTGCTTAAAAAAGTCGAAGACCTCGAATCGCAGGGCGTCAAATGTGAAGATGCTATTTTCCAGGCAATTGAAGAACACGGTACTCCTCGCAATATCGGCTACGGCTTGCGGCCGCGGTTTCCATTTATTGATGTTCGAACAAAAGGAACTGCTCGTGGTTTTATTGCTATTGGCTCTCGTGCCGTTGGGGTTGTCGCCATTGGCGGAGCCGCTGTTGGCATTTTTTCCTGCGGCGGTTTTTCTGTCGGATTGTTTTCATTTGGCGGTTTTGCATTGGCACTTTTGTTTGCACTTGGCGGAGTGGCGATATCGCCTTTGGGTTTAGCCTATGGCGGTCTGGCAATTGGTTTAATGTCTGTAGGCGGTTTATCGATTGGTGTAAATGCTATCGGCGGCTTGGCAATCGGCTTACTCGCTATCAAGCAGAATTGCGCCCATTGTTTCAGCTATTACATGCCTGAACATGCGCCTGCATTTATAAATATGTTTCAGGCTTAATGAATACCCGGCTTGTCGGGGTTATGTCAATTGTTTTTTGGCTCGGTTTCATCCTATTTATGATGGCGCAGATAATTTTCTTCCGTAAAGAACATAACAGAATCAAAAACGCCGACCCTTCTTTAGTTGAATAAACAGGATATTTTCTGCTAACTTCAGATTTAAGTCTCAATTAAGCTATACCTCGATGTATAGGGTATACATAGTTTGGGCTTGGGAAAAGAATTCCGTTTCTAAAAATGGTATTAAATCAGTGTCTGTTATTTCTTTGGTTTACAGGTACATTCCGAAGATTTCTTTTTACAGCCGCTGCAAACACCTTTTTCTATCGGCATTCCGCATTTCTTGCACGGTGAACAACCGCATGACTGACACATATCATTACTCCTTAAAAAAACAATTGCAAATTATCAGAATTCTAATGTTCAAAAATAGGCAATATGCTCATTTTCAATACTAAAAATACGGTTTTCTTTTGTTTTCAAATTTTTTAACCATTTTTCTATATGATATAATACTTTTTGGTATATTATATTTCTAAATATAACTTTTTTTAGGAGATTAAAAATGAAAGTTAAAAAAACGATTTCAGTGTTAAGTGTGGTTATTCTGTTAGCGGGATTTTCTTTTGCGCAGGAAAAAGTTGACCTGAAGCTGAACCTCAAAGCTGGAGACTCGCACGAAATGAAGATGGTCCAGACGCAGGACATTACTCAGACAATCAACGGACAGGAAATGAAAATGAAGCAAACACAGGAGATGATACTTGGTTTGGATTGTCTTAGCATCGATCAGGACGGCGTTTTGGATGTGAAGATGGTCTATAAATCAATGAAGATGTCGATGGAAGGGCCGATGGGAAAAATGGAATTCGATTCCGCAAATCCCAAACCAGCCGATTCGAACAAACCGCAGGAAAAAATGATGGCCGGAATTTTTTCAGCTATGGTCGGCAGCGAGTTTCAGATGAAGGTAAAACCGACAGGCGAGACTTTCGATGTCCGCGGAATTTCGGAAATGATGAACAAACTTAAACAGCAAATGCCTGCCGAGCAAATGCAGGGCGCTGAAAAAATGATTGATAAGATGTTCGATGAAAGCCAGGTCAAAGAATTGACGGGCAATATGATGAACATGTATCCTGAAAATAAAGTCGCCATCGGCGATAGCTGGTACGATACAAAGAGCATTAATTTTATGCTTCCTATTGATATTGATACCACTTATATGCTCAAGGATCTGAAAAATGATACTGCTGTTATCGATGTGGTATCGAAAATGGATATGGGTGATACCTCCAAACCGCTCGACATTGACCCGAACAATAAAATGTCTATGCAGCTTTCAGGAACCATGAACGGCACAAATGAAGTCGATGTAAACACGGGCCTGACAAAGAAGGGCAATATGACTATGAATTTTTCAGGTATGATAAAAATGGAAGCAAACGAGCAAATGCCGCAGGGAATGACAATCCCGATGACAATCAAAGGCGATATTACCGTTGAGCTGATAAAATAATTGATGTAATAAAAGTTTAAAAAAACGGCCTTTGGAACACTCCGGAGGCCGTTTTGCTTTATGATTCTTCAATGATGCTATTTCTTCTTGGCTTTTGCTTTTGGCTTTGCAGCTTTCTTAACGGGTTTCTTTTTTGCTCCGCATCCGCAATTTCCGCATGCACACATAGTAAATCCTTTCATAAATAGTATTGATTTATTAATTATTATCGGTTGTTAGCGGCAAAATCTATAACTTAATAATTTATAAATCAGTTTGGCAGTCAGGAAATCTGAACCTTTGTTCTTTGGATTTGGACACAGTTCGACAATGTCGAATCCAACAACATTTTTTTTCTGCATCAAAAGCTTCAGGAACTTTATCACCTGGTACCATCCCAAACCGCCCGGTTCAGGAGTTCCGGTTGAAGGCAAAATAGCCGGATCGAATGCATCGAGGTCGATTGTAAGATATACGTTCTTAGTCAATTTCTTCAGGCATTTATTGAACCACCTGTCATTATCATAAATATCCTGAGCAAGAAAAACATTGTCTTTTTTCATCAATTCAGCTTCTTCAACCGCACCGCTTCTGATTCCTACCTGAACCACCGGCGCGATTTCCCTTGCCCGCGCCATAACGCAGGCATGATTGTATTTCGAGCCGTGATATGCTTCCCGCAAATCGGCGTGTGCATCGAATTGAATAACCGAGACATCTTTAAAGGATTCGACATGAGCCTGTATCGAAGCGGCGCTTATTGAATGTTCCCCGCCCAATGTGACAACATATTTGCCGTTTTTGATGTGTTTAAGCGTCCTTGCCTTGAGTTCGGCAACCATTTTTTCTGGGGACTTTTTTTCTTTTATAGGCTTGTCTGTAAAAATTCCCTGCTTAAAAACTTCTGAATCGGTCTCGATATCATAGGTTTCCATATTTGCCGACGCCTCGAGTATCGCATCAGGCCCTTTATCCGCGCCCTTTATCCAGGTGCTGGTTGCGTCAAATGGAGCAGGCAAAATCACTATTTTTGCCGCCGGGTAATTCGAGTGCTCTTTTGTCAGATCGCAAAAATTATATTTCTTCATTTTTTCTCCAATGCAGAATAAGGTATGTCAAAAAAATAGAGACGCTGGCCGTGCGTCTCTATACTGATTCATTCGTTTTTTTTAATCGAAAAGGAACATGGCTATAGCGACTGTTGTTGTCCAAAGCCCTTTTTGTCCTCTTGCCGCCTGGGTGCAGTTCGATGTTCTGATTATCAGCCCGCTTGATTTGTAGGCTTGTTCCCTTTCGCTCCACGCGGTATTCGGGTCAACTTCCAAACCAAGGGTAGTACCGAGCATTTCAGCCGCAAGGTCTTCGGCCATATCGCCTGCCTGCTGTTCGTTCATTCCGTGTCCGTGAACTTCGCTCAGGTATCCCCAATTATTTTTATCTTTCGGAACCGCCATTCCGATTGAAGTAGCTACAAGTCTGCCGTGTTCATTAGTATCGCATCTTGCCATAACACAGAACGCGATTGCTCCCGGCACAAGTTCCTTCAATCCGGCTTCTTTGCTGATGATTTTGCATTTGGGTGGTAAAATAGACGAAACCTGAACAAGGTTCTGGTTTGCTACTCCCGCATCTCTAAGCGCCTCCTCAAAGGATTTTAGCTGATACCTGTGTCTTCCGACACCTTTTGTTAAAAAAATTCTTTTTGCTACAAGAGAATCAGAAATACTTGGCATTTCTTTTTTTTCCTTTCCAAATAAAAACAAAACTCATACGTTTAAATTCCGCAGAGCTGATTTTTTTAGACTATATTATAATAAAAACAAATCTCAAAATGAAAAATACTCATATAATACAAAAATGTTCTATTTAAAAAGATTTTTCCTGATTTCAAGACTATGTTCATTTCATTTAATGCCTGCCTCAGTTTTCTCATGTCAGGATCAAAGTAATAATCTGCCAAAATGGCATTATTTTTATAACTTTTCTAAATTTATAAGCCTTTGATTTAAAACGACTTACGTAATTACTCCTCACTGGCACATAGTTTGCACTTTATACGTTTTGATTCAATGTTTATGGTCATAAGGAGAAAGATATTATGGCAAAAATAATAGGAATAGATTTAGGAACAACGAATTCAGTGGTTGCTGTGATGGAAGGCGCCTCTCCGAAGGTGCTCATCAACTCTTCCGGCAGCAGACTGACTCCTTCTGTAGTAGGTTTTACAGATAAAGGAGAAAGGCTTGTCGGCCAGATTGCACGTCATCAGCAGGTTACCAATCCTGAAAACACTGTTTTTTCGATAAAAAGGTTTATGGGCCGGCGTCACGATGAAGTCGGTACAGAAGAAAAAATGGTTCCATACAAAGTCGTTGGCGGCGCAAACGAGCTGGTAAAAGTGAACGTCCGAGGCAAGGAATACACTCCGCCGGAAGTTTCTGCGATGATTCTGCAGGATTTAAAGAAAACCGCGGAAGATTATCTCGGCGAAAAGATTGAAAGGGCGGTCATCACTGTGCCCGCATATTTTAACGATGCTCAGCGCCAGGCCACAAAAGATGCTGGCACTATCGCTGGTTTGAAAGTCGATAGAATTATAAATGAGCCGACCGCCGCGGCCCTTGCTTACGGTGTAGAAAAGAAAAAGAACGAAAAAGTCGCCGTTTTCGATTTCGGCGGCGGCACTTTCGATATTTCTATTCTCGATATCGGTGATAATGTTTTTGAAGTTTTAAGCACCAATGGCGATACGCACCTTGGCGGCGATGATCTTGACGAAGTTTTAATCAATTATCTCGCCGATGAATTCAAGAAAACAGAGGGCATCGACCTCCGCAAGGACCCGATGGCTCATCAAAGATTGAAAGAAGCTGCCGAAAAAGCAAAATGCGAACTGTCGAACCAGGTTGAATCCACAGTGAATCTGCCGTTTATAACAGCAGATGCATCAGGCCCGAAACATCTGCAGATTACAATTACACGCAGCAAATTCGAATCTCTTGCCGAGCCGGTCTTCGAAAGACTAAAAAATCCCTGCGTTAAGGCAATGAGCGATGCAAAGATGAATCCTTCGGAAATAGCTGAAGTTCTGCTTGTCGGCGGTTCCACAAGAATCCCGAAAGTTCAGCAGATCGTGCGCGACTTGTTCAAGAAAGAACCGAACAAGAGCCTTAATCCCGACGAAGTTGTCGCGATTGGCGCCGCTGTTCAGGGTGCTGTGCTCGCGGGCGATGCCGGCGTAAAGGATATTCTGCTTTTGGATGTTACTCCGCTTTCACTTGGCGTTGAAACTCTCGGCGGAGTTATGACAAAGCTCATCGAACGCAACACCACAATTCCGACAAGTAAAAAGGAAGTATTCTCGACCGCTGCCGATAATCAAACGACGGTTGATATTCACGTATTGCAGGGCGAGCGTGAGTTCGCACGTGATAACAGAACGCTTGGCAGATTCCAGCTTTCAGATATTCCTCCTGCTCCGCGCGGAATGCCGCAGATTGAAGTCGCATTTGATATAGACGCCAACGGTATATTGAACGTTTCCGCAAAAGACCTCGGAACTGGCAAACAGCAATCGATTCAGATTAAATCAAGCTCGGGCCTCAGTGACGAAGAAGTAAAAAAGATGCAGCAGGATGCCGAAGCTCATGCCGCTGAAGATAAAAAACGCCGTGAAGTTATCGACCTTAAGAACCAGGCTGACCAGCTTATTTATTCCACTGAAAAAACTCTTAAAGAGCACGGCGAAAAAGTTTCGGCCGACACCCGCGGCAAAATTGAGAATGCTGTAAATAATCTCAAAGAAGCTGTAAAAGGCGAAGATGGCGATGCTATAAAGAAAGCTATGGAAAATCTCAGCACAACAGCTCAGGAACTTGGCAAAGTTCTTTATGAAGAAGCTGCCAAAAAACAACAGGCTGCCGGCGGCGCTCAACCTTCTCCAGAAGGCGCAAAACCAGCCGACGAAGGCAAGGTTCACCGCAAAAATGGCGGCGATGACGTAATTGACGCTGAATTCGAAGCGAAAGATAAATAAGTTTGGTTTCCATCCGACAAGGATGTTATATATAAATTTATGTAAAAAGCCCCGGTTTTTGCCGGGGTTTTTTATTACTCCAAAAGCCAGTTTCCGGCAAGCATTGCAAAATCTGTAAAATTCACTGCTCCGTCTTTGCTTGCATCCGCTCTTTCATAATAATCGTTTTCCCGTTCGCCGCCTTGACACATCCAATAATAGCATAATTCTGCCAAATCGTTTGTGTCCACTTTTCCATCTATAACCAAATCGCCAAATATTTTGGGGAATTCAATGATTCCCGCGTGATTTGGAAGGATTGCTTTTGTTTTATTTATCGCAGTCTGTTGGCAAATCGGGCATTTATTATCGTCGTGATCGCTATGTTCCTGAGATAAATGCAGATATAAAGGAATATTGGCAGCGCTTAGCAACAAAGCCAATAAAGCGAATGTACAGGCGAATTTCCGAAAATTTATTATCATAGTTTATTGCAACAATGTTGCATTATATAAAATGTTCAGCAGATTTCAAGAGGATTTTTTGCTTATTTATCGCCTCTTATTTACCTATGCAAAACCTTGAAAAAATGGTGTCGAGAATTGCCTCATCGATATGTTCGGTTGCAAGTTTGGACAGATCGGCCAGAGCCGCACGAAGCGACACTGCAGCAATTTCGTCATTTCCGTTTTGAATTTCAAAACCTGCCGATTCGATATTTTTTTCAGCGTTCTGTACTGCCTGACTGTGCCTTTGAGTTAATGCTGTTTTTTCACCTGCTTCTGAAGCTGCCGAAGTTTGTTTAATTATTTTTTCTTCGATTATTTTTTTAAGATTATCGATACCTTCGTTTGTTTTGGAACTTACAGGTAAAAAATTCCAGCCGAATATATTTTTTAATTTTATTTTTTTATCCTCGGTTTGTTTGCCGTCAAGCAAATCTGATTTTGCGGCTATGCAAATATCGGGCATCCTCTTAATTTGACTTATTACATTTACGTCTTCCGTATAATTTTCTTTAGATATATCCGCGCAGAAAATAATTATTGCGGCATCTTCAACCGCCTTTATCGCCGCGGTATTGGCAAGGCTTTGGAGTATATCGCCGGGGTTTATTATTATTCCCGCACAATCGAAGAGAACACAATCGCATTTATTTAATTTTAGCCAGTGTTCAAGCACATCACGAGTGGTCCCGCTCTGGTCTGACACGATGCTCCTGTTCTCGCCAAGAAGTGCGTTTACAAGGCTGCTTTTGCCCGCGTTTGCGGCGCCTGCTATTACCACCGAGGGTGCACAGGTAATTTGCTCGAAAGTGATTGAACCCCAAAGCAGCTCATTGAGTTTATTTCGAATTTCCTCTGCCCTCTGAACTGCTTTGCTGCTGCTTATAATTTCAATGTCTTCAGAGCTGAAGTCAAGACCGGCTTCAATCAAACTCAACAATTCAAGAATTTCATTTTTGATTTTCTTAACTTTTTTTTCTATCGACCCCCCGAAAAGTTTTTGTGCCGCCGAAAGCTGATATTGATTTGAACTTTCTATCATCATCGCGACCGCCTCAGCGCCGGACAAATCTATCTTCCCGTTTACATAAGCTCTGTATGTAAATTCGCCGGGCAAAGCTGTTCTGCATCCGAGAGCAAGGAGTTTTGTAAATATGTTTTCGGTCAACTCGCCGCATGCGCATAAATGCAGTTCGGCTGTGTCTTCCCCTGTATATGAATGAGGCGCGATAAAAGAATAAATCGAGAATTCAGCGTCTGCCCCTTCCACCGCAGTATTGAGCCGGGTTATTCTCTTTTGCCTTTCAATCTCTCTGCCGAAAAAAGACGACAAGATTTTGAACGTCTTGTCTCCGCTCATTCGTACGATTTTCTTTATTGCAGGAGTCGTACCGCTCGATATCGCGACAATAGTATCGCTGACATTATACATCGTGATTCATACTTCAATTATGAAAACTTAATCGGCGGTTTCGGTTTTTTCTTTTTCAGTTTTCCGCCTAATTTGCTTGTTGTAGGAACCAGACCTGCCTCTTCAAGAGCCTGTCTTTCCTTAATGTGCTTGCGAATAACATATTGTTCGACAACACCGCCGGCCGTACTTGCCATAATGTAAAGGTTCAGACCAGACGGCGCCCTGTATAAAAACAGAAGCATCATTATCGGCATCATCCACAGCATCATTTTCTGCTGCTGGGCTGCTTGCGGATTTGTCGGAGGAGCTGACATAGGCGTAAGTTTTTGCTGAGCGAACATTGCGACTCCCAGCAAAATAGGAAGCAGGTTAAAACTCGACCCGATAAAAGAACCGATCAGCGGAATGTTTTCCACTGCCGCAGGCAGATATAAGAGGGCATCGGGCATTGATAGATCTGTTATCCAAAACGGCAAAAACGCCGCCCCTCTGAATTCGATACCTGTATTTATTGCGCTGTAAAGTGCGACCCAAATCGGCATCTGTAAAAACATCGGAAGACACCCGAGCATAGGCGCAATCCCCTGTTCTCTGTAAAGTACCGCCATCTGTTTTTGCATTTCCGCTTTGTTGTCGCCGTATTTTTTCTTTATTTCTTCTGCCATAGGGCCGAGCTTTGACATTCTCATCATGGACACCTGGCTTTTCTTTGTAACAGGATGAAGAATGAGCCGAACAACAAGAACAAAGATTATGATTATCACACCATAATTCGGAATGAACTGATTAAGCCAGTTCATCGCGTCAAGAATGATAAAGCTAAGCCAGCCGAAACCGAGTCCGCAGCAGGCCTGAAATTCTATCGTATTGACAAAGCCGAGCTGCTTATATAACGGAACCGAATTAAAAAGCTCCTTGTCTTTCGGCCCGATATAGACCTGGTATGTGTACGTTACCTGCTCGCCGGACGCGATAGTTAAATTTTTCGTTTCCAGGAGCAACCCGATATTCTCATCTTCTTTCACAGTCAGGTCAGGATCAAAACCTAACGCATACTTGTCCCCTGTCCAGTCACTGTTAAGATTGCTGTCGGCAGGGACAGGTCTGATTATGGAAGTAAAATATTTATCTTCTATCGATGCCCAGATAAATTTGAATTCGGCATTCTTATGAAACATCTTCATCTTGCCGCCGAAATCTTTCACAATGTCCTTTATGTTTGTCTTTGTAACCTCAACTGCGTTTTGCTGGTTAAGATAAGCTCCCGTAACCGTACGCACATCAGCCCTTGGATCTTCTCTCGTGATCCCGACAGGCCCATACGTTTCAAGCATTATTTTGGAATTTTCTTTGCTGAGATTCTGCACGCTGATATTGCAGTCAATCAGGTAATCTTCCTGCCTGAGCGTAAAAGTTTTGACAAGTTTCAGAAATTCGCTTTCATCCTGCAAAACTATCGCAGTAAATGTTATTGTCTCGCTTCCGTCCGGGTTTGTAATTGTGCCTTCGCTTGTCCAATTAAGTTTATCCAGCGGAAATGACCTTCCTGCGTCAGGCAGAACAAGTCTTCTGCTCGCAAACGAAAAATTCCTGCCCATCGGCTTTAATATCTCGAACGGCTTCGGATTTTCGGATTCTCTGTTATTATAATCACGCAGTCTTGCGGAAGCGATCGCCCCCCCTTTGCTCGTCAGCGAAATCTCAAGTCGATAAGGATTTGTTTCTTTTGATAATGTCGAGCCAAGAGTAAATGCTTTCTCCTCGGCGTTTATCGCCGTGATTTCAGCGTTAACGATTCTGAACGAAGTCGCTAAGACACAAAGTATTAAAGCGCTAATTGATTTTTTCATAAACCTTATTTCTTCATTTTTAAATTTTAATTTCCGTTACCTTCCTTCGCTTAACCTGTCAGCTTCGAAGTTATCTAATTCGGGTATGTCATATATTTTTTTCTGAGTTGCCTGTAAATCATATTCCAACCGGACGAAATGAACATTGTTCTTCTCGACATACACATAGCAGCTGCGGTTGTCTTTATCTCGCGGCTGGCCGACAGACCCGACATTTATTATCGCACGCTCCTCAGGAACAATCGGATAAATATAATCGAGCTCATCAGGCGAATAAAAATCGGGATCGTCAAGAAATACGCCCGGCAAATGAGTATGCCCTATAAAACAAATATGTTTAACCCGGTCGAACTGCGCTGTAATTTTCGCAGGTGTCGTATAAACATCGTCAGGAAAAAGATACTCGTTGATCGGCCTTCTCGGCGAGGCATGAACAAAATCCAATGTGGCGTTTACGCCGTCAAGCTGAGCATTAAGCGTCCATCTCATTTGCTGTGTACCAAGATAATTCCAGCGTTTATGTCTCTTTTCAGGAGATTCTTCGTTCTCCAGCTGGCCTCTTGTCCAGAAGCTCGCTCGTTCTGCCCCGAGATTAAAATTCGTCGGTTCGTACAAAATCGCGTAATCGTGATTGCCCATTACGCATGCTTTCGTTTTTGCGATTACCAGATCCAGGCAATCCTTGGGATTCGGTCCGTAGCCGATTATGTCGCCAAGGCAGTATATTGTCTTTATTCCGCGCTTTTCGATATCCGCCAAAACAGTTGACAAAGCCTCAATATTGGAATGTATATCGCTTATTATCGCAAACATTATAAATCCTGCAAATCAAATGAATAAATAGAGTGCTAACTTATACCAGAAAAGAGCTTATAATTCCAGTCTCAAAATTTTATAGGGGAAAAATGAACAAAAACACATAAAGTAAAGGGGGATTTATTCTTCTTTTATGCCTTCTAGCCACCCGTCAGACAAAATCCTTATGTCATTAAAATCAACAGGCCCGCTGTCGTCCAGATCCGTACCAAGAAGACAGTTGCTGTAAATGTCGTTATAATAATTGGCATCGGCTATCGGATCATCATGAATTGCCGGGTCTTTACAGTTAAACAGCCAGTCAGCAGCGAAAAAGGCGAAATCCTCGAAGTTTACAATGCAATCTGCGTTAAAATCGCCCGCCCCGGATGGATTACGGCACAATACCATACTGTCGACTGCCAAATAGCTCGGCAGCATCGAATCCTTATAATCACTCACACGGATTACAAGCGTATAGGTTCCTGTTTCGTTTGCCTCAAAAATATGTTCGAATTTTTTCCATCCGCTCATTGAACTATGGCTGCCCACTTCTTCTATTGAAACTTCTTGTATCATTCTGTTAAGATTAGGATCATTAGAATGGACTATTTTTATCTCTGCCCAGTCATTAAAATATCCGGATACTATATAATCGGTTGTCCCGAAATAAAACACCCCTGTAAGTTTATCGCCTTGAGCAACTGTAATATTTTGCCAGATATGCACATAGTTGGAATCTGGTATTGAAGCATCTTCAGAACCGGTACTGAGCAAAACAAAAGAATTACCCTCGAACGGCAAAAGGTCGTCCGTTTTTTTCCATCTTTGACCGCTTGGAGGTGTAAAATGGGTGACTACGGATGCGTAATTCGCGTCATGAAACCAGCCTGCCGGAAAGTTTATATTGAGTACTTCATCTAAATCACCTAATTCGAAATTGCCGTTGTTTGGCTCAATGGCCGCCTGGCTTATAGACAAAATGCCAAATAGAATAATGATGATTCTCCAGCTTTGTAAATGATCAAAACTCATTCTGATTTTTTATTTTTCAAAAATAAATAAGAATAATAAAATAATTTAAGTCTCAAACTGACCGATTCAGAGGTTGAGATTGCCACGGCTGTCTGCGGACAGCCTCGCAATGACATACAAACGTCATTTTTGTCATTGCCAGGAAGTTTACCCCCGCGCAGGCGGGGGAAGCAATCTCAAACTATAAATTATAAAGTGTGTTATCATTTATTGAATAATGAGTTATAGAAGTATCATTATCAAAATCGTCAGTTTGATTTAAGCACTATTCTTCTTCTTTTATTCCTTCAAGCCAGTTTTCAGAAAACACTTTCAAATCACAAACGTCCACAGGCCCATCCAGAGTTATGTCTGTGCCCAAAAGGCAATTGCAATTCGGGTCATAAACATACGATGTTCGATATGGATACTCATAAAAAATCTCATACATTATTGCATTATTGCAGTCGTACATCCAATCGTTGGCATAAATCGTATAATCCTCGAAATTTACCTTACAATCGCAGTTAAAGTCTCCCTTTTCCGGTGGAACAGTTTCATCCTGCTGTTTGCATAACATAATCGAATCTACAGCAAGATAAGTCTCAAGATAATTATCCTGGTAATCATTTACTGTAATCACAAGATTATAATCTCCAACTTCATCAGCGGTAAAAAACCGATTGAACGTCTTCCACCCCCCAAACGAGCCGTATGTTCCTATTAATTGAATATCTTCATAGACTACTACTATTTCCTCAAGATTTGAATCTGCTATCGGCACAAGTTTTATTCCCGCCCAGTCAATAAAAGGGTTGTAATCGCATGCTCCGAAAAAATACGCGCCTGTAAGTTTGTCGCCTTCCTCGATTGATATGTTTTGAGAAGCTAATCCATAATCTAAATCTGAGTCGCCGCTGCTAAGCAATAAACATGATTCGCCTTTAAAAGGGAAAAGACCGGTATTTAAGTTTATGATCCAGTTCTCTTTCGAACCCTGGCTTGGAAGAGGATTAACATTTTGCACAACTGTAACCTCATTTTCCGTGTACCAGCCGTTCGGATCGTTTCTATATGTAGACTCATTATAATCGTATAATTCGAAATTGCCGTTAAACGGTGCGCCAAATGAACAGACTGCAAACACGGTACTCAATAGAAGGAGTATCAGCCGCCCACATTGTAACCTTTTTAAACTCATAACGTCCAAATACTATCTAATTCTCTCAGGCTGATTAAACTGTATTATAGGTAATTAATTTAGCAAAAGCAAGTACAAAAACCCAAAATTTTGTATAATAAGATATAGTATGTTCACTTAAATTTGCCCTAATACAAACCTTTATTACCCAGATTTCATGAGCAGCCTTTTTGCGGTTTATTTCTTGATTATTATAAATTATTGTGTATTTAGGTCTTATGGATGATATCAATAGGAAATACAGGATTTTCTTCAGTTCCGCAGAACCCAGCGGCGACAGACTTTGCGCAAAACTCATAAATGCTTTAAAATCAGAACCTTATAATTTTGAGTTTGTCGGTTTTGGAGGCCCGAATATGGCTCAGGCCGGCTGTTCTATCATTGTTAACACAACCGACCGTGCCGCTATGACCTACAACGCCTTTGGGCAGATATTTTTCTTTTATAACGCCGTAAAGCAAGCCAAGGCTCTTTTTGATTCCTCCAAACCGGATTTAATAGTCGTTTGCGATTCACCCAGCTTCAATTTCCACATTGCAAAAGCCGCCAAAAACGCCGGAACAAAGACATTTTTTTATGTTGCGCCCCAGCTTTGGGCATGGGCCGAGTGGCGAATCAAAAAACTAAAAGACCTTTGTACCGCCGGCCTGGCCGCCATATTACCCTTTGAGCCCCAGTGGTTCGCTTCACGAGGTCTTGAATGCAAATTTGTAGGCAATCCTTTGCTGGAAGACATCGATCCTGGTTCTGTAAACATAAAAACTTACAAAACTTTTTCGGTTTCGAAAGCACATATCGCGCTTATGCCAGGTTCTCGCTCCGCGGAAATAAAATCTCTCTGGCCTGCGATGCTCGAGATAGCACGAAAAATAAAAGCGCGTCATCCCGGAGTAAAAATAACCGTAGTCGCGGCAAACGAAAAAGTCGCCGCACAGCTCCGAAGCTCAGACATAAAATCCCTGCGATGTGAATATACCGTAGATTCGGTTTTCAATACGGCCAAAAAAGTAGATTTCTCTTTTGTCGCCAGCGGCTCCGCTACTTTGCAGGTTGCCGCCGCCGCATGCCCTATGGTTATCATGTACCAGTCGAGCAAGTTTCTATGGAACCTCGTCGGCAAAAGAATTGTTAAAACTAAATTTTTGTCTCTGGTGAATATTCTCTCCGAAAAAGAATTGGTCCCAGAGTTTATGCCTTACTTCGACTCCACCGCCCCAATCGCAAACGCCGCGGAATCCCTGCTGAATAATCCTGTAAAATTAAACGAATTAAGCCAGGCCCTTGCAGACCTTACAAAACCGTTGATTGGTTTGAATGCTTCAGAGAACGCCGCACAAATGATCATTGACCAACTGGTAAAACAAAATTAACTGAAAAGCTCTCTGAATTTTGCGGTAATGTCAGGAGACTTGCAAAGCGTTTCACCAATAAGAACAGCGGAAGCTCCGCAGCGTTTTACTTTTTGAATATCCTCTCTCGTTTTCAATCCGCTTTCAGCGACAAGGCCTTTCTGCAAATCCGCAAGCTCCGCCAGCCTTATAGTCGTATTCAAATCGACCTTCATTGTTTCAAGGTTTCGATTATTTATTCCTATAATACTGTAATGAGCTTTCGGAAAACCGATCATGCTTCTTGCCCGAAGAAGCGAATCGGCGCAATGCACTTCCAAAAGAACCGTCAGCGTCAGTTCCGCCGCAAGAATCATCAAATCTACAAATCTTCCCTCCGTCGGCTCAAAAGTCTCTGCGATAAGCAATATAGCATCGGCCCCCGCGGCACGAGCTTCATAAATCTGATATTCATCTATTATAAAATCTTTGCGAAGGACTGGAACTGAGACAGCGTTTTTAACTTGTGTCAAATATTCTAATTTCCCCTGAAAATATTTTTCGTCTGTCAATACGCTTATCGCGTCCGCGCCGCTTTGTTCGTAAATTTTCGCGATCTGTACAGGATCGAAGTCCGGACGAATCAAACCGGCCGATGGAGATGCTTTCTTTACTTCCGCAATTATATTTATGCCTCGCGGATTTTGCTTTGTCACCGCCTTGTAAAAATTCCGGCATTTCGGCGTTTGCTCCGCCTGTTCCTTCAATTTCTCGATTGGAACAATCGTTTTCCGCTGCGCAACTTCAACGCGTTTATAATCGATAATTTCTTTTAATATATTAGCCACTGCTTATTTTGACATCTCAACAAAAGCCATTCTCAACTGAGCCAGTGTTGTCGAAAGAAACTTTTGTTCCTGCTCGCTTAAATTGTTTTTCGTCTTCTGTTCGAGCGCATCGAGCATATCGATATGAAACTTCGCAAGTTTCAAGTCCTTTGGCGGCTCTTTGCCTTTTTCTGTTGCGATCAATCCAAGCGAAAACATCGCCTGCGTAGCAAGCAGACTGACAAGCGAGTTGAAATCTCCCGTCGGCAGTTCGTGTTCATGTTCGTGAGTTTCTTCTTCAACTTCTTTTTCTTTTAACTCTTCCTTTTCGCGCTGTGCCTTGTTCTTCCAGTCTTCATCGATAATAATTTTCTTTTCCTGTTTTTTTTCGTCTGCCATAGTAAACTCCGAGTTTAATCCTGTTTTGCTTCTTTCAGTAATTTTTTTTGTTTTGATTCTATTTTTTTAATATCTTCAGCAATAGGTAGATTCTCGGGCATTGTGCCGCCAAGTTCTTTGATAGTTTGACGGATTTTTACGCCAACTTCTTTATGGGTACGATTAGCGTTATCTTTGCCTTTGATATTTTCACGACGAAGCTTTTCTTCGGTTTGAGTTGCTCTGAAAAGATTGGCAGCAAGTTCTGTGCTTCCCATATGATCAAGAATGGATTGACTTTTCTTGAGCATCTTACGCCTATGTATGTCCTGCGCTGTCAATCCGCCATAAAGACCTATATACCCATGATTTTGAAAAATTGCATAATCTGTTGCCTTCACCACTCCTGCTTCTTTTGCTGCTCCTGCAAGTCGAACATTATGTGTTTTCATTTCTTCTCGGAGTAACAAACGCCTTTGATCTTCTGTATCCTGTTCAGAAACTTCCTGTTTGCGTGTTTGTAGAGCAAAATAAGTTTGTCCTAATGCAACAATTTCTTTACTCGGATCAGCATTTTGCACGATTAGATAACATGCGTAACGAGACATATATACCGAATTTACAGATCTTTGGCCGCCTTTGCCAATCTCGATCATTTCGGTGATATCAACGAAATGATCCTCTATGCGTTGTCCGCTGTTAAAACAAGCTGTCTTGGCCTTTTTTATTACCTGTTCAAAATTGCGATAATCGCTATAGCCCAAAATCTGTGCGAAATCCCTGCTTGACCAATATTCGTTACCGGCTTCATTGGTTCGCTTTATTTTTTCAAATGGCGAATCATTGCCTGTTGGCGCTTTTAAAATATTGTTATCCATAACATTATCTCCTGTATTTTTTCATGCCTCTGTCGATATCGCCTTTTTGCTGTTTTTGTTTAAGCTTTTCACGTTTATCGTATTTGCGTTTGCCCGTGGCCAGTGCCAGTTCTATTTTCGCAAATCCATGTTCCGAAAAATATATTCGAAGCGGAATAAGTGTCAAACCCTTTTGCTGAAGTTTATTGCTGATTTTTAATATCTGCTTCTTGTGCAGCAGCAGCTTTCGTTTCCGCAGCGGGTCATGATTGCGAATATTCGCCTCTTTGTATGGTGCTATATTGCAGCCGTGGAGCCAGCATTCATTGCCGTCGATTCGAGCAAAAGAACCGGTCAAATCCGCGCCGCCTAAACGCAGTGATTTGACTTCGCTGCCGAAAAGAGACATCCCCGCCTCAATCTTTTCGACTATCTCATAATCGAAGAAAGCCTTGCGGTTCTCCATTTTCGGTATGTGCTTGCTCTTTTTTTCGTCTTTCGCCATAGTTACATAATACCACAGGAATCAACTGACGTCATACCATTTTTTTATAGCCGTCCTCAATTGGTCCTCATCGTGAGCCGTCACAAGTTCCATTTTCAGTTTCCTGCCGCCTGTATGTGCCTTGCTGTAATGTGCCAAAAATTTTCTGAAATACCACACGCGTTTCTTCGGCTCGTACAATTCCGCAAGCATATTAAGGTGGTCGAGTATTATTCGCCCCTGCTCTGTAGTATCGGGTTTAAATATTTCTTCCTTACCATCAAGCAGGTCAGTTATCTGCCTGAAAAGCCACGGCTTGCCAATCGCGCCGCGCGCAATAGCAACTCCGTCAACGCAGGCCGTTTTCTTTTTTTCTATAATATCAGCCGCTTCGAACAAATCCCCGCTGCCGATAATCGTCGCCTGAGGATATTTTTTCTTCAGCTCAGCCAATACGCTCCAGTCCGCCTTTCCTCTGAAATATTGCGATGTAGTTCTGCCGTGCACTATCAATGCATCAATTCCGCCGGTAATAGCTTCTTCGCAAATCCGCCAAAAATCTTCGCGCGCCGCTTCGCTTTCATCGATTCCGATTCGCAGTTTCATCATAAGCGGAATTTTAACAGCGTCTCTGACCCCCCGAAATATTTCTATTATCAGCCGGGGGTTATCAAGCATTGCGCCGCCTCTGCCTCTTCGCAGAACTTTTGGCGCTGGACAGGCAAAATTCAAATCAATCACATCATAACCCTGGTTAACAAAATTTTGTGCAGCCTGTGCCATTATTTTCGGATCGGTTCCCAGCAGTTGTCCGCCGATAGGGTGTTCGTCGTCAAGGATTTGATAATTTTTCATCCTCAGCACGGATTTATGACACGCGCTTTTATCGAGCATCACACCGCTGAAAGTCAGTTCGCATCCGAACCGCCTCGCCAGCATTCTCATCGCCCGATCGGTATAGCCGCTAAGAGCTGCCTGCAGCATAGGCCTTTTAAATTTTATACTTCCTATCTGCATCAGTCTTTTTTCGATTTGCCCGCAGGTGTGCTGAAACAAACAAATGAAACCAGAATCAGCCCTGCGCCTGCCGTGAACAATATAATACGTGAAGAGTCTAACGTCGCTCGAAGCAGCCATTGGGGAATTTGGGTACTCTCTGCCGCATTTTCCGCCGCCGTCTGTTCAATAACAGCTTTCGCTTGTGACAACGCATCGGATGATAATTTCGTTACAAACGCGTTTGGGTCCCCTGGCATTTCGCCAAGCTCTGCCGGCGCTATTCGCATCAGAACATTCGGGTCGCTTTTTATCAGGTTAATCAGCGATTGATGGTCGTCAAGAAGCTGCTCGATTTTGGCGTTGCCCTGCTCAGAATGAACAGTAGCGGCTTTTATTCTATAAAGGTGCTTCCATTCAGGACCAAGAATAGCCAAAGAGACAGACAATATCCCTATCAAAGAGAATAAGGAAAAAAAAACCGCTCTGTAAAATTTTTCGAACATTTTCTGCTGCTATGCTTTCCTAAAGCCGTTAACGGCTATATAATACACGCCAAAATTATAAAATCAAAAAGATTTACGTTGGAAGGAAATGGATGTTTGCAGAGATTTTAGGCTGGATTTTATTGGGTATCGCAACCGGCACAATCGGCTCCTTAATCGGCGCCGGCGGGGGTTTTATTACCGCCATTTCTCTGTCGGTTATCTGCGTTAATGCCTTTTCCGGCAGTCTTGCATACGCAAAAATGAAAAGGATCGATTACAAGGCCGGTTTGCTCTTCTCTCTTGCCGCTGTCCCAGGCGCAATAGCTGGAGCTGTCATCATAAATTATATCCCAGGCAAATTGTTCAGTCTGTTTTTTGGCTTCATCCTCGCCATTCTCGGATTATATCTTTTCATCTCTGGCGGCAAACT
>JAKJEQ010000089.1:315-8079 GCA_022705345.1 Planctomycetota bacterium | reverse complement strand
AAAATGACGCTATTTTATTAACCATAGTGGCCCCCAATTCGATGCAAATCTGGCCCCATTTTAAATGCAAATCGCCATCGCAGCTTGAAATGACCCTTTCAAATTCGGGGGTAATAATATCGGCCGGCATCAAGGCCCTGTTTGCGCCCTCGGACAGCACAGTTCTGTTTGCCCCGGCACTGACAAAAGATACCATAACACCGGTATTTTTAGCTTCCGCTTCAAAGACAAAATCGCTGTTGATTCCGATATCAGCAAGGTTGTCCCGGACCATTTCCCCAAAATGGTCTTTTCCTACCTTGCAAACGAGGTAAACCTCGCAGCCGCAAAGAGCCGCCTGAATGGCTTGAATCAGACCGCAACCAGTTGTATTACACGAAAAACTGCTGCCAACCTCGATTTGGGATGTCTCAGGAAACTGATCGCAGCGAATCGCCATATCGGCGTAAACACTTCCGAAAACCATAATTTTGGGCTTTGCTCTTGCCATATATTTACCTTTGCATAATTCGGAGAATAATAAAATACAATTTTTTTAAAACCTTTGCAATACACTTATTACTTAATTTCTTTTTCAACAAAAAAACGTATCTATATGAATATACAATCCGGATTTATACATAAAAGAATTTGACTTGTTTCGAGCATTTAGATAAACTTTGCGTATACTTCAAGGTAAAACTTATCTTTCAGCCGATCTTTTTTTATCTGGACAATATTTATGGACAAAAAAGAAAATTGCGGTCTTTTCGGAATTTTCGGAGACCCCGATGCAGCCGAAAAAACTTTTTACGCGCTTCACAGCCTTCAGCATAGAGGCCAGGAATCGGCCGGTATCGCTACAAGCAATGGTGAAACAATATCCCTGCACGTTGGAATGGGTCATACAACTCGTGTTTTTCGCGGCGGCAAAGACGTGCTTTCCGCACTGAAAAACCCAATAGCAATTGGTCATGTTCGTTATTCCACCAGCGGTTCGAGAAATATCTGCAACGCCCAGCCGCTGCTCACGGAATATTCTCGAGGACAGATCGCCGTCGCACACAACGGAAATCTCATAAACGCGTCTCTGCTAAGAGATGAATATGAAGCATACGGTAATATCTTCAAAACAACAAACGATACCGAAATAATCGTCCATCTTCTGGCAAAACCCTCGCACGTCGCAAAGCCTGACCCCCTCGGTCACGTTCTCAATCATCTGCAGGGTTCATTTTCTCTGTTGTTTCTGTTCCCGGACAGAATCGAAGCCGCAAGGGATCCTTACGGCATCAGACCCTTATGCATTGGAAAAACCAAATCGGGCGCTTACTGTTTTGCCAGCGAAACCTGCGCCTTTGACACCATCGAAGCTGAATATGTTCGCGAAGTGCATCCCGGTGAAATTGTTACACTCGACAAAAACGGCCTGCACAGCAGGTGGTTTGTAAAACCCGGCACTATTACTCCCGCGCATTGCATCTTCGAGCATGTTTATTTTGCAAAACAAAGCAGTATGATATTCGGTGAAAATGTTCACGAAATCCGCAAAAGATTCGGCGCTCAAATCGCAAGAGAACATCCAGCCGATGCCGATGTTGTCATTCCTGTCCCCGACTCCGGCACTTCAGCCGCCATCGGCTACAGCAACGAAAGCAAAATCCCCTTCGATATGGGTTTTATCAGAAGCCATTACGTCGGCAGAACCTTTATAGCGCCCGGCCAGGATGTAAGAGACCTCGCCGTCAAACTTAAACTTTCCGTTGTCAAAGAAGTCGCAAAGGGCAAAAGAGTCGTTGTTGTTGACGATTCCATCGTCCGAGGCACTACTACAAAAGGTAAAATCAACGCGCTGAGGCAGGCAGGCGCAAAAGAAATTCACATGAGAGTAAGCTGTCCGCCCGTGCTGTTTCCATGCTTTTACGGCGTTGACTTCCCCACAAAGCAGGAGCTGGTCGCGCATAACAGAACTATGGAGCAGATTAAGGATTTCCTCGAAGTTGACAGCCTGGGTTATCTCTCTGTTGAAGGGATGCTCGCGTGTGCCACTCTCCCCCAGAATCATTACTGCACCGCCTGCTGGAATGGAAAATATGCCGTGCCGGTTACTACCATCGTTAATAAGTTTATCATGGAACGCTACCAGATGCAGCTTTTTGAAGATGAACCTGTTCAACTATAGTTATTAAGGTTACGGTTACGATGCTCGTTTTGGCTGAACGTATCACGTCTTACGAAAGCAAAATAAGCCGCGTCGCCGATGGACGAAATACAAAATAAAGGATTATGACTGATTATCTGACTTATGCAAAATCGGGTGTTGACATCGACGCCAACGATGTCATGGTCGAACGAATCCGTTCTTCCGTGCAAAGCACTTACGGGCCACGAGTTATAGACATTCACGGCGGATTCGCCGGATTATTTCGTCTTGATTACGATGAAAAATTATTCAAAAAAAATTACAAAAATCCCGTCCTTGCCGCCTGCACCGATGGCGTAGGCACAAAGATGCTCGTCGCCCGAGATATGAAAAAATTCGACACTGTCGGTTTCGACCTTGTTGCCATGAACGTCAATGATATGCTCGTCATGGGCGCAGAGCCTTTGTTCTTTCTCGATTATCTTGCCGTAAATAAACTCGAACCGGCCAAAGTTGCGGAGATTGTCGAAAGCGTCTCGGCGGCCTGCAGACTTGCAAATTGCGCTCTAATCGGCGGAGAAACTGCCGAAATGCCGGATATTTACAAAAAAGAAGATTTCGATATGGCGGGCTTTGCTGTCGGCGTTGTCGAAAAAAATAAAATCATCAACGGCTCTAATGTAAAAAATGGAGATATTATTCTCGGCCTAGCTTCCAGCGGTCTGCATAGCAACGGCTATGCGCTGGCGCGTCACATTTGTTTCAAAAAGCTCGGCCTCAAGGTCAACCAAAAAATGGACGAATTCGGCGGCAAATCCATCGGCGAAGCGCTGCTTGCTCCCACTAAGATTTACGTCCGTCCTATCATCAAACTGCTCTCGCAATACAAAACAAAGCACGTCATCCATGGAATGGCGCATATCACCGGCGGCGGATTGCCCGGCAATGTCCCCAGGGTTCTGCCCCCAAAATGCGATGCCGTACTCGACAAATCAAGCTGGAAGAAGGAACCCATTTTCGATTTCCTCCAGGAAAACGGACCCGTCGAAGAAGAAGAAATGTTCCGCGTTTTCAATATGGGCATCGGTTATGTGCTTATTGTTGCGCCCGATTTCGCAGCTTCTGTCGCTAAAAAATTACGCTCCTTCGGCGAAACTGTTTATAAAATCGGGGCCATCCGTCGCGGCACCGGTAACGTAATTATTAAATAAAGCTTAAAGTTTAAAACTTAAAGCTCAAAATTTTAGATTCGCCTTCGGCGATATAATTTTAACTTTTCAGTTATGGTTTTACGTCTTTATTTTTAACTTTTAAGTTTTGTTTTGTTGTAAATAAATAATGATATTCAACTCAAAAAGACCGCTGTTAGTTGTCACGTTACCGGTTGCGCTGTTGTTTTATGCGTTATTGGCATGTCTGTTTTTCTATCCGCTTACGCATAACCTCGTTCGCTGGCAAAATCTTCTTCCGTTTGCAGCAGTAGCCGGCTCTACCGGCGTTTTCGTTCTCTGCCGAAGATGGGTGCTCTCTATTTTTGCTTCTCTGGCAGGCGGAGCAATTTACGGATTCGGCACTTACGCATGTTCGCTTTTCTGTTATCATCCTTTTGCCGCGATTGTTTACGCTATTCTGCCATGGACTTTGATTCCTGCCGTTTTCTTTTATCGCTGGACAAACCTTGACACACTCAATACCAAAATCATCTCAGCCCTGCTCGTTTGTCTTCCGGCTCTTTTTATTTTTGCGGCCTATCGTTTTGCATCGATAAAGTTTTTTTATCCGATACCAGTCGGAACGCGTCTTTCAATCAATGCCCTGTTGGGTATCATAGATCCTATCGGCGTAAGACAGGATATTTTCGCGCCGGGATTTTTTCATGTAGCCATAGCGGGCCTGGTAATGGGAATCGCTTTGCTGGTTAAAAGCAGAAGATTTCTTACGATTCTCTTAATAATCCTTTCTTTTGCGGCGGCATTTTATAAACCGATTTTGAGTGTGCCCCCTGTTGCATGGGCTTCAATTTCTGTATTGATTTTTTCAATTGTAATCGCCGCCGGCCTTGAAACCATTATTCTCGCAGGCAAAAGCGATGGCAGATGGATATTGTCAACTGCACTGGTATTAATGATTTTGATTGTTGTGGAAGTTTTCGTTTCAAAAAATTCTTCTGTTATTCCTGTTAGTGCCGCGCTATACGGCTTTGGCGTTGTTGCCGTTTTATCGATTTATTTTATTGCCGAAGCTAACAAAGCCTGGCATCTCCTGAGAATGTTCGTTCTTTATTCTGCTGTTTTCATCGATATCTTCATCAGCACCGCCCACAATCTCAAAACAATTTTTTAAAAACATATTATTTTAATTTGTGGTGGGCTTTAGCCCACGCTGTTTATCTAAAACCGCGTTAAATATTCTATGCTGAAGGCGCAAAAAAAAAACGGCGGGACCAAACGAATCCCGCCTAAAGTTTTATGGCTCTTTCTTTTTGCGTGTTAGCCTTTCGCCTGCTTACCTGTTTTACCATCAGCCATGTAGAAACGTATCAAGATGGGTAAACCGGCTTTTGCTAAACTTAACTCTTTTCGAGTCTTCGAGCCATCTTGTTGTCTTTTAAAATCTATTAAACAATTCGGCCAAGTGCCAAAAATAATTGAACCTTTTTGTATTTTTTTTAAAATTTTTTTAATTTGCCAAAGACAAGTAAAAGAAGTTTAATAATATCGGTCTTATTTTTATAAGGATAAAAAGTATGCAAAACTTCTCATTCTACAATCCTGTTAAAATCGTTTTCGGCAAAAACACAATTTCGCAATTAAATCAGCTCATTGATAAAAAGGATAAGATTCTTTTAACTTACGGCGGCGGCTCAATAAAAAAGAACGGCATCTATAAACAGGTCAAATCCGCCCTGAAAAACAGGAAGGTCGTCGAATTTGGCGGAATCGAACCGAACCCTTCTTATGAAACGTGCATTAAAGCTGTTAATTTGGGAAAAAAAGAAAAAATAAACTTCGTCCTCGCCGTCGGCGGCGGCTCAGTAATTGACGGCTCTAAATTTATTGCCGCGGCAATACCCTTCAAAGGCAAAGACCCCTGGCAGATTGTTAAAAGCGGAGGCGCCGACGTCAAATCCGTCATCCCTTTCGGCACAGTCCTGACTCTTGCGGCCACAGGTTCCGAAATGAACACTTTTGCCGTTATTTCAAAATTAAGCACAAAAGAAAAACTCGCATTCGGAACGCCACTCTGTTATCCGCGTTTTTCTATCCTCGATCCCGAAACTACATATTCGCTCGACAAAAAACAACTGCGAAACGGCATCGTCGATACTTTCGTCCACGTCTCCGAACAATATGCAACAACAAATTTAAACACTCCTTTGCAGGACAGGTTCGCAGAAGGAATTTACAAAACAATTATCGATATCGCGCCCGCTGTTATGACCGGCAAAAAAGATTACAATTCCCGCGCAAGTTTTATGTGGTGCGCTACGCTCGCGCTTAATGGCCTTATAAATCGCGGCGTTCAGGAAGACTGGAGCACGCACTCCATCGGCCACGAAATGACAGCCTTTTTCGGCCTTGCGCACGCGGAAACTCTGGCGATAATCTTGCCCGCCGTCTGGAAATATGAATTGAAGAACAAGGCCGACAAACTCGCTATGCTCGCGGAAAATGTCTGGGGAATCAAGAAGGGAACCAAACAGCAAAAAGCAAAAGCTGCGATTGACCGAACTGTGAAATTTTTTAATTTTCTCAGTATGCCTACATCGTTGAAAGCTTATAACCTTACTCTTGCCGATTGCCAAAAAGTAATCGACCGCGCAGCAAAAAGACGCTGGCAAATCGGAGAGAACGGAGACATCAATGCAAACGCTCTTAAAAAAATATTTAAATTGTGTCTGTAAAAATATTTATTAACAATGATAACAAACTTTATACTTTATGGTTTGAGATTGCTTTGTCGTCCCGAATCGGGACTCCGCGCAATGACAAAAATGTCGTTTGTATGTCATTGCGAGGCTGTCCGCATACAGCCGTGGCAATCTCAACCGCTGAATCGGTCAGTTTGATTTATTAATTAAATTTACGAGGTGAAAAATGCAGGAGCAAAACGAACAGCCAAGGCCATCGCTGCCGATTGAAATCGTCAGACAAATGAATATATTTTTTGGGCTGAGCATCTCAAGCCTGGTGCTGGGCATTATGGCCATTTCTCTATCGATCGCAGTAATCGGCCTGCCGCTCGGAATTATCGGCCTGATTCTCGGCATAGTCTGCCTTGCGAAACGTTCCCCCTTCGGCAAAGGCATCGCTATCTGGGGCCTGTGCCTGTCGATTCTCGGCATAACAGCCGGCGGGTTCTTCACGTATAAATATTATTATAAAACATACAAAACTTACCAAGAGATGACCTCGACAAAAACTGAAATGTCAAACGAATGGGTCGGCCAACCTTCTCCCGATATTAATGTTACCGATTTGGACGGAAACACAATCAAACTTTCAGATCTCAAAGGCAAACGCGTGATCCTCGATTTCTGGGCAACGTGGTGTCCGCCCTGCAAAAAGGAAATCCCGTCTTTTATCGAATTGCGAAAAGAAATAGACCCTAATCAACTTGTGATTATCGGTATTTCCTCCGAACCAGAGGGAATATTGAAAAGTTTTGTTAAGCAAAATGAGATTAATTACCCGATTGTTTCTGCTGACGATTTGCCTGCCCCTTATAATAAGATTGTGTCAATTCCCACAACTTTCTTCTTAGACCGCAACGGAATCATTCAGGAAGTTCTCAACGGCTATCACGATTATGAAAGCCTTCACGAAAATGCGGTTATGTCCGATTACGCAGAACCTAATTTTCAGCAACTCCTGCCTGAACCGGTCGAAGAGGGAAACGATTGAAGAATTAAGATGAGGGGGGGCTTAGAGGAGGAGGAAACTAAACCCTTTGGCCCCTTCATCTTAAAAATATATTAAAAGTCTCGACCTTTAGAGCCTGCCCTGAGCGAAGCCGAATGGGCCGAATCAGCAGTTTTACACTTTTAGTTTTAAGTTTTCAATTTCAAACTGATTTTCAGTTTGAATTACATATTTTTATATCTTGGTCCGCCGCTGCCTTCCGGAACCGTCCAGCGAATATTATCGAACGGGCATTTCCGCTGGCACGTTTTGCAATGCAGGCAATTCGACGGGTTGGCCGGCTTTACTTCATCGCCGACAGTTTCATATACTCCCGCGGGACAGAACGTAATGCACGGCGAATTATATTTCGGCTTGCATTTCTGCATGCAGGTATTTTTATTGATAATCGTCAAATGACTCGGCTGTTCTTCACGATGCTGAGTCGCCGCCATAGCCGTAAAAGTATCTTTATCGTAATTTTTCGCCGGCTTGAATTTATATTTCCTGCCTGTCATCACATGGTAGTCTTCTTCCACATCGAACAATGGTACTTTCTGCCCCAGAGCTGTTATCGGCATTCCGAACAGCGGCCCGAGATTGGCGACATTCTGCCGAAACTTCGAAGCTACTTTCATTTCGTCAAGAACGCCCATCGAGTTTAGCAGTTCAGTATATTTCGACGCCGCGTAAGTTAAATTTTCACCGCACTGCGTGATCGCCTTGCCCGCCGCGATCCCC
>JAKJEQ010000089.1:0-248 GCA_022705345.1 Planctomycetota bacterium | reverse complement strand
AAATCTCGGCAGCGCATAATATCCGCCTTCGGGAATCATCTTTGCGCCCGCTTCGACTATCGTGCCGCCTTCTATAAACTTTTTCACAAACTTATGACTCTTGAAATTCGTCAGCGCATCCTGCGGATTAAAATCGCAGTACTTCCAGTCAAGCCCGACGATCATTCCGACCGCGATATGATTTTGACTGACAGGATGCATAACACCGCCGCCGAACATCTCCGGCCCAAGCACCGGCGTCCACAGCG
>JAKJEQ010000088.1 GCA_022705345.1 Planctomycetota bacterium | reverse complement strand
CTTTCCGTTGCAATATACCTTAACCAAAAAGCCATTTGGCGCATTTACCGGCTCTCTCCATTTGTTTTTATACTGGTCATAAATACCCGTTAATGTGCAGGCAGTATGCTGTTCTTTTGTATATTCTTCAAGAGTACCGCGATAACCCATATAGCCATTAGCAAGCAGCAGATTATTGCCGCAAAGCTCTATCTGTTCCCTGTTGTATTTATGATTTTTTAAGACCCATTGCATAATAAAATAACTTTCCTTTTAACTTCTCTATTGAAGAATGTTTATTTTAATTCCTTTTTCATCAATTTTATATTCCTTATCATAAACTCTGATAGTCCGGCAGTCTCCAACAGGTATTTTAAATTCAACTGTTCGGTTATTAATATCCACGTTTAAAACCGAATTATGATATACCAATTTAAAACTAAATCCATCCCATTGCTGCGGCAATGAAGGATTAAAAGAAAGAATTCCGCCATCCGACCTCATTCCGGCAAAACCATAAACGATATTCATCCATGCTGCGGCAATAGAGGTGAGATGAAGCCCTTCGGCAGTATTTCTATTGTAGTTATCGAGGTCAAGCCTGGTAGAAAAATTAAAAAATTCATAAGCCTGCTTTTTTTCACCGAGTTCTGCCGCTAAAATGGAATGAATCGACGGAGAAAGCGAAGATTCGTGGATACATCGAGGTTCATAATAATCATAGTTGACTTTCTTTGTCTTAAGCGGAAATTCCTGATTGTATAAGAACATGAACATCAGGACATCCGGCTGCTTTATCATATCATTCCTGTAAATCCTGTCGTAAGACCAACTATGATAAAGCGGAAAATCTTCAACCGGTATCGAATCAATGTCGATATGCGGCAGATTAAAGAAACCATCGTGCTGCTCGTATATTCCTGTTTGATTATCTAAAGGAATATACATTTTTTCAGCCATCTGTTTCCAGTTTTCCAACTCATGCGATTTAAGGGAGAGCTTTTCGCTTATTGCAGATAATTTTGCGGGGGCATTCGTTTTCATTTCATCGATAGCCGCGAGAGTAAATTCAAAAGTTTTCCTGCCCATAAAATTCGTATAGCAATTATTATTGACCATCATTTGGAATTCGTCAGGTCCCATGACCGCGAAAAAGCCGAACTTGCCAGTTTTCTGGGCCCATTGGCCTCGAGTTGCAAGCATTCGGCTGACCTGAATCAAAATTTCGATTCCTCTATCATAAAGAAAATCTTTATCATTTAGAAGTTTATCGTAGTGCCAGATGCCATAGACAACACCTGTACTTGCCTGAAGCTGAAGACTCGCGTGCTGCCAAAGGCCGCAGGTTTCGCTGCCATCGAGAGTCGCTATAGGATAAAACGCACCATCGCAATCCAACTCCTTTGCGCGCTGCATAGCTTTTGGTAGTGTTTTATATCGATATTCGAGAAGATTGCGGGCAGCTTTAGGATTGTTGAAAATGTAAAACGGCAGGCAATAAGTCTCTGTATCCCAAAAAGCGTTGCCGTTGTACGCTTCGCCTGTCAGCCCTTTGGCACCGATGTTCAAACTCGGGTCCTGGCCATGATATGTTTGATGCATTTGGAAAATACAATAACGGATGCCCTGCTGATTTTCGAGGTCACCGTCTATTATTATATCTGAATTTGACCATGTATTTGCCCAATATTCAACCTGCTTTTGATACTCGGCATCGTAAGTTATAGCGTTATAATTCTTTGCTATTTCCATTCCTTTTGACCATACATCATCAATGCTGATATTCGGATTTTTTTCGGCATGGTTGGTCACCATCTTGTCAAAGGCAGATTTCTGCCCCTGTTTTAAATCAATTAAAATATCCATGCCTATAAATTTCTCTTCCTCAATTAATTTCATTTCCGCTTTTGAGGAGATATCGAACCGGCAGGCTGAAAAAAGTTTGTGGCCGCTTGTTAATGTTTTACCGAGAATACCCAAGAAGCTATCCTGTATGCCTTTTTTGGGACAAGACCATAAATTTTTACCGCAGGATTCATGAATTATCGAAAAATCCAAACCGGTTTTGATATTTATTTTTGTAGAAAAATTTAAAGGTTCAAAAATCACCCGCTGGCAGCCGAGAACATGATCTGTCATGCTGAGAAAACGTTCAAAAGCTAATTTTATGGATTTTTCCGGGGAAACATTCCAGATAAATTGGCGAGTCAGTATGCCTTTCTTCATATCCAGACATCGGGAGAAATCTTTGATGCTTGATTTTGCGATATCAAGGGTTTGGCCGTCAATACTAATCCTTGTGTGCAGCCAATCGACAGTGTTTGCCATGAAACAGGCTCGCGATACCATTCCCTTATAATGTGTTGCAGGAGGAATTTTTGCTTCTTCAAAAACTCCATTGAAATAGCTGCCTATAAGTTTATCTCCGCTGTATCCTTCATCGAAGTAATCCCGGACACCCATATATTCATTGGCAAGGGAAAAAATAGATTCGGAAACTCGTCCGTGGCGGGGTTCAAATCCCTGTTCTATAATTTTCCACGGATCGATTTTCAAATATTTGTCCGCTATTTTTCCCATGCTCTAAATTTCCTTTCGCTAAACATTACCAGCCTTTGCTGCCATTCTTTTTTATTATTTCAAATGTTTTTGAATCTGCTGCCAAACCGCCTAATACAGCATTTTCTATCGTTACATTCGCAAATTCCGCAGAACCGACAGATTTTCCTGTTGTTCTGATGCCCCACTTGCCGGCTCCATTTATAAGAATGTTTTCAAATTTGGCATTGCGAACACGATTCTTTCCTTCAAATGCAATCGCATCGTAAGCCGCGTCATAAATTTCTATGTCTTTAAATGTCAGGTCTGCTTCAACGCCTGCGGAACCAGAGGTGCAAACAAATATGGCGCCTTTCATCGAGTACTTATATTTATCCGTGAATGAACCGCATCGAATCAATGTATTATTTTGAACTTTTATAAAGCCGCTGAAAGGAACAGGATTGTAATTTGTGTTAATATTTATTCCCGCTCCGTTTAGAACCGTATCATAAATTACATTACCTTCGACTGCCTGGTTTTTGCCGCCATACAGCGCGATTCCATTTGCAAGCCAGGGACATTGAATTGTATTGTTTCGTGCGGCGTTGTTCTGGCTTGGCTCATCGTTTCCATTGTAAGTTGCAGCCCACATAGCGATTCCATCGTCGCCTGTGCCCCTGAAATGACAATTTTCGACTACTGAATTTTTCGTGCCAAGGCACAGATTTATTCCATCAGCCATTAAATTTCTGAATCTGCAATTTTGAATTTTTAACCCATCAGTATTTTTTTCGCTCCATACTCCGACTTTAAGATGATTGAACCAAATATTTTCAATCACCGAATCTTTTCCCGCGGCTCCCCTGAAACCGTCTTCTGAAATGGTATCGACTCGGAATTTTGTATTTCCGTAAATTGCGAAATTACGCATTTGGAAATTATTGCCGTTTCCCCAGAATGCGTTGCCGTCAACCTTTAATACTGTATGCCACATCCCTGCGCCTTGTATTACAACATTGCCTATATGCCTGTCGCGTGAAGCAAAATTGAAAACTCCTGCCGGCAGCCAGACGCCTTTGTTTTGTTCAACCGCAGCTTTCATACATGCATCGAAAGCATCGTTATCGTCTTTGCCGTCATTGGCGACAGCTCCGAAATCGGTTACAGACAGGAAATTTTCAGGCTTTGTTAATGGAGATTCAACAATTTCTGTGTCAATCAAATCAATAATGCAAAATTCTATCTTCTCTTTCGAATCTCTCTGCAATTTTAATTTTGAACCTGTCGGTATTTCATCAATCAATATATTTATTTCGTCAAAGAAATATCTCGGCTGTTTTAATTGGGGGTCGTTCGACCATGGATATTTTCCATATACCCAGGAATATTCTGATGTTAAAATTATATCACGTTTGTAAACGCCTTCGACATACAACGCAAGAGGAAATGTCAGACCTTTTCCATCATGAGAATCAGGAATGCTGTATCTTACGACAAGCGAATTGGTTTTCTCTTTGAGCGTAAATTCAACATAATCGCCTGTCGAATTAAGGTTAACAGCCATTTTGCCGGATGCTTCATTTGCGATTTCGCCGAACTTTCTTGTCGGCCCGAGAATCGCTCCTTTATAATCTGCATCTTCCGCTTCATATTGAATAAACGGCAGCTTTGCGCCCCTATTTTTAATTTCAGGGATTACTACTTTATTTGGATTGGCAGTCCAGACACTCGGATCAACGTACTTAGACATGTTTTGCCCTATCATCTCTATTTTAATATTATCAATCCATACTGTAGAGGCCGATATTGTTCCGAGCTGAAATTCAAGTCTTGCATTGGCATCTGTTTTTTCTTCCATTCCAAATTCAAAAATATGATTTTCGATTTCAGTCGAAAGATAAACAATAGTACCTCCTGCACTTTCACCGTTCGTATAATCTTTCCAGCCTGTGTTTTCAAGACCTCCAATTTTAACATCGATAGCGCATTTTTCCGACGCTTTAGCATCAAAACTTACTTTGTATCGCAAGGCTTCTTCAATCTTTATTTGCGATTGAATCAGTTGTATTGCGTACGGTTCTTTACCCGGGTTATTTATGTCAATTTGTAAAATGCCGTCCTTTACAACTGCGGATGCTTGGCCGCCGGCATCGGCAACATTCGCCGCAAACGACCAATAATCCATATCCTGAACAAAGTTTCCATTTTTTATAATTTCATCTTCTGCCAGTGCATGTCCGGTACAGTTCATGGTCAAATATAAGAATAAATATATCAAAATATTTTTCATATTTGCTGGTTTTCCATGAAATCTTTCAGATGAACGTTTTCGAAATCCGGAAATACAAGATGAGCTTTTCCAACGCGGTCATTTGGCCCCAATCCAATAACCCAAAAACCGCCGATCAATGCCGCCTCAATTCCGGATTCCGCATCTTCGACAACAACCGCATTTTTCGGCGGTGTCTTGAGGTTCGCAGCGCAATGGAGAAATAAATCGGGCGCAGGCTTATGATTATTTACGCTGTGACCGTCAGATATCGAATCAATAAAGTTTTCGAGTTCCAGTTTTTTGATCACCGTATGAGCGTTTTTGCTGGATGAGCCTATTCCAATTTTAACGCCTGCATTGCGAATCTCGGTCAGCAAATCATTGACGCCGGGCAAAACATCGGCAGGAGTCATTTGCGTCAAAAATTTAACATAGTAATTATTTTTGATTTCCATCAATTTTAATTTTTCTTCTTCAGAAACCTGCATTTTGCCGAGCATAATCTCAAGAGACTCTTTCCTCGGAATGCCTCTTAACTTTTCATTTATTTTTCTGTCAAAATAAATGCCAAGCTCATCGGCGAGCATTTGCCAGGCTCTATAATGATATTCAGAAGTATTTGTAAGCACTCCATCCAAATCAAAAATAATTGCTTTTATATTTTTAAATTTCATTTTTTTATCTGCGACAGTTATCAAATTGTCAGACCTCCTTTAATCCTTGAGCATAAAAAGAAGGCTGCAATTGTCGGCGGAAGCATCGCGATGAAGGAACCCGCCAGGTAAAGATTTATCGGAAAAGTTCTGGTTAACGTGTACAATCGCACTGAAACGGTTTGCAGCTCGGAATTTCGCAGAATCAGATAAGGCCAAAGGAAATCGCCCCACAAACCTATAAAGGCAAGCAATCCAAGCACAAGAATAAGCGAACTTGTAAGCGGAAGCGCAACCATAAAGAACATTCTTACGTCGGAAGCCCCGTCAACCTGCGCTAGTTCAAAAAAAGGTTTTGGAATCTGCTCGAATGCATTCGTCAAAACGAGAATCATAAACGAACTGCACGCATACGGAATCCACAAACCCCAAAAGCTATTGACAAAACTGATATTTAAAAACGGCAGATTAGTCATTATCATATAACGCGGGACAAGATATGCGATTCCCGGCACGGCCATAGTTATCAGGATTACCGCGCGAATAACATTTTTTCCTATCGGCCTCAATCTCGCAAGGCTATATGCAGCCATTGTCGAAACAATTATTTGTGCCAGCACGCCGCCGCCTGCTGCGATCGCCGTATTGATAAACATCCTGACCATCTTGAAACGCTGCCATGCATCGACATAGTTTTGCCAATTCCATTTCTCAGGCAGCAAATGAAAGCCGGGTCTATATACTTCAAGACTTGTTTTAAAACCCGCAGTAAACGAAAACAAAAATGGAAAGAGAACAAATATCGCGGCAATCGCCAATACAAGGAGATACATAAATCCTATGAATCGCCCTTTTGGAGAACGCCATTCAGCATTTGACATAATACCGCGATTTGGCACAGCCATAAACTTTATCTTTCAACTTTTATCAAAATTTAATTGCGAATTGCCATTCCTAAACCTCCTGATGTTTTTTTTGCATAAATACATAGAGGATTGAAAAGGCCGCAAGTATTACAAGCATCGAAACGCTCCATGCAGAAGCGATTCCAAAATTATTTTGATTGAATGCCGTATCATATATCTCTAACACAGGCGACCTTGTACTGTTTGCAGGCCCGCCCGCTGTTAGAATAAACGGCTCAGTGAACACCTGTGATACGAATATTATTTGCAGAACAAGCATTATCTTGATTCTTGCGCTAAGGTGCGGAAGCGTGATAAGCCATATTCGTTTTAATACTGAAAAACCGTCGAGCTCCGCCGCTTCATAAAGTTCCGGAGGAATTTCCCGCAGGCCCGACAAATAAATCAATACTGTCCCTCCCGCTCCGAGCCAGGTCATTATCACAACTATCGCCGGCTTTGCCAAAGCGGGATTTTGCAGCCAAAGCTGCGGCTCGATTCCAAAAATTCCCAATAGTCCGTTTAATATTCCTCCCTCAGGAGCATAAATTTGCCGCCAGACAATAAGCGCTACAACAACCGGAATCAAAACCGGAAGATAAACCAGCGTCTGAAAAAAAGATGACAGCCGGCGCATTTCATTTATCATCAGTGCCAGCACAATAGGAACCATCGACCCCATCGCGATGCTGAGCAATACATAGTTCAAAGTATTTCGCCAAACCGTATAAAAAACCGGATTGCCTAACATACGTTTATAATTTTCGAAACCAACCCATCCTCGAACTCCCTGGAGACTTACTTCCTGAAAACTAAACAATATGGTTTTGAAAATAGGATACCAGCATATCAATGCAAAAAGAACCAGCGCCGGCAATAAAAACAGATACGCGGTGCGCTGCGTTTTCCAGTTTATCCTCAAACGCGGCTCGTTCATATTTTCAATAGTATCTGCCGTTTTTACGCTCATGATTATTTCATTAAATCCAGAACATTAGATTGGTATGTCGCCGCAGCTTGTGTCAAGACAGCGGAAGGATCAACATTTTTGTCCGCCGCGATTTTTCCCACAACTTGCCCCATGGCAAGATAATATTCCTGCCCGGCAATTACAGGTTCAGGCATCATTAGGACTTTACCCGAAATAATTCCATCCATATACAATTTATAATTCTCTACCGGGAGATTGGCGTATTTTTTCTCAAGAGCCGAACCGGCTTCCTGAAACACCCCCGTATAGAGCGGATAAAGCGGCGCCCCGACAACTGTTGTCGGGTCATTCTTTCCAATTTGAAAATGAATTACTGTTTCATTCGGATCGAAATATGTCCAAAGCCTGTAATAAGCCGCTGCTTCGATTTGATCGGCTGTCGCATTGGTGCTTACCATTGCGATATCGCCTCCGCCCAAAGTCCTGCTTACTCCGTCAGGTCCCGTTGGAAGGGGCGCAAATCCCATCTCGCTCATATCAAGCTCGGGAAAATTCTGACGAATTGTAATAAATTGATCGCCTGCCATAACTGCCATTGCGACTCTGCCTGTGGCAAATGCCAGCCCGTTTGTTTCCCACCCGAAATTCTCTCGGGGCAGAACATCATACTTCCATCTCAAATCTTTAACAAAATTCAACGCTGAAAGCATTGCGGGATTATTAAAACAAACTTTATATTTACCGTTTTCCTGCTGCGCTATAATATCGGTATCCTTAAAACCAAAATCATAAGCGATGACTGTCATGTGCCAGCCGCCTGCGTTGGCGCCATCTGTTATAAAAGAAAAACCCGCAATGCCAGTTTGCCGATTAGTTGCTTTTTGGGCGATCTCAACAAGTTCCTCCCATGTTGCGGGCGGCGCATCGAAACCCGCG
>JAKJEQ010000087.1 GCA_022705345.1 Planctomycetota bacterium | reverse complement strand
CTGCTCGGCAAACCAGGATGCTGAGATCGGCAAGACAATGGCACAGGCTATGGATAAGGTCGGCAAAGACGGCGTTATCACCGTCGAAGAAGGCCAGAGTCTCGAAACCGTCGTAGAGCTGGTCGAAGGCATGCAGTTCGATAAAGGCTACATCAGCCCGCACTTCATCAATAATTATGACGAGATGACTTGCGTCCTCGAAAAACCGTACATACTCATCAACGAGAAAAAAATCAGTTCGATTAAATCCCTCGTTCCGCTCCTCGAAAAAGTCGCAAAACAGGGCAGACCGCTTCTCATCATCGCAGAAGACATCGAAGGCGAAGCCCTCGCGACATTAGTCGTTAATAAACTCCGCGGCGTTCTCCAGTGCGCAGCCGTTAAAGCCCCGGGCTTTGGCGACAGACGCAAAGCTATGCTCGGCGATATCGGCGTTCTCACCGGCGGCGAAGCTATTTTTGAAGATCTCGGCATCGACCTCGAGCACGTCGATCTTTCACAGCTCGGCCAGGCAAAACGCGTTTCCATCGACAAGGAAAATACAACCATCGTCGAAGGCGCAGGCTCTACCGATGCGATCAAAGGCAGAATCGAACAGATCAAACGCGAAATCGACGCGACAACAAGCGATTACGACATTGAGAAACTTCAGGAAAGACTCGCTAAACTTTCAGGCGGCGTAGCTCAAATCAACGTCGGAGCTGCTACAGAAGCCGAAATGAAGGAAAAGAAAGCACGCGTTGAAGACGCTCTTCACGCTTGCAGAGCGGCTGTCGAAGAAGGCATCCTTCCAGGCGGCGGAGTTTCAATGCTCCGTGCTGTAAAAGTGCTCGACAAAGTTAAAGCAAAAGACGATGAAAAGATCGGCGTTGACATCGTAAGACGCGCTGTCGTTGCTCCAATTAAGCAGATTGCCGCAAACGCAGGCCTCGACGGTTCTATCGTCGCTCAAAAAGTTATGGAAAGCTCAGAGCCTAATTTCGGTTACGATGCTCTGAAAAAAGAATACGGCGATATGATTGCTTTCGGCGTTATCGTCCCGACAAAAGTAGAACGCACCGCTCTCCAGAACGGCGCTTCTATCGCTTCGCTGCTCCTGACTACCGATGCGGTCGTGAGCGAGATTCCTGAAAAGAAGGAAGCTCCTCCAATGGCCCCGCACGGCGGCGGAATGTACTAAAACCAGTCGCAAAGGGCAGGCCTCAAAACCTGCCCTTTTCTTTTAAGAAAGGACTAAAATGGGTTTTAATTTTTATTCAAATTCTTTCAGCAATATTTCAAAAGGGTTCGCAAAAGGCCTTTTCATTGTCGGTCTGCTTCTTATAGGCTTTGGTATTTTAGTTTGGATTTTCAAGGAAGTCCTCGCTCTCATCGCCGCCGCAATCTTCATGGCTATCGGCGCAGTCTGCTGCTTTAACGCGATCAAAATTTTCATAATCTCCTGGAAATCCGGCAAAAACAACGATAATGACGGCCGCAGCGACAACGTCAAAATCCACATCGAATAACTTTGTCATTCTGAACGCAGCCGCAGCGCAGTGAAGAATCTCGTTTAACCGTTCGCTTTTTGAATCGTTTCTAAAATCTCAGCCATAATTTTATTTATTCTCTCAAATCGCTTTAAATCCGAAAATACTTCTTGAGCATTTTGAATAAATCCATCTTCCTTAATTTCGTCAGGAAAATTATCAAACAGCGCTTTAGCATATTCGTATGTCGTCTCAAGATGAAACTGAAAACCGATTACCCTGTTATCCATGATGAACCCCTGATTTTTCGTAGCCTCGCTCGATGCAAGATGTACCGCCCCTTTCGGCAAATCAAAAGTATCGCCATGCCAGTGAAATACTTCCATCTTCTTTGAAAAGCAATTTCCAAGAATCGTATCTTTCGCTTCTTCTGACGGCGTTAAATCAAACCAGCCGATTTCCTTATATTTATTTTGATAAATCTTCGCCCCGAGACTTGCCGCAATAAGCTGCGCCCCGAGACAAACACCGATAACAACCTTTCCCGCATCAATTGCGTCTTTGATAAATTTCTTTTCAGCCGTCAGCCACGGATATATCGCATCATCATTCGCGCTCATCGCCCCGCCCATAATTATCAGCCAGTCGAAGCTCTCCATTTCAGGCAAAGTCTGATTAAGATAAAAATGTGTCGATGCCGATCGAATATTTTTCTGTCGAAAGTATTCCCCCATACTTCCCAATCCTTCAAATGGCAAATGCTGAAGCCAATGCACTTTCATATTTTCAAGCCCGTGTCTTTCCGTGTTTTCGTCCGTGTCAGTCAGTGTTTTTCAGTATTTCCGCCAATCTTTCCATCGCAACTTTCGCATCCCCAACCGGCTCCCCTATAAATGTTCCATCCGCAAGACGATTCCAGTTTGGCGAACCTTCCCCGTCACGATTCACAATTATATGTTTATAATTTTTCGATGCCGCGATTTCCAAAACTGAATCATCAATTCTTTTTTCTACATCCTGCAAAAATTCCGAATCTAACTTTCTTTTATGAAACGCAATTCTTTGATATTGCTTATCGGCCATCAGCGACTTAATAAATAAATCGCTATCCATTCCCAACGATTTTATAATTTCAATCTCATCGTTACTGACGGGCGAAACAAAAACCGTTTCGATTGTTATGCTTTTCAACCTCTCCGCCGCAAGCAGCCTCGGAACAATCGGATAATACATCTCCATCAAAATCATCTGCTCAGGATAATTGACGATCAAATCGAGATTCACCGCCTGGCTGAACCCGAAACATTTGCCGATAACATAATGATCGTTTCCTTCCAGCGCTGCGATTTCCTCCTCCGTCCGCCAGCAATCAGGATTGTCCCATACCGTATGCTCATCAGGCCGCGGCACATGATTTCGCGAATGCTTGCTTTTAATCACCGACAATTTTGTAAATTTCACCTCAGGCCGAAAATGCTTCACCGCCGCTGTCAGCGGTCCCTTCCCGACGCAGCTCGGCCCCGATAATAATATCAATCGTTTCTTCATTTATTTCCTGTTGTTTAGCCGTCGTCGGTACGACGACGAGTAGGGTGGGCTTTAGCCCACGCAGTAAGTTATGAATACAATTAATGATATACCTTGCTAACTAATGAATTGGCAAGTATAATCTTGTTTTTATGGATAACCAGTCAGGCAAAATTTCATCATACAAAAGTTTTTTTGCTTTTCTCAATGCCCGCTCGGCAGGCATCATTGTCGCCGCCGCACTTTTCTGCACTCTGGCAGCAAAATTCTATTGGGCTATTCACATAAATCGCTTTCATGATTGGCCGGGCTGGATAATAGCTGACATTTTCGTGCTTGCATTGGCGGAAATGTTCATCGCTCTCGTACATCATTTCTGGCACAAAAAAATCGCCGTACGTTTGACCCTCCTCCTGGCCGCCATGATTTGCACCTGGTCAGTCCTCAACGCAGGCTGGCTCATCGCTACAGGAACACAGGCCCTGCCTGCCGTCATTGCCCCGCTTTTTTATGACCCTCTCGGCAGGTTCAGCATCATCGGCCACCACCTCGCCGAGAGACCCGTCGCCGCGTTCGCTCTCCTCGGCCCAAGCGCCGTTGCCCTCGCCTTCTTTTTTTATGTCCTCGCCAAACCCATTGTCCCGCAAATTGAAAAAAAACATATCCGTGCAAGAATGATTTTCTATGCCTGTCTTTTTTTCTCTGCCTCTGCTTTTGCCGTTTTCACAGGCGAAAAAAAATCCCCCTCTCTCGCCGAACTTCGCTATAACAGCCAGCTCAAAGCCGTAAAATCATTGTTTTACAGAAACCCTTTAAAAAAAGACATAGACAAAATAATGGATTCTAACGATCTTCCTTTTATATCATTGAATCCAATCCCTATTGAAAATAAAAAAAATCCTCCAAAAACCAGTGTTGTCATCGTCGTCCTCGAAGGTGTTTCTCCGCTCGATACTAATTTCCTCGAAGGCAGCGCCGATGTCTCATTCCTCCAAAAAATCGCAAAAAAAGGAACAGCTTTCACCAACTGTCGAACAGTTGCCACGCATACGACAAAAGCCCTCTTCGCCATCCACACTGGCGTTTATCCTTCTGTCAGTCAGGACTATATCGAAGCCGCCGTCGCGCCCCAGCCCTGCCGAAGCATCGCAACAACTCTAAAAAATTCTGCCGGTTATAGAACCGCCTTCTTCCAGTCCGCCAAAGGTTCTTTCGAAGCACGTCCTGGCCTTGTTCACAATCTCGGCTTTGATAATTTTTTCGCCCGCGACGACATAGCCGATTCGAATACATATTTAGGTTATCTCGCCGCAGATGAATTTGCTCTCCTTCAGCCGATTGAAGACTGGATAAAAGAATCCCCGCAGCCTTTTCTTCTGACCGTCCTTTGTTCCGCAACTCACGACCCATACGAAATCCCCGAACATTACATTGACAATGAAATAAACAATGACAGCGAACCGTATGAAAGATACTGCCGCGTAATTGAATATACCGATTCATTCATCGAAGAGCTTTATAAAATGATTTCTTCGCAAATTGATAATGACAATCTGATTTTCTGCGTAGTCGGCGACCATGGCGAAGCCTTCGGTCAGCACTCCCGTTTCGGCCACGCACGAATTCCTTACGATGAAGCGACAAGAGTTTTCTGGATCATCACCGGCGATAAAATCAAAAAGAAAAAAATAGATTTGCCTGTCAGCAACCTCGATGTAACCCCGACAATCCTTTCAATTCTCGGCTTCGATGTTTCCAGTGCTTCGTTTGACGGCATAAACGTCCTGCAGAAAAATCCTGATGAACGCAGCATCTTCTTTTCCACCTGGATGTCTAACGGCCCGGCCGGTTTCATCGCGGATAATCGTAAAATTATATATGACCCGATGAACCGCCAGATTATAGAATATGATTTATTGAATGACCCTTATGAAAAGAATGGCGTTTTTCTACAGCCAAAAAAATCTTATACTGCCGAAAAATATATTGAAATGATAAACGCCTGGCAATCCCGCAACTTCCATTATTTCCACAAGGCCGGCACAGAAAAATACCAGCGTATTTTCGATAATTGGCTCTGCCAGACCGCCACTCGTGAACCCCGCGCCATCTTCGACAAACAATAAAAACTGTAAAAATGCTGCTCTGTCATTCTGAGCGGAGTCCCAATTCAATTGGGACGTAGTCGAAGAATCTCGCCTTTTTGCCTGCAAAAGATATAAGGTATGAACATAAGCGTTTACTTCTTACACTCCTTCTATTTCAGGCCAAATGACGTAACTTTTATTTTTACTTCATCGGATTTGAATGCATCGCTTTCCTCTTTTGGCAAATTCCGGCTTTTACTTAATGCTATTTCCTGGTGAGGCTCGAGCAATTTTATTTCATTTATCCAGTCGTTCCTGCAATCGATCATTTCACCATTTTTGAAATATTCAAAATTAAGTATCAAATTGCTTATTGCGTTTTCAGAATCATTTTTCAATATGAAAATTATTTTTTCATGGTTCTGCCATTCAGTTGGTACTAATTTTATTCCTGAGATGCTCAATTTTTCTTTAACTGCCGCAAATATTTTATCTTCATCATTTTTTTCAGGTTCAGTGGATTTAAAACCTGCTGAAAATCCGGCTCGAAATTGTTTACTGATTTCCTCTGCGAATTGCTGAATTGCTTTTGTTTTCTCTGCATCGGAAGCGCCGTCTTGAATTATGCTGTTGAGTTCTTCATAAGCTCCCCTGATTTCACTTGCCAGTTTAGGTTTCATTGTAGCCCTGAAAATAAACAGTGCCGCGATAGCAATAATAGTTATTACGATTGGACTATTAATAATTTTCCACATTGTTCAACACTCCTAAAATTATTATGCACAAATTGCTTGCTTTGGAATCTGGTCCCATTCTCTGCCGTCAAGTTGACGCCCGTTTTTTTTCTTATTGAATCCTCCCCATTGTTTAAAGAAGAATGGCACCCTGCAATCTCAGCGCCATTCTCTTCGCATAGCAGTTCTTACATCCCGCGCTGATCTCCGAACAACCAGTTACCGGATTCCACGTCGATTCCGTCCATTCTATTCCAGATTTAACCGCCATAATTCTTTCAACAATCCGATAGGTAATTTTGCGTTTTATTATATCGAGGAAATCTGAAAAACAAATAATATAAATTTTTCAGCAAGTGTTCTGCGATTCGGATAGCAATCGCTGCGCCTTTTGGATTACCTGCTGCAAAGTTATCTACAGAAAAATAACCATAATGCCGCAATAGAAACTCCGCCTAAAGCTCCATCAATCATTTTTTTTACATCCGTTAAATTACCTATTTTTTTATTTCCTCCATCATAAATATCGTTCCCTTTAAGTGTTGCGACTTTTTTATTGCGCTCATCATATACATCGATCCCGCGAATTGATGCAACTTTATGATTTCGCTCGTCGTAAATCCCATCCGCTCGAATAGTTGCGATTTTATGATTACGGCTATCAAACAAATCATTTCCACTCATCTTGTATGCGCCCATATTATTCTCCTGAATTAATTTTTATTAAGAATTTCTGAAATTTGGAGTTCTGAGTTAATTGTAAATGCTCGAAATGGAAATTTATCCAATCCTCCGCGAGGCCCGAACACAAAAAGCCAATTATTATCTGGCACACGAAACATTCTTTTTTTACCAATCCTATTAATATATCGTTGCAAAACCTCCTCGATTTTTTCTTTTTCTGAAAAATCATAATATGCAGAAATTATTTTCAAATCTGCAATGATATGGCTCAATTTACATAATTCGCCATTCCAGCTATTATCGTTTTCATGCTCGTATGCAATTTTCAGTTCCCAATCATATTGCTGTTTGTCTGTCTTCGTTTCATATCCGATGAGGTCTATATTGTAAAATTCTCGTTGTGAATGAAACTTATAATCTTCAATAAATATTTCTTCAACCATACCTTTTATTTTCGAAGTCCATGCTTTGGATGATTTATAAGCAATACGATATTCCTCCTTTTTAATTGCATTTAAAAGTTTTTGAGAATAAATTTTCCAAAATGTTTCAGGCGTAATTGAAATTTTTGTTTCATTCATAAATTTCTCCTTTGATACGCTAATTCTATTTTTCCCAGCTTTGCCAATTGTGATTCTATTGCGCCGCGAGTCCGTTTATGCTCTTTTGCCAATTCGCCGATTTTCATTCCTTTATCGAAATTTTGAATAAGCAAATCGGATTCGCTTTTTTCCCATAGCTTGCCTGCTCGTTCAGGTAAAGTGCGTTTTCTGTTTTGAGATTGAACTCCTATTTCCAATGAGTTTACTGCTGCGTGTAAAGCTCTTGTTATTTGTGCGTTTTGATATGGACTGTCTGCCGGAAATACTTCTCCGCTGATTGGATCAACTCCATCCGCCAGGGCTTTGATAATTTCAAGGGCCTCTTGCTCTCTCATAATATTACTCTCCATATAATATTGTTTGAACTACAGTATAAACTCCTTAGGTTTTCAACTCAACTCTTTTCTTTAAATGAAGACAGCCAAAAATTGTACAACACGAGACTAAAGAACCGGACAAAAACAAATCCTGCGGACATAATTTATATTGTGATTTTATTCGAATTACATAAAATTTCCGAGATGGATTCCCACCTTGTAATTTTGAAAAAATATTATCTGGACAAAATACTGGATGGCTCAAAACCCGTAGAATTGAGGCTTTTAAAGGCTGCGTTTGCGCCATTTGGGGCGATCGCTATTGGGGACAGGTTATTTTTGAAGCAGTCCAGCGGACCGGTTTGTGCTGTTGCGAAAGTCTCGTCTTTTCAGGAGTTTAGCAATTTAACTCCTCACAAAATCGCCCAGCTCAAAGCTATTTATAATCATCTTGTTTTAGGTGACGATGAATATTGGAAGGAAAAATCCGACAGTAAATTCGCCGTCTTTGTCTGGCTGAAAAATGTCATAACTATTGACCCAATAAAGATTTGCAAAAAGGACTGGCGTGCATGGGTCGTCCTCAATGAAAATCAAAATTTCGGACTATTTAAATCTGCCAATATTATTTACAAGTCCGACAGCCATAATATTCACCAAAAGGCTTGAGCCGCCATAACTTACGAACGGCAGCGTAATTCCGGTAATCGGCATAAGGCCGATGTTCATCCCGATATTTACAATTACCTGGATAGCGAAAATTATGCTGACCCCTGCCGCGACATAACTTCCGAAAGTATCGGTACTT
>JAKJEQ010000086.1 GCA_022705345.1 Planctomycetota bacterium | reverse complement strand
GACCCAGCCTGCGTGCGGCACAAGTCCTGCGACAATTTTTTCAAGCAATTTTACGCTGATTGGCTTGTTTTCGAGGCAATATTCGATTTCCTGTCTGCATTCTCGTTCGTTGTCGGGATAAAACTGGCCTGCTACAATAGGATGTCTGGCTGTCATAAGTGTTCTCCGTACTTGCCCTATTTTTATACTATCAGGGCTTGCAAAATCACGATAAATCTATATCATATTATACTCTAATTCCAGGAAAAAATACAATGCTTAAAAATAACAAATGCGTAGCGGTCGTAATGGGTTCGGATTCTGATATGCCTGTGATGAAATCGTGCATAGACAAACTGAAGGACTTCGGCATTGAACCTGTAGTTAGAATTATTTCAGCGCACAGAACTCCCGACATTGCTGCGGATTTTGCCGAAAAGGCGGCCTCAAACGGAATTAAGGTAATCATCGCAGCCGCCGGGATGGCCGCTCACCTAGCGGGCGCTCTTGCCGCGAAATCGGCACTGCCGATCATCGGCGTTCCTCTTGCCGCCGCTGAGGGGCCCGCGGGTTTGGACGCATTATTAAGCACTGTCCAGATGCCTCCCGGTGTTCCCGTCGCTTCGATGGCGATTGGCAAAGCAGGGGCGGTCAACGCCGCGATTTTTGCGGTACAGATTCTCGCTATCGAGGATGATAACATGAACGCCAAACTTATGGATTTCAGAAAATCACAAAGCCGGAAAGTGATCGAAAAAGATTCATCGCTGTAAATTACCGGCCAAAATGGACACTGCCGACCAAAACGGTCAGTCTTCCATAACAATTTTATAAATAGAAACTTACACAAAAATAATAAAAATCCCCTGGCTGTAATAGTCCCTTCATCGCAAATTCCAAATTTCCTGAAAAATTATTTATATATCATAAGTCCCCGTTGCATAAGGTTTTAAAATTTTCTAAAAATTAATTTCGGCACTGGCACGCACCTTGCTTTTATATATTGTCGAGGGCGAGAAGATAATCGCTTGAGAAAGAAAGGTTGTTATGCTCGTCCTCGTAAAGGCAAACATTTTAGTATTGGGATGTGGAGGCAGAAACAACGCTTTAAAAGCGTTACCGATTCGAAAGTTGTTTGTTGAATCTGGCCTTGAAGCAGGCCGTTCTTTGAAAAATGAAAAAGTGGATGGTGTCATTAGCGTATGGGATCTGCCCGATGCACCCGCCGGTAAGTTCCTGCGAAATTTGCGATTGGCAAAACCTTATCTGCCGATCGTTGTCGTGGTTGATGCAGGAAATATTCAGCAGGAAATTGCCGCAAGGAGTATCGGACCGACCGCGGTTGTCAGCAGCGATGTTGACGACGATATTTTCAGAAAGACCGTTGTCGAAGTCCTTAAGCTTAATAACACCGAAGAAATCCAGAAACTCTGTGCCATTGCAGATGATGAGAGTCATCGGGTTTGACACGGGCCAAAGACCGAACAGTGATGAGGACCCGGTTTGTCAATACCAGCAAAAGCGCACTTAGTTATAGGGAGGGAGCGTAGAGAAAAGAAACAATAACTTCTTCTCCTCCTCCAAGGTGGGTTGTGATCGGACAGTGATAGATGATTACAGCCCCCAGAGAGCAAGCATGGTTTACACCATGAGATTATAGGGCTCAGGAAGTTTTCTCCTCCTCCCAAATGAGATGGGCTTGACTGAACAGTGAAAACTCGGTCACGCCCAACTCGAGAGCAATCACAGTTGTTGGGACTGTGTTTATTATAGAGGCTCCTCTGGTATTCGAACCAGGCGGATTCGCTCACGATGAGTTTTCTCCTCCTCCCAACGATGGGTTATGACTGGACAGTGATAGAAGGTTGTAACCCAATCGAAAATTATCACGGCTTCGGCTGTGAAGTTATAAAATAATCATTTTCTCCTCCCAGAGAAATAGGGTTGTTACCGCACGCAAATATCGGTGACAACCCTTGTAAATTGACATAGTCCTTGACTATGAGTGAATAATCTGCTAAGGAATGAAGCATCACCCAATGTAGGCCCCGGCCATAAGATCACTGTTCGGTCTTAGGTCGGGGCCGGTTTTTGCGCATTGTAAAATATTAATGATATTATAGGACCTTCTCTCCCCATAAATAGGGAATCCAGTTTAAAATAGCTTCGGCCTTTAAGGCCGAGTCCACAGTTTTTCACTTTTAGTTTTAAACTTTGCACTTTTTTTAATCGTTGCATTTGAGTAATAACACGTCTAAAATCATCCCGTCTTTTTATGGGATTTCTTAGTATGAAAAACATCGATATCGAAAAATATTCTTCAGCATTTACTCTGGCCGATATGGAAATTTTCGTGTTTCCGGAATTGATGTATTCGCTGCTTCTTGCAAATATAATGAGCCCCATCATCTGGCAGTGGCGCGACGATAAATCATTCAAAAAACTCGAAGGAAAAGAACCGCACAAAAAATTAATGCGCCTTCGCCAGTTCATTATGGATGAATTTGAATTTAATCTCGATTTAGAAACATGGGGCCTGACTGATAAAAGCACTGAACTGAAACGTTTCGAAAATTTCCTTACCGAAAAAGCCATCGCAGAAAGCAACGCCTTATTCGGCTATGAAGGCGATAAGTATTACTATGATGTAGATATCAGAAAACATTTCGGCCTCGACAAATACACCACCGACATAATCCCATATTGGAAAACCGAAACCGTCGAAGCAATGTACGCCTTTAGACATAAAAAAGGTTACAAAGCCGGCGCAGGCGAATGTGTCTCGCTCTCAACCCTTTATGCCGCCGCCGCGTTTATCGTGTGCGGCATACCTCTCGAAGATATTTATATGATTCTTACGCCGCTTCATTCGCAAAATTATATAGATATTAACGAAGGCATAATAACCAACAACCGAAGGCTCGTAACAAAAGCCATGTGGTTTAACGGCACTGAAACTTCCGACAAGGCCCAGCGTGCGCTCCGCAATGAGCAGATAACTATGGTCGCTCATTCAAGCGGCCTTGTTCACTGCCTCTATAAAGATGCTACAATAGATAGAGCCGAATATCAAAAATTCCTCGGCAAACTTAAAAATTATCTTTATTATCCTCTCGAGCCGTTGGGCGTCGCCAATTTCCTGCGCAGCAAAGGTCAGTATCAGAAATATTTCCAGTTCTGTCGTGACTGCCGCGGAAACGCGCAATTTGTCAGAGCCGAAAAGCTGTTTTCGTATGAGCATGACAGCAATTTCAGAATTTGCGATTCCACTCATGAAAAACTTCTTGCTGAAGTCCACGAAGAGGATTTCTCGAACCATGAATACCCCGGAAGAATTCGCTGCGACCAGTTCAAGGAATATATGGGCAAAAAGAAACCTGATATAAACACCGAAGCAGGGCGTAACGAACTTGCGAAAGTTCTTTCGGATTATATCCCCGATTCTGAAAAATTTGTCGCTGAGCTTTATGACTTTCTGCATATTGAGCCGAGACTGCCGAGCGAAGACAAAAATTATATTAACGGCGAACCGATAAAAATTTCGCCGGATATGACAAGAGAGCAGATAATCGATTATCTCAAAAGCATAAGAGATAAAAACACAATCGCCGATTTGGCCTTTTATGCTTATAGAGACATGGAAATCTGCGACTGGCAGCCCTTTATTAAATCTGCAATCGAGCGCAGTCCCGTTTCAATAGGAATGACAAAAGATAAATCCATCGAGCAGGCTTACCAATGGCTTTTAGATATGCCGAACGAATCGATTTATGATAATAAAAGACTCGCCCAGCCAGATGAAGTCGCAAACTACGGCCGCGGCGACGGTATTGAAAAAGCCATCACTCTCGCAAATATCATCCATAAACGCGAGCCTAATAAAGAAATCAAAATTAAAATAAATAATGAAAATGTATCTGTCGAAACTGATAAGAAATACGAATTTCAAAGTTTAAAAGGATTTGAGAAAAATATAATGATATAAGAGGAATTATGGACGAGGAATTTAATGATAAAATAAAAAATATGAGTGAAGAGCAAGTGCGCACTCATACCAGATTTAAAATGTATCGATTTTTCGATGAGATTGAGAAAAAGGCAAAAAGGATTAAACCCGAAAAATTTATTCCTTATGTTCTTAACTTTTTTCATGATCCCTCAAGGAAATTGATGATCAGTCCTCATACGATTCTACAAGCCATAGAGGCAAATTGTGCCTACCATAAAGATGGGTATAATGAGGAAATTTCACAAAAAAAATTTGCAGATATAATCAATCTAATCATTACATCCGAAGATAAAAATGCTTTTTATCTATGGTCGATCCACAATAAATTAGAAATATTTTATCAATTTATATGCAGAATACAACTTGAGGTTCAAAAGACAGGATGTTCTAAAGCGTATTTATCAAGGTATTGGAAATTGTTTTGTGATAACATCTTTATAAATAAATTACATTATGAGTTTGAAAAGATTTATGGAATTTCAGTAGAGAAATGGTTTCTGTGTTCGTTTGCTTTGTACGCGATGTTTTTTAAAAAAATTATGATTCCAAAAAAGTTTCAAATCTCTCAAAATATCAATATTAATGAAAATGACATTCAAAAATATTTAAATTTAAGTTGCTATTCTATCACAGAGATAAAACAAAGATTTTTTGACATTAGAAGAAATATTTCTGAAGAATTTCATTTCCTTACGAGAACAGCATTCATCGAGAGGCCGATTATCGACTTGGAAAATGGTTTATTGGTTACACCTATTCCAGAATTGATTTTCCGTCACATGGGATATGGTTTAAATGACTTATTTGAGAAAATAGATTCATATGGATATTATTTGGGGAAATCTTTCCAAGAGTATACAAAAAAAACATTAAGTTGCTTAAGCAAGATGGTTAAGTTGTATTCTAATGAAGAATTAGAAAAACTTTCTGAAGGTGAAAAAAGTTGTGATTTTCTTGTAGAAACAGAATCAGAAAATATCTTGATTGAATGTAAGGCAATTGATTTCAAAGTTAGAACTTTGACAGAGAATGCCATATTTAAAAGTAATGCTTTCTCTAAAGTTAAAGATGCAATATGTCAAATTGAAAATACGTTATACAACATCAAAACTGGAAAGTTACTCTTGCCCGGCATTAATACAAACAAGCCTTTTTTAAAAATTGTTGTGACTTTTGGTGAAATGTTTGGGTTTAACAGTGATTGGTTGCTTAATCATATGTTATCATCAATTAAGAGTGTTAATAGCAATATTAAACCAATTATTTTGTCGATAGATGGTCTGGAAAAATTGGTACTATATAAAGAAAATGCTCATGAATCTCTTATTGATATATATCATTCAAAGTTGAAGGAGGGATATTTAATAACTGGAGACTGGGATACCTATATCAGTAATAAAATTTCTGCTATCCAGACAGTTAAAAATTTAGATTTCTTTGAGGATGGGTTTGATGAGATGTTTAATAAATTTGGAATTGATATAGAAGAAAAAAGAGTAATTATTAATAAATGAACAACATGGAAAATACAACCAGGAAGTTTAATTTTACAGGAACGGCATTCGCGGTCTCATCGCTTTTTTTTGGTGTGCCGGGGCCGCTGATTATAAAATATATCGCTCCGAATATAGATGTCTGGACGCAGAATTTTCTCCGTTACGTAGTTGCGGCCGCAGTATTGATTCCTTTTGCGCTTATATCGCGCGAACGGGCGATTTTTGACAAAACCATCTGGCAAAAAACCCTGATCATTTCTTTTGTTAACGTTATTATGCAGTGCTGCTGGGGCGCGGCGTTCTACTTCATCAATCCCGCCTTTATAACCCTTCTGGCAAAATCCTCAATTTTCTGGACTTCGGCGATTTCGCTCATTTGTTTTGTCGATGAACGGCCGTTGGTTAAAAGCGGAACTTTTTGGCTGTCTTTTCTTATTGTTGTGATTGGGATTATCGGAGTAACAGTTTTCAAAAATGATTTTTCAACTAAAGCATCGATCATTGGCATCGTTCTGACGCTTGCCTTCGCGTTTAGTTGGGCGATATATACCATATCCATAAAAGTTATGCTCAAAAACAGCAATTCCACTGCAAGTTTTACCGTTGTATCCGCATACACCGCTATTGCGCTCGGCATTTTGGCTTTTCTGTTCGGCAAACCGCAGCAATCTTTATCGATGTCAAATTTCGGCTGGTTACTTCTCGCCATAAGCGCTGTTACAAGTATCGCCGGTTCGCACAGTACGTATTATGCCGCGGTAAAAAGGATCGGCTCAACGATTCCGCCTCTTGTCGTTCTTGCCCAGCCGTTTCTGGTGCTGCTTGTTTCAAGAGTTGTTTTCAAAGAATACCTCAATGGGTATCAATGGTTTTTCGGATTGCTTCTCATTGCCGGCTCAGCTCTTGCCGTAAAATCCCAGGCCGACCTGAATAAATTTTAATAACCCAAGTTTGTCTATATAAGACAAGTAAACATCCAGAAATCCTAAAAACATCTTTTAGAAGAATCAGGTTTTGACTTGCATGGGCGAACCTGTGTGTTCGCTCGGACCGACCTGAAAATTTAATAACCCAAGTTTGTCTATATAAGACAAGTAAACATCCAGAAATCCTGAAAACATCTTTTAGAAGAATCGTTTTGACTTGCATGGGCGAACCTGTGTGTTTGCTCGGACCGACCTGACTAAAATTAATAACCCCCACATTGCTTTCATCAGAGAAGGAAATATCCAAAAAGTCTGGAACAACTCATCTTTTATTTTTTTTTATTTTTTCCTTGAATTTGAAGAACGGATACGTGAATATGTGAATATATATTCACATATTCACATAATAAAAGGAAAAATTATGGATGCAAAAACAAAAAAAATGGTTTATGAAAAACAGGCGGAAATATTAAAAGCCCTTGCCAATCCGGTTCGTGTCGCGATTATCGACTTTCTCAAAGATGGGGAGCAGTGCGTCTGTAACATCGCCGATATTGTCGATTCGGAGCGTTCGAATGTTTCCAAGCATCTTTCAGTCTTGGTATCCAACGGCATTTTGGAATACCGAAAAGTCGGGCAGAATATGATGTACCGTCTAAAAGCTAAATGCCTTCTTGCCTTTTTTGATTGTCTTACAACATGCCTTAAACAGCAGGCGAATGAAAATGTCAAACTCCTGAAAGCTATCTAAATGGCAAAATCGGAAATAAAAAAATTAATTCTTATATTCTCCGTTTTTCTCTTCATTTATTTCCTGCCAATCGGCAATGCGCGTTTTGATAACGCCATTATGCAGTCATTTGCCCTCGTTAAATGGTACGCAAGGGAGCATGTGCTGCTTTGTCTTATCCCGGCGTTTTTCATAGCAGGGGCGATTTCGGTTTTCGTCAGCCAGGCTTCCGTTATGAAATATCTCGGCGCAAAGGCCAACAAAATTCTTGCTTATGGCGTCGCGTCTGTTTCCGGAACTATCCTTGCGGTTTGTTCCTGTACGGTTCTGCCTTTGTTTGCGGGCATATATAAAATGGGTGCAGGACTCGGCCCTGCCTGTGTTTTTCTGTATTCAGGCCCTGCGATAAATGTGCTTGCGATTATTCTGACCGCGCGGATTCTCGGTTTCCAGTTGGGTCTCGCGCGAGCAATAGGCGCAATTGTATTCAGTATTGTAATTGGTTTGTTAATGCACTTTATTTATCGCAAAGAAGAAAACCAGAAAGCCGAAAATGCAATCGCTATGCCCGATGTGGAAAAAAGCAGACCGCTTTGGCAGAACGGTTTATATTTTGCCGCGATGGTCGCGATCCTTGTTTTCGCAAATTGGGCCAAGCCCATTCAGCAAAGCGGGGCGTGGGCTGCCGTCTTTTCTATTAAATGGATTATCGCCGGCATAAGTCTTGTCGCCTTATTAGTCTTTCTTTTTTTGTGGTTCAAAAAAGATGATATGGTTCAATGGACAAGTTCGACATGGACTTACACAAAGCAGATTTTACCTTTGCTTCTGGGCGGCGTAATAGTCGCAGGCTTTCTGCTCGGCACACCCAGCGGCGAGGGTATAATACCTTCAAAATGGATTTCTGCGATGGTTGGCGGAAATTCAATTCGTGCAAATTTGTTTGCATCTGTAGCCGGTGCGTTTATGTATTTCGCGACTTTAACTGAAGTTCCAATTGTCCAGGGACTTGTCAGTGCTGGTATGGGAAAAGGTCCCGCTCTTGCGTTACTGCTCGCAGGCCCGGCTCTTTCGCTGCCGAGCATGCTCGTAATCCGCAGCGTTATGGGAACCAAAAAAACAATTGTATTTGTCTCGCTTGTCGTTGTAATGGCAACTATGTCAGGCATGATTTTCGGAGCGTTCTAATGGAATCAAATGAAAAAATTCGAGAAACCGTTCGCAAAGGATACGGCATGATCGCAAAAGGCGATTCCTGCGGATGCTGCTGCGGCTCATCGTCTCCTGCGAAACTTGCCAAGGGAATCGGCTATAC
>JAKJEQ010000085.1:8212-8551 GCA_022705345.1 Planctomycetota bacterium | reverse complement strand
CCCTGCCGCCGCCAAATGCAAAGGCGTATTGCCGTCAGAATCTTTCGCGTTTACGTCCGCGCCTTTGGAAATCAGCATTTCCGCCATTTCCTGATGACCGTTCTTTACAGCAAGGTGCAAAGATGTTTTTCCATTGGAATGCATGCTATTTTCATTTGTTTCAGGTTGTCCTTCATTAGAATCTATCCTTCTTTGAGCTTTTTGATTTCCCCAGCCAATACCGTCTCCTTCACCATAAAATATTCCTTTTTCATTTTCTGTTTTAATACCTGAAAGCTTCATTCTGATGCCGTCAGGAAAATGCTGAATCATTGCTGATTTAGCGAATGATTTCTCAGT
>JAKJEQ010000085.1:0-8192 GCA_022705345.1 Planctomycetota bacterium | reverse complement strand
GATGCCGCCTTTTATTTCAATTCTAATTATAGCCTGATTATTATTCTCATTGGATTCAGCGATTTCGTTATTTATGTCGAGAACGGCAAATAACATATTGCTGCCTTCTTTTAATTCAAAAGGCATGCTCGATTCGTGCCAGAATTCGCCCGGCTTTATTGGGCCTGCGCCGTGGCTGCCGGTTTGAGGCTTGCCGAAAAGATTGAGATTATCTTTCGGATCGCCTTTGTAAAAGTTCATTCTAAACTCCGGCGAAGTTTCAGAGCCTTTATTGCCGATTTTTGCGGTCAGAGTATATAATCCACCCGCCTGATAAGGTTTTATTTCCAGATTTTCTACATAGACATCGATGTTCTCCGCGTCCTCGGCCAGTGAATTTACTTCGATAGCCTCAAGAGCGGTTTCTATAGCGTCTTTGAATTGCTCGATAATCTCTTCGCTAAGCGGCAGGCCGTATTTTTCGGTAAACTCCTGCAATTTAGTCAAAATTCTTTCCGCCAGTTGCCTGCTTGCCAGTTCCGCATTTTCTCCGAGCTTCTCGCCAATCACATTTATCTGCTGTTTAATCTCTGCGATTTCATTTTCAACTTTTTCTATTTCAGCCGCCGGCGCTTTTTGCATTTTCAGACGCTGCAATTGAATGCTCTTGCTCGCTATCTGTCCCGCAAGCGAAAGTATTTTGTTGACGTTTTCATTTACATCCTGCGGAATCTCCTTCGAATTTTCTTTTGAATCATTATCGTTCGATTTTGAACTGACCCTTACAGTTGATGTGATAGTGGATATATCCGGCACTATTTCTTGCGAGCCTTTCTGTGCAAAATATAAATGCCCGAAGCCGCTGCCGCCATCGGCCGGATAAAAGCTCAAATGTAGCCAGCCCTGTTTTTCATATATAACCGTTCGTTCGAACTCTCCGCTTCCACGTTTCAACGCAGGCCCCTGCTGGCTTGTGGTTTGGCCATTAGTGGCATAAACATGCAGCAAAGCCTCGTCTTTGGAAGATAGTTCATATTTTCCTTTTATCGTATAATAATGCCCCGGCTCAAATTTATCCGCATTTCCTGATATTTCTGTGATCTCTATCGAGTCCCCCGGCAGAAACGCTTTTCTTGTTATTTCAAAATCAATGGGGTAAACTTTCTGTTTATCAAGTTTTCCTGCTTCAAGTTGCACATTTTCCTTAGCCTTAATATCACTAAGTTCTTTTTCAGCATTTAACCTCTCTATTTTTATTTTGTCCAGTTCTTCTTGAGTTGCCCGACCGGCAGCTAATAGCTTTTCTGTCTTTTCTTCCTGTTCTTTATACAAAGCTGCTATTTCTTCTTTGATTTTGATTCGCTTTGGAGATTTTTCAGCTAATTCACTTTCTGTACGCAGCAAATTGAATTTGGCAGTTAGAAATTCTATGGAATTTGCCTGACCTGCCTGATATTTCATCTCCACGGTTTGCAATGCTTTTTCCAATATATCTTTACGCTCAATCAATAAATTATGAGAATCTTTAGTTTGTAATTCTGGTTTGATAGCTTCAACCTGAACGTCTGTGATAACTCCCGGCTTTAGCGAAATATTCTTAAATTCCACCCATTCATACGGCCGATATTCCAATATAACATCTTCAATTTCTTCTGGTTTTACAGGTATTTCAAATGTTTTAACTTTTACCGCTTCTTTCATACTGCCGCCTTCACCAGAGGCTGAAATCCATCTGGCAGTTTTTATCTCTTTATCTTTCAATTTATACAATAACTTAAATTCAATATCATCAATTGTATAACTTAAATCTACTACTGCTTTTTCCATATCTGCTAAACGTTCAATTCGCAACGGGTGCCGATATGTAATTGAATCTCCCTCTCTAAGATAATACATTTGAACCTCTGCTGCGTCATATTTGCCTGCTTCAGACTGAATGAATTCAACGATAGGAACTCCTATACTTAAGTTAATTTTATCGGGCATTACAAAAGGTTCTAATGGGTTATAAATGATATAATTAATTTGTGTACCATCTTTGGCGATTGTTGAATTATAACCATTGCCAAATAAAAATTTATCCGAACATTTAATATTAGTTCCGCCGATATCCTTATCCAAATAGTTAGAAAATTTTAAGAGAACAGCGCACTTGAGTTGCAACCTGTTTGGTTCATCCGGCCAAGGAAGGCGATATGCCATGAATTCAGGCTCATTCATTTTATATCCATCCGGCCGCCACCACTGCTTTCCTTTGCTCGGATGCTCACAAATGCCCACAAGCTCAACCGTCGTTCCATTTGAGAGTTTTACCGAAAAATTTTTATCATTTTTATTATTTGTTGTCTCTGTGTTCTCTGTGTTCTCTGTGGCTGAAGTAGTTTTTTTATTTTCATTCTCTGTGGCATTCTTTTTTGCCATCGGCAGAACACACGCCGACATAAAACAAATTAAAATAAAAACTGTCGCGATTCGCAGCGGACGATATTTCCAGCTCTTTTTCTCAAGCCAGCGCAGCCTGTCAATAATCCGGCCTGAATTCTCAAAAAGTCCCAATAGTCCGAGTCCCGGATCCACCGGCTCGGCCACCAAACGCCGGGCAGTCTCAAGCAATGTCTGCCTGTAACCGGCCGTTTTCTCCCGCAATATCCTCGCGACAGTAGCGTCGCAGCAAAGTTCGCGCAGATTCTGCAAATGCCTGCGAATCAGCCAAAGCAGCGGATTAAACCAGTACGCAATTTGCAAAATCATATAAAACGCGTGAACAATTAAATCCCCTCTCTTAATATGCGCAAGCTCATGCAAAAAAATATGCTCCGCATCCTGATCATTTATCTGTTCGATTTTCTCCGCGGGCAAAAGCAGCACAGGTTTGAAAACTCCGAACACTGCCGGACAGCGAACTCTGTTTGTTACAATTACCTGCGGTACTTTTTTAACTCCGATTTTTTCAGCCGTCGAACGCAGCAGCGATTCCAGTCTCTCAGATAGATTTGATTCCCCGTTTAAATGTTCTCTGCGCAAACCTCTTAATCTCAAGACAAGCCAAAAACCTAATATAATTGCACCTGCCCCCCAAACACACAGCATATAAGCCTTCCACGATAGTGATTGTTTAACCGCCAAGTTTACTCTCGACAAATCGGGGAACGCGGCAATATTGCCGATCTCTCCATTGTCATTCTGAGTGAAACGAAGAATCTCGTTCTTACCATTCTCTTGCGTAACAATCTCTTCATTGTTTTGAATTTCGGAAATTTGTATTTGTTTCGCCGCAAGATGTCCTGCGAATTTGTTTAGTATTTCTGCGTTCGAATTTTGTATTTGTCCGTGTTTGTCAGTGTTATCGTCAGTGTCAGTCAGTGTCTGCTTAAGAGCAATCGGAATTTCCGCTGTAAAACTTGCAGGAGAAGTAAACGACGGCGGAAGTACAAGTTTAACAAGAACCAGCAGCCAAAGAGCATACCGAACCTGCGGCCAAGTCCATCTTCTTATAAAAAAATCAACTGCCGCGATGATCGCGATTAAAATTCCCACCTGCCACAGCATAGCGATTTGCCAATTAAACCAATTTTCCGCGAACTGATTTAGTGAATTGATCATTTTGATTTCTCCTTCTTATCTTGTTTTTGGATTGCTTTGAGTAACTCGTTCTTCTGGCTGTCCGTGAGCTTCTCATCCTCAATAAGAAAATGCATCAAAGGGCCAAACGCCCCATCGAAGGCCTGATTTGCCAGATTTTTTAAGGCGCTCCGTCTTGCGTTTTGTTTACTTAGCAATGGCTCATAGAGACTTGTATTGCCTTTTTTGTTTTCCTTGACGGCTCCTTTTTCAACAAGCCTGGTAAGAAGTGTTTTTATTGTTGTGTATGCCCATTCTACATCTTTTGGAAGACGCTCGGCAATTCCGCGGGCTGTTGCGGGATACCTTTCCCAAAGGCAATTCATTATCTGCCATTCCGCATCTGTTAGTTTCATACATTTTCTCCTTTACTACAATGTTAGAAGCATTCTACTACAGTTGTAGAAGTTGTCAACAGGAATTTTACTATTTTTTTGCGCTTTTTTTGCTGCTGTTAAAATCAACTAATTTACTCAAACTGACCGATTTTGATAATTATATCTATAGACTCATTATTTATTTAATGATAACACACTTTATACCGCTGAATCGGTCAGTTTGACTAATTTAATGGCTTGCGAACTGAAATGAAAATATTAGTGGATTTTTTTCCTGAGTTTGGTGGCTATCGCCGCATAAAGTATGTGCCTCAGGCGATCGATTGTCAAACTGGCAAGGTACTCATCGGTAAAATCGAATTTAAAGCTCCCTTTGAAGTTTTTTATCCTGTGTTCGACCTGCCTTCTGCCGAGGGTCGATATTGACATTGCCAGTTTTTCAAAGATTCTTTGGGTATCCATTTTTTTTATGAACCTGTTATAAGTTTGTAACTATAAATATCATCGGATTAGTCGCAGCATATCTTAATTTAAGAGTCAAAAAACTACTCCTTTTTTGTATTATTTTCTTCTGGTTGTGTTAATTTAGTGTGATGGAAATATTAGAATTAGATTATGATTTACCGGCAGAACTGATTGCTCAGAAACCTGCCGAAGAACGATGCGGCAGTAGAATGCTTTTACTGAATCGCTTCAACGGGGTATTTTCGGATTCCAAATTCACTGAAATCACACAGTACCTGAAAAAGAACGATTGCCTTGTCATCAATAATACAAAAGTAGTACCTGCCAGGTTTTTCGCGAAAAAAAATACTGGCGCCAAAATCGAAGGGCTCTTCCTTTCGGTACAGAACGGCTGCTGGAATGTATTTCTCAAGAATTCCTCAAAAATCAGGGAAAATCAAACCCTAACCCTGCTCGACAGGGACAAAAAGGCTTTCTGTCATATTCAAATCGTAAAAAAACTTGAAGATGGCCAGTGGATTATAAGACTGGATTCGGAATTGGGAACCTATGAAATTCTTGAAAAAATCGGCTTTTCCCCCCTGCCGCCATACATAAAACGACCGCAGCCAATTGACCAGCATACGCTTGACACAAACAGGTATCAAACCGTTTACGCCAGGCACAAAGGAGCGATAGCCGCGCCTACCGCCGGGCTGCATTTTACTCAGGATATCGTTGAAAATATTGAAAAAATGGGAACCAGAGTCGCGCAAATAACGCTGCACGTCGGGGCTGGGACGTTTTTGCCGGTGAAAACAAAAACGCTTGAAGAACATAATATACATAGCGAGGAGTATGAGATTAATGAAGAAAATGCCGAAATAATCAATGGCGCGATTAAGGCCGGCGGGCGAATCATCGCTGTAGGAACTACCGCGGTAAGAACTCTCGAGACGGCGGCTCTGATAACAGACGCCAGAAAAGTTGCTGTTTCAAAGGGTTATACGAAGTTATTTATTACGCCGGGATTTGATTTTAAAATAACAGATGCTATGATTACCAACTTTCATTTGCCCAAGTCTACGCTGCTGGCGTTAGTTTCGGCTTTTGCGGGACTTGAGAACGTATTAAATGCATATAAGTATGCAGTAGCCCGGAAGTACCGGTTTTATTCCTATGGCGACTGTATGTTTATTCATTAAAATATGTTGCTAACCCAAAAACAGGCCGATATAATTGAGGGTTTGCATAAATTTTAAAGTTTGAGTTTTGTATAAAGGTTGTTTAAGAAATGGTTTTGACGCAAATACTTGAGCCTACTTGTGTTAAGGTGCCTGTTGAAGGTACGAACAAAGAAACAGCAATAAAAGAATTAGTGGATTTACTTGACGCAGAAGGATTATTAATAAATCGTGATCAGGTTTACCAGGCGGTGCTGACAAGAGAAAGCACCAAAAGTACAGGAATAGGTTTCGGAATAGCGATACCTCACGGTAAGTGCTCAGGGGTAAAAGAGTTAGTGATGGCAGTAGGCATATCTCACCAGGGAATAGATTTTCACAGCATCGATGGAAAACCAGTGCATATCATTGTGCTTCTGGCGTCTCCAATCGACCGGACCGGCCCGCATATTCAGGCGCTGGCAAGAATCAGCAGACTGATGCTGGATGAAGAATTCAAAAACAAACTCCAAAACTCGCAGTCATCAGAAGAGTTATTCAAATTGATCAGCGAAAAAGAAGCTGAATAAGTTCTTCATCTGCAAATAGTTACATCTTTGCCGGGAAACGGCATCAGCACGTACATTCGTCAACGGGATTTCCACAGCCTGGACAAACTTCTTCGCAAACACATCTATCGGCGGGTTTGTTGCAGCCGGTGCAAAGGCCCTGCTCGAGTTCTCTGCCGCAATCACATAAAGCACTTTCAGCACACATTTTACGCCCTTTCCATAAATGCGGAACATTTAATATTGGGGATTTTAACTATAAACGGCCGCTGCAAAATCGGGGAATTAACTAATTTGCGACCAGTGATTATACGATTTCGCAATGAGCAAATCAGCGCAACTTTTTTTAATTAAAACGACAGTAAACCTTTGTCAATGAAGCACATAACAAGCATTTTCAAAATTATTAAGAAGTGTACGAAAAAGCGAAAAAAAGTGTGAAAAAAGTCGAAGAAAGTTTCAAAAAATCGTTAAAAATGGTTAAAAGCGGGTAAAAAGAGACATTTTCCGATAATTTGCAAATCCGGTGCAAGTTTTCGCTTGCGCATTTGTGGTTGACATTATTAGTAGTGGTTAACCGCGGATTGCACGAAGGAATTTTAGAAAATCAGGAGGTCCCGATGAGATAGAAAAATTATCTCATGGGATACATAAAAATTATGGATGAGAAAAAAATAAAAACAAGAATAATTCCCTTATGGATGAAATGAAAATCAGAGCAGCATCTGCTATTAGTATGTTAGCAAAATAACCATCTCAAATAGACTGCCTGAGCACTGGCTGTTGACTGAAAGCGGTCTCCAACTTTACCGCAGAATTGACTCTGGAAATTAAATTGCTCTTCTTAAACCCTCTAAAAACATAAAAAAACCTCATTTCAAAGCAAAAATGAGGTTTTCAGAATGGGCGGTACAGGACTTGAACCTGTGGCCTCATGCGTGTCGAGCCACCCTACCCTTCTTATAATGCATCCAAACCCTATTTTTACGCTATTTTATAGGGGTATAAACTGCAAGTAGACTGAAAGTGGACTGCATGTGGAATACCGTATAATTGAAAGTGAGGTGAAGCCGGACGCTGGATTGACGCTGGAAATCAGAAAAAAATAGCTCATCTGCGTACGCTCCCTGCCTTTGAGAAACCCACCGCTCGATAAGCTCGCTTTTCAGAGGGAATTCAGTAACTATAAAGGGCTGATTATGAGCGGCAACATTTATTCTTTTATGAACAAATGTGTATCTTGGCGAACCTTTGTATATATCGCTACCGAAAAGTTGGATTGGCAGTCATCAACAAAAAAACAGGACAAGCCTGCCTCTGAGAAATCCATAAAAGGATAAGATGAATTACATCTTTCGTGTGCGAAGGAGCAAGCCGCCGCCCTTCTAATGACAAGATGGTTCGAATTGGCCTACTCTTATATCACCAGAAGGCATATGAACAACGATTTCAAGTTTTCCACCAAGAGCTTTTATCAATCGCTTTAAGGTACTTATCTGCATATCATCTTGTGATTCCAATTTTGACAGACTCGGCTGTTTCATACCCAATTTTTTGGCAAGGTCTTGTTGAGTAAAACCTGCTTCTTTGCGGATTTCTGCCAAAAGCATTTCAGCCATAACTTCTTTAGCCCTTGCTTTTGCTCTTTTGACCCTTGTGGAATCCATTTGGCTTATAATTGAAAGTCAGGTAAAGCCAGACGCTGGATTGACGATGGAAAAGAACAAAATGTAACTTAATCATATTAAAAATATTTATTCAATTCATCGATCATTGCAATAAAATTATCATATTTTGTGCCCACTGCTACAGAATGGCTTGTGCCGAATATGTACCGCCCCTTCGGTCATTACTTTTTTAACATCTCTGCGAACATCTTCCGGAGTTCCATTTAAAAGATTTTCAACATTAACACCGCCCCATAGAACAAAATTTTTACTGTATTTTTCATAAACTTTTAATATATCCATCCCCGCAGATTCCTGTATCGATTGATAGCAATCTATCCCCGCATCAACCATAAAATCCAAAATTGCCCAATTATTACCACACATATGTTTTACAACTTTTTGACTAAA
>JAKJEQ010000084.1:243-8861 GCA_022705345.1 Planctomycetota bacterium | reverse complement strand
ATTCTTCCATTGTCGAATAAGCGTCTTTTAAAAGCATCAGCGTCGCGAGCGAAGGCTTGTCTGTCGCTCTCTGCGATTCGAAAATCGTATCGGCAATCCACATTGCTGTCTTTTTAAATCCGCCGCCAAGCGCTGCGTCCAGCATCTGCTCGGCATAAATCAAGTTTTCTGGGTCCTTGGCCAGCAGAAACTCCGCATTCAGCATATTCTCAAGCGGCGTCTTGCCGCGCGAATGTTTCATCTTCTCAATCATCGACGGCTTTTTGCCGCCTTTGCCCTGGCGAACCAGCGAATTATACCGAAGCGGCTTATGTCCGTCCTCAACCGCCTCAGGCGCACGCTGCAATCCCTCTATAAACAAATCGATCGCATAATCGAAATTGTCCGTTGAAGCTACTTCTTCAGCGCGGTTGAAAAAAGGCTTGCCCTTGCTAAGCCCTTCAACTTCATCGTCTGTACTTCGATTATTGTTAGTCGCCGGTATTGCCATACTTATAATATTATATATCGGTTATTATGTTCTTGAATAATTCAAAAAAGCTAAAATTAGTCTCTAAACCCGTGTTTGCGAATCTATTATAATATAATAACTTACGTTTGATGTCAATCCCGCACTATTTTGCTGTTTTTAATCACTTGTATTCTGGTATACAAAGGTTATAATTAAGCAAGTTAATCGAGGCCTGAAATGACAGAAAAAAAAATAAAAATTTTGCTGCCTCTTTTTTTGTTATCGCTTGCACCCACACTATATGCAAAAATCATCCTTTATTCAGCCCAATGGTGCGGTTTTTGCCTTCAAATGGAACAATATCTCGATTCGAAAAATATCCGGTACGCTAAAATTGATATCGACAAAGTCAGAAGCGCCAAACGCGAACTCATCGCCAAAACAGGCCAGGTTGCAATACCCGTCCTCGAGTGGAACGGCGAAATCATAATAGGCTTCGATGATTACGCAAAAAAAGAAATTGACCGTCTTTCAACCGGCGGAACACCCATAATAGGAAAATTCGTGCGTGTTGTCATTGTCGAAAGCAATCAGCCGCCCCCCAAAATTCCCGAAATGACCTTAAACGACCGTTTTGTCGCCATAAAGATTCTGACCGAAACGCTCCTGATTTCCGCTGTAGATTCCTGTTCCGTCAATATTGTAAATAAATTTTTCGATGTTCAAATAGCCAAACTCACATACGAGTACTGTTTCACACCGGCATTTCAGATTCAATGCAAAAAACTATTAATGCCTGATCGACCGGATGATTTGATCATTACCTGCCAGCACCTTGCCGCATACAGGTATGGACAGGGCATAAAAGAGTTCCGCGCATCGCGCGCGAAAAATACCCGCGCATCTGTAACCGTGCAAAATTCGCTCAAAGCGGCAATTCAATCTGAAACGACTGACCCAAACGTAAACCTCCAGGCCGAGTATCTAAAGATCTGGTCATGTGCCGCAATTGATTGGGTATCAGGAAATCGTCTCCAGCCCGACACTTCGCCCGGCCTGACTTCCCGAACAGACGAAACCTTTCTCAAAGCAGAGGAATTACTCAAAAGAATTGTCTGCGATATGCAGACCCCCTCAATGTCGCAAGACCCTAATGTTATAACCGCATCAGATAAGTAATTTACTGATTTTTATTTTTATTTCTGTAGATATAATCAGAATTTAGAATTTGAAATTTAGGTTTAAATTTTGGCTTTAATCTTCAACATATTATGGTTCATCCTAGGCGGCGGATTCTTTGCCTGCCTCTTCTGGCTTTTCTTCGGCCTGATTCTATGTATAACCGTAATCGGCATCCCATTCGGCATCGCCGCTTTCAGGATCGCAAGTTTTGCTGCCTTTCCCTTCGGCAAAGAACTTATAGACGCACGCAAAGTTGGCGAAACAAGAATCCCAACCACAGGCTTTGTCAATTTTCTCTGGATAATCCTTGCCGGCCTCTGGCTCTCCATAGGCCACATCCTCGCAGGCATAGGTTTATTTGTTACAATAATTGGGATCCCGTTTGCTCTCGCGCATTTCAAACTCGCTGTAGTTTCCTTTGCTCCGCTTGGCAAAAGAATCGTCTCCAAAGACACCGCAAAGGCCGCCAATCTCCGCTCCGCCTCCGACGCTGTAGAAAAACGCTTCAAGAATTAAATCTGAATATTTTTCTGAAGAGATTTAATTATTTTCCTCATTAGCCTTTTACTGCGATCTAATAGAATTAAAAAGGAGAAAAATATGTTTATAGAAAAAATCAAATCCGAAGGGCTTGCCCACATGTCCTATTTTTTAGGCATCGGCGAAGCGGGAAAAGCGGCGATTATCGACCCACGAAGAGACGTCGATATCTATTTTGACCTGGCACAAAAAAACAATTTGTGGATAACTCACGTTTTTGAAACGCATCGAAATGAAGATTACGTCATCGGCTCGCGTCAGATTCAGGAAATGTCTAATGCTAAAATTTATCACGGCGTTCAGCTCGATTTCAAATACGGCACAGGAGTCAATGAAGGCGACGAATTTGAAATAGGCGATTGCCTGTTCAAAATTCTTTCGACCCCCGGACACACCTTCGAAAGCATTAGTATCGCGTTATACGATAAATCTTACAGCACGCAGGACGCTGTTGGAGTTTTCACCGGAGACGCTCTCTTCATCGGAGATGTGGGGCGAACAGATTTCTTTCCCGACCGTGCTGAAGAAGTTGCCGGCCTGCTGTACGAAAGCATCCACAATAAACTTTTGCCGCTCGGTGACCAGTGCATAGTATATCCAGCCCACGGCGCTGGGTCGGTCTGCGGCTCAGGGATGGCATCGAGAGAATTTTCTACAATCGGCTACGAACGACTCAATAATCCGGCGCTGCAAAAAAATAAGGATGAATTCATAAAGCACAAAATAAACGAACACCATTATCAGCCTCCGTACTTCAGGAAAATGGAATATATAAATCAGACCGGCGACGTAAATATTTTATCAGGTCTACCGATACCAAAGCCTTTATCGCCCAACGAATTTGCCGAGCAAATGTCCGACCTGCAGGTTCTCGACTTGCGAAATCCCGAAGCTATCTCCGGCGCAACTGTCACCGGCTCGTTGAGTATACCGGTCAATATGCTGCCCGCCTTCGCAGGTTTTTTCCTTTCTTATGACAAACCAATAGGCCTGATTGCCGACACAAACCACCAGATAAAAGACGCTGTCAGGCATCTCGTAAGATTAGGCTATGATAACATAAATTGCTATTTAAACGGCGGCCTGCACAAATGGGAAACCGGCGGAAAAGATTTCAACAAGATTCCCGCCGTTCACGTTAAAGACCTGATTTCAAAAATTGAAAACCATGAGCAGTTCACTTTGCTCGATGTACGAAGCATAGACGAATTTAATTCCGGCCATCTCCCAAATGCACAGCACATATATGTAGGCGAATTGCCGAAATTTATTGAAGATGTTGATAGAAGCAAACTCGTCGTAACCTTTTGCGGCAGCGGCCAAAGAGCGGCTATAGCCGCAAGTTATCTCAAACAAAACGGCTTCCGTAATGTCGGCAACTGTCTCGGTTCAATGTCTGCCTGCAAAGCTGTCGGCTGCCCAATGGCTTAGAGATGCACTAAATATGTTAAAAAATAAAATCAGTTCAGTTCTTGTGAGCCTTTTATTGGTAACCGCTGCGTTTGGTCAGGAGCCAACTGCTCCTCAAAATGTTAACTGGTTCCTGCAGGTGCGATGGCTCCATACATCGTCGCCAAATACTCAGATATAATTATTCTTTTCCCTTTATTCCCAACCTTTTTCCCTATATAATTTACATCATTATTAAGGAGAAAAACTATGACATTCGAAGAGCTTAAACAATTCACAAAACAAACCGGCTGGGGATACCTCGCGACAACAGATGGCAAAACTGTCGGCGTCCGTCCGATGGGCGGCCTTGCGTGGAAAGACAATCAGTTATTATGCGCTACCTACACGCCATCCGATAAAGTCAAACAGCTCGAAAAAGTTCCTTACGGCGAATATTGTTTTTGCGATTCCGCCGGCAAACACGTCCGCATTGCCGGCCCGTGTTCCATTAGTACAAATAACGATGAAAAACTCTGGCTCTATAAACAGGTTCCCGAACTGGCCAAATATTTCCCAGACCCCAAAATGCCTGAGTATGTGATTATCAAAATGACCCCCGACAACCTCCGCGCCATGTCCTCCACTGATATGACTTACGAACAAATAAGAAATTGAAGAGAATGTAAAATCTTGGTATGATAATGTTTTCAATATAAAAACACTCACATATCATGACAAGAAAAGAATTTGTAGATGAGCTATTAGACAGGAATGTCTATTTACTTGTTTTTAACATCTTGCTATGATAAATCGCAATAATCACAGGTATGCACAGGAGACTATTATGGAATTGAACAAAACATGCTTTAAAATTGACAAGCCAAATGCTAAAGCGATGATAGATGGCTTTTGGAAAGATGGCAAGCTTTATCGCCAGTCAATCTGGCTTGCTGTGAAAAACTGGCTTACCGTTAAGGACAGAGTTTCCCCTCCACTTCTAACCTTCAACCGTACTCCTACACGTTTTTATTTGAGTCGTATAGGCGAAGAAATGGACGCTGAAAATTGCGTGATACCCTTTAAGTACATTGCAGAACTAGATCGCGAATACTTCGTCAAAAACGAAATACCACTTTGGAAAACAGTCTGCTCGAACGGCCTTTTTGACATCTGGGATTCAGAGGCGCCTTACAAACGGTTCGCATTATCAAAATCAGATCCTGCCAAGTTCAGAATACAACTGCTGCGAATTTATGAGATTGACCACGAATTCAATTATGATGATATCAGAAATGTCAGCCCAAGAATCGATAAACTGAAGTCATTGAATCAAAAAGTAAAAAAGATAGACCCTGTTATTTCCTGCCAAGAATTCCGCAACCTGAAAGAACTTTTAGAACATTCAGTCGCCCCTTACCTGAATAAATAGTTGCTGCTTATTCGTGCATTAAATTTTTTATTTTGCACTTTAATTTTTAAGTTTTTGTGTAATCTGCCAAACGCCTTGTAGGCATCCTGAGTCATCAGCCTTTAAATAATTAGTGTATATTCGCGTTTATTCGCGGTAAAATAATCAGAGTAATCTGCGTAATCTGCGATAAATAAATATCTCTATGACCTCTGTGACTAAATTTATATTATCTTTAATCTTGAAATAAACGAATATTATCTTCATAATATAAATAAAATATTTTTAAGGCAATTTAATGAAATTAGCTGTCCGGCATTTGTTGATAATTATTATTTTAGTCTCTGCATCCTTACTCGCAGACCCCAATGATAAACGCAGCACCATAATCAACGTCCGGGATTACGGCGCTTTGGGTAACGGCATCAGCGATGATTCAACCGCAATCCGCGCCGCCATCGCCGCTCTTCCTCCGTCAAATGCTAAATTATATTTCCCTGCCGGTGAATATCGCTGCAGCACAATCGTAATTACCGCCAAAAAACATCTGACCATTTGCGGCGACGGATGGCCTTCATCAATCATTAAATCCAATAAAATTTCCGAAGCTGGCGATGGCCGCGGCCCAACAATCGGCGCACAGGTTCTTAACATCGATGCCGCTTGCTGCGATATAGAAGTCTATGGCCTGACCTTTGATGGAAGTTGCGATTACCGAAAGCCCGGCCAACAGGCCGTCATCATCGACTCCGACAATACGACCTTCCGAAACAATTACACGATCAACTCCGGCGAATATGCAAATAGTTTCGGCCGCAACAACGCCCGCAAAATGGACAACCTGATCGTTACCGATAATCGTATCGGCTTGAATTGGGCAGATGGCATTAACCTCAACAATGTGAATAATGCCCTTGTCGCCAATAACATGGTAGATGGCGCAAACGATGACCTCATTGCCGTAAGTGACAGCAACAATGTAGCCATCAATGGAAATTTCCTGCGCTCGAGAATCGACTTGCCATCCAAAGTCGGCAGAGGAATCGCGATCCTCGACGGCAGCAAGAACATTCACGCCTCTTCTAATTATATCGAGCAGGTCAAACAATATGGTCTCTACATAGTAACCGAAAACGCAAACGCTGCCCGTCCTGCGAACATTGATTTCTATAATACAACTCTGCGAAATGTCGCCATTAATTCAGGCGATGCCGTTTACGTATGCCGCGCCGATAATGTCACCCTCGTTAATACCAATGTCTATAATCCCGGCCAAGGCGATTGCATTCTCATTGGCGATTGGACAAATCTCACTATCACCGGCGGCATTCTGTCCCAAACTAAAAATCAATATTGCCGCGGCATCCACGCTCTTGAAAATTCAGGCCTTTCACCCAAATGGTCAAACTTGATTATTAAAAATGTTCAGATAAATATGATCGGAGCATCGACAAACGAAGCGATTTATTTATCGCCTCATGATTCAGTTATGATGGATACAATTCTGATTACCGGCGTATCAGCAAAAACCGCGAGCGCTAATAATTATATCTTTGTTGACCCCGGCAACTGTGAAAAATCATTAAATATTATACACAATATATCTCTCGATTGAGTAATCTGCCAAATGTCTTATAAGTTTCCTTTGGATCTGTGTTTTAAATAAATACTCTTTGACCTCTGTGAGCGGCGCCTGCCCCGTGAGATGCTGCTTCAGCTATCTCATCGGGGTGGTTAATTTGTTTATCTCTATTTTCTCTGAGTCTCTGTGGTGAATTTTAATTTAAGCCATCGCTCTCTTCCTCATCTCAATCGGCATTTTCTCAATTGCATACCGCAGTGCCGTCCTCGGCATATCTTTTTTATTTTTCATTACGAACTCAAAGACTTGTGTTTGATTTTTCCTGCTTGCCTCTTTAAGCACCCAGCCGTACCCTTTTTGCACCATATCGTCCTTATCGGTGAGCATCAGTTCTGCTATTTCAAAAACATCATTAAGGAACATCCCTTTTTTTGCCGGAACGATAAGTGATACCGCCGCCGCTCTTTTTACCCATCGATTTTTCGATTTCGTCCATTTTTTAAGTTCGTTAACAAATGTGGGATTCTGTTCGAGGAATTCTCCGACTGTATGATTGCAGAGGGTATCGCACTTGGCCCAGTTATCGATATATTTTTTTATCCATCGCTCGAAGACTTTAAAATCTGCCGGCAGGAATCTATCCTTGATTTTGTACGACCACATTGCCGCGATTCCAAACTCTTCTAGATATCCTGATGAAAAAAGTTCTTCGCACAGCGCGAAGATTTCTTTTTTATCAAGGTTTATGATTTGCGAAAAGTAAGTATTTGCGATCTTTGCAACAGCCGCCGATTTCAGCCCGTAAACTTTTGTCTCTTCTTTAAAAAATCTCTGCGTGGAGATTTTCACTTTCTCATCCGCTGCCGCCTTTAATTCTTCCCTGATTTTTTTCACAATTGAACTCATAATACTTATATACCACAAACATCATGGAAAAACCAAAAATCTATAGCCGGCAATCCCAAACCGTCTTACGTTTTGTATTGACAAATATCGGTAATTCGCTGATAATTTTTTTGATTATTTAGGAGCCGAAAAATGACGGTACGGAAGCTGTTTTTAAGCCTGTTTTTCATAATTTCTTGTTTTTGTATTGGTTGTGTGGAGCGAAAGCTGACCATAGTAACCGAGCCCGCCGGCGCGATGGTTACGCTCAATGAAGAGCAAATCGGCCTTTCGCCCGTAACAGTCGGGTTCGAATGGTACGGCGATTACAGCGTTCGCCTGGCAAAGGAAGGTTACATAACTACCAGTACCCACCGCAACTTACCGCGTCCTCTTCGTGACAGATTCCCGCTGGATTTGCTTGATGATATGTTCAGAACAAGGATTGACGAATACACCTGGAATTTCAAGCTCGAGCCTTATCAAAAGCCCGATAAAGAGGAATTGATTGACCAGGCCGTTGCGCTTCGCAAAGAAGCTTTGGTTGAGCCCAACTCAATAATACCGCCGCCCAAGCCCAAAAAGGTGAAGCAAAAAAAATAAACAAAAAAGGCCGTATCAAACGGCCTTTTCAGTTTTAAAGGAAGAAGAAAAAGAAGAAATTATTTTATTTTACTGGTTGTTCGTTATTGTTTTTTTGGTTCTGCTCAGCCTTTTCCTGCTGAATAGCGTTATAAACTTCTTTGCGATGGACACTTACCGATTTCGGAGCGGTTATGCCCAGCCTCACTTTGTCTCCCCGAACGTCAACAATAATGATTTCGACGTCATCGCCAATCATTATCGACTCGTTTTTCTGCCTGCTTAAAACTAACATTTTCCGGCACTCCTTTCTCCGGTTTCGATAAATTCCTGATTATACTACGCCTTTGCAAGAACTTATGTTTCTCGGATACTCATTTTATTTCCGATTACTTTTTCGGCAAAATATGCGCGCATATTTACATAAAAGAATAAGAATTTTATCGTAAAAATAAAAAAGATGTAACTTATTTATAATCAGGCACTTAGCGTAGATGTCAGCTCTCGAATTCCCTCCAGAATTTATACCTGACCGCCAGCCAGTACCCCCAAACCGCCCCAATGCAGCCAAAAGCGACCATTTGGATTGGCAGAAT
>JAKJEQ010000084.1:0-233 GCA_022705345.1 Planctomycetota bacterium | reverse complement strand
ATCGATACTGACGTTCTGGCAAAGAAAACCGCCGGCCATGCCCCCGCAAGGTGTTCGATAACTGGCTGTTTTGTGTAAATGATGATTGTATAGAGGATTACAGGCACAGTCGCAAGTGCCGGCCAAACATAATTTGCACCCAAAAATAACTTGCCGCAGAACCCGCAGGCCATAAACGCCACCAGAACCGCAAATGCGATTTGCAGGTTCGCGGGTTGACCGGTGACTTTATT
>JAKJEQ010000083.1 GCA_022705345.1 Planctomycetota bacterium | reverse complement strand
GTGAGGGGTTGACCCAGCTCGTTTTCGACCCCAAGGCCCAGCCCGAAATGCACAAGCTATCGCGACAGCTCCGTTGCGAGTGGGTCGTAGCCGCAAGCGGTACAGTAAGACCAAGAGGTCAGGGACTTGAAAATCCAAAGCTGAAAACCGGCCAAATTGAAGTGCTTATCGATAAGCTTGAGATTCTCAACAGCGCCGAGACCCCGATTTTCGAATTGCAGAACGCTGAATCAGTTGCCGAAGAAACAAGGCTTAAATACAGGTACCTTGATCTTCGCCGCCCCATGATGCAAAATCGTTTGAGAGTACGTCATAAAGTTACAAAAGTCGCACGCGACTTCTTCGACAGCAAAGGCTTTTGGGAAATTGAAACGCCGTTCCTCGGCAAAAGCACACCCGAAGGCGCAAGAGATTTCCTCGTCCCCAGCAGACTCGTCCCGGGCAATTTTTACGCCTTGCCCCAGTCGCCGCAGCTTTTCAAGCAGGTTCTTATGGTCAGCGGCGTTGATAAATATTTCCAGATTGTCAGGTGTTTCAGGGATGAAGACCCCCGTGCAGACCGCCAGGCAGAGTTTACACAGATTGACGTCGAGATGAGTTTCGTCGACCGAGAGGACGTTATGAGCGTTCACGAACAGCTCGTCGCCGCAATATGGAAAGCGATCCTCGGCGTTGATGTAAAACTCCCGCTTCGCAGAATGACATATCACCAGGCCATGGATGAATACGGAATCGATCGGCCTGATTTGCGTTTCGATATGAAATTAAAGGACATCTCCGATATCGCCAGCAAATCCCAGTTCAAAGTCTTCGTCGATACGATCCAGAAAGGCGGAGTCGTTAAAGGTCTTTGCGCAACCGGCGGCGGAGTAAAATTCTCCCGCAGCGATATTGAAAAGACATTTACAAAAGTCGTTACTGATTTCGGTGCAAAAGGCCTGGCCTGGTTCAAAGTTGTCAAAAACGACATGGGCAGCCTCGACCTCTCCAGCAACCTTGCCAAATTTTTCTCCGATGAGCAAAAACAGGCCATCATTCAGAAATTTGATGCCAAAGCAGACGACCTGCTTTTATTCGTTGCCGACAAGCTCGCCGCCGCGAACAAGGCATTAGCGCCTCTCCGGTTAAAGGTAGGCAGGGATTTAGGTCTCATAGATGATAATGCTTACGAGCTGCTTTGGGTCATTGATTTCCCGCTTTTCGACTGGAACGAAGGCGAGAAAAGGTTCGATTCTTTGCATCATCCGTTTACAGCTCCCGTTCCCGAAGACATTTCAAAGCTCGACACAGATCCCGGCAACATCAGGTCTCAGGCGTACGACATAGTTGTCAACGGTTCAGAAATCGGAGGCGGAAGCGTTCGTATTCATCAGCCAGAAATTCAGGCCAAAGTTTTCGACTTGCTGAAAATCACAAGAGAGCAGGCCAAAGACAGGTTTGGTTTCTTTCTCGATGCCCTAAAGTTCGGAGCGCCTCCTCATGGCGGCATTGCCTTCGGACTCGACAGGCTCGTTATGTTTCTTACCGCTACAGACAATATCAGGGATGTGATCGCTTTCCCGAAAACGCAGAAAGGACAGTGTTTACTTACGGATGCACCAAGTTCAGTTGAACAGGCTCAGCTTGATGAATTGAATTTGCGTGTCCAAATGCATCAGATGTAGAATTCGGTTTTTATCAACCGGTATGAGAAATGGATATGGATACCGGAAAAATATTTAAAACTTTTCTTTCACACATACAGCTTCGTCCTTTGTCACTGGCGGGCAAGTGCAGGCTGCTGTTCGGAATTGCCATTCTGCTCGTTTTGGCTCTTGCGCTTCTAATTCCGTATTCATGGATGAACAAGCTCACAGAAAAATCGCTCACCGATGCCGGCCGCGCAATCGTTAACACTGTTTATGAAAGGCATTTCAAACTCGAAAGCACTGATAAACGCCCAGTTATGCTCGATGAAAGCGGCGCCGTAAAACAGCCCCAAATCAGCAGGGTAAATTGGTTCAGGTTTAACAAAGACGGCGAAAGCTGGAAAGAATTAATCGACGTACAGACTACAAACAGAATCGAAAAGCTCCTCAAAGAGCAGTCCGGCGAAAACGAATATACTTGGATTGACAAGGTAGACGGTAATCTGGAAACTACTTATATAAACATTGTCAGAGCCAACAAGCGGTGCCTTTCCTGCCACAGCCCCGAAGGTTCGGCCCCCACTTTTGAACTCGCAGAACCAGTTGGAGCGCTCGTTGTCCAGATGCCGGGCAGAGAAATAAGCAAAACAGCGATTATGAATCGAATCGCCATTTTGGCGGCGGTCCTTTTGGCAGGCTCCGGCGCAGTGGTAGCGTTTTATGTGATTGTGCAGAAAATCATTTTAAGTCCTATCAGGCAGTTGCGCGCTATCGTCAAAAATGTTTCAGAAGGCAATCTCGATGTCCGCTGCGGAATCAAAACCAACGATGAATTCGAAAGGCTCGGCGAAGCTCTAAATACAATGCTTGACGGCCTTGTGCAGGGCCAGGAAAAATTGCGACAGGCAAATAAGCAGCTCGATGAGAAAATCACCGAGCTTTCAGAAAGAAATATCGAACTCTTCAGGGCAAATAAACTCAAAGGCGAATTTCTCGCCAATATGTCTCACGAATTCCGTACTCCGTTAAACGCCATTCTCGGCTTCGCTGAAATCCTTAAAGAAAAATCCGCCGAGGATACTGCCAAGAGCAAACGCTATGCTGAGAATATCATTAACAGCGGAAAAAGTCTGCTTAACATGATTACAGATCTTCTTGAAATGGCCAAAATGGAATCAGGCAAAATTGAATTGCACTTAGAAAAAACGAGCATTCCCGAATTGTGCCGAGGTCTGGTTGCTTTCTTCTCGCCGCTGACAGAGAAGCAAAAACTCAAAGTCCGTCTTACTATCGATGAGAATATTCCATTGATCAAAACCGATGCCGGCAAAGTCCAGCAGGTTCTTTACAACCTGCTCAGCAATGCCGTCAAGTTCACTCCCGAACAGGGCAAAATTGAGATCAAGGCTTCGATGCCCGAACATCAAACAGTAAGGATTGCCATCAGCGACACCGGCCCCGGCATAGCCGAACAGGACAAGGAGAAAATTTTCGAAAAATTCCGCCAGGCAGACGGCTCGCTTACAAGAACACAGCAGGGCACCGGACTGGGCCTTGCGATCAGCACAGAAATTGCAAAACTCCTGTCCGGCAAAATCGGCCTCGAAAGCACCCACGGCCAAGGCGCCACCTTCTGGCTCGATTTACCTATCATTAGTGCAGATGAAACGTAACAATGGATTCGCATACCCAAAGCCTGTTTGATACTACCGAAAATAAAAAGATCGAGTGCAGCATTGTAACTGTCGGGTTGATACGGGTGTCGATGAGGTTTTCAGTTATCTTTTGCCGGACTCTTTGCTGCCGGTTGAGCCGGGGCAAAGGCTCGAAGTTCCTTTCGGCAAATCCAACAAGCTTTCAACCGTTTTTTGTATCGAAATCACAGATGCAAAATCCGCAAACGTTCCATATAAATTAAAGCATGTAAAAAAAATTGTCGATTCTGTTCCGCTTCTCGACCAAAGACTGCTGAAACTCGGCAAATGGATAAGCGAATATTATATCTGTCCGCTCGGCGAAGTATTGAGTTCGATGCTGCCTGCGGCAGTGAAAAAAAATACCGGTACAAAAAGCCTTAAATCGGCATTTATTAACTCGCAGACTGATATTGAAACAATTCGCGGCAAGAAACAAAAACAAATAATAGAGACTCTGTTGCAATTAAAAGCATTTGATGCTGAAACTGCTGTTGAGACTGAAAAACTTCTTGAGCAAAGCGGCGCAACGATGGCGCCGCTGAAAAAGCTTTTGCACGCGGGAATTGTAAAACTGACCAGCAGGACGGTTTATTCTGATTTGCCGCTAATCCCTGATGGAATGGTTCTGAAAACAAAGAACGTCATTTTGAATGATGACCAGAAAAAGGCGCTTTCAGAAATTGAAAGCCGAATCGAATCGCAGAAATTTTCGGTTGTTCTTCTTCACGGCGTTACCGACAGCGGCAAAACGGAAGTTTATATAAAGTCCATCGAAAAAGCGATAGCCTCAGGCAAAAGCGCAATTGTTTTACTGCCGGAAATCGCACTTACCGCCCAGACAATTCAGCGGTTCAGCAGCAGGTTTGAGAATCTTGCTGTTATGCATTCTCAATTAACGGCATCACAGCGAAACGCGCAATGGCAGAAAATAAAAAGCGCTTCGCCTATCGTTGTGATTGGCGCAAGAAGTGCGGTCTTTGCACCTGTTTCCAAACTCGGCATCATCGTCGTCGATGAAGAGCACGAGCCGAGCTATAAACAGGATACAGCCCCAAGATACAACGGCCGAGATGTTGCCGTAAAGCTTGCCCAAATGACTGATGCTGTTTGTATTTTAGGAAGCGCAACTCCATCTCTTGAAACCCTGAATAATTGTGCGACCAAAAGCCATTTTGTAAAACTCTCGCTTCCTAATCGCGTGATGAATCTGCCCAAGCCGCAAATGAAGGTTGTCGATATGACTTTGAGCAGAGGCGAAAGAGGCAGTTTTCATATTTTAAGCCAGGAACTTGAGAATGCTATAAGAAATACAATAAAACGAAAAGAGCAGGTGATTCTGATGCTCAATCGCAGGGGCTACAGCAATTTTATTTTTTGCCCGAGCTGCCGGTATTCGCTCAAATGCCGCAACTGCGATGTAACACTTACCTTCCACAAATCGGAAAAACATCAGCATCAGCCGAATCTGAAAAACAGGATTGCGGGCGGTTTTGCGGTCTGCCATTACTGTTTATCTCAAACTCTTGTACCCCAAAAATGCCCAGTATGCGGCGGGAATGTATCGATGATAGGCCTTGGCACACAACGACTTGAAGATGAGCTGAAACAGAAAATTCCCGATGTGCGGGTTGTCAGGGTTGACAGCGACTCGATGCAGAAGCACGATTATTATCATCTTCTAAAAAATTTCGATGCCGGCCAAATCGATATTCTCGCAGGCACGCAGATCCTTGCCAAGGGGCTGCATTTTCCAAATGTAACGCTTGTTGGAATAATCAGCGCCGATACCTCGCTGCAATTGCCCGACTTTCGCGCTAACGAGCGCACTTATCAGCTTATTTGCCAGGTCTCCGGCAGGGCAGGAAGGAGCAGCAAGGGTGGAACGGTTTTTATTCAAACTTTTATGCCTCAGCAGCCTGCGATTAAATACGCGGTAGAAGATAATTTTCAGGGGTTCGTAGATGAGGAATTAAAGCACCGGCAAATGTGTCTGCTCCCGCCGTTTGGCAGGCTGGCGATCATCAGGATACGTGATACTAAATTTGACCGGCTGACTAGCGCTGCGCAAAAGATCGCCGAGCAGATTAGCGGGATTATTTCATCCTGCAAGTTCAATATAAAAATGAACGGGCCTGCTGACGCGGCGATAGCGAGAATACAGCGTTATCATCGCAAGCAAATTATACTGCAAACTCGGAATCCCGTCCAACTTAGCGAGCTATTGAGCAGGTTCAGAAAATTAAAGCCGCCATCTTCTTTAGTGCAGATACAGGTCGATGTCGACCCCGTAAATTTGTTATAGAAACTTTTCTTCGAAGTCGTACAATTGGGAAATTTACGCGGGATTACGGATTGTTTGTTATGAAGGTTTAAAACTTCGACTTCCCCTCAGGGACCTCTAATCCTTCAAAAAAATCGGGGAAAGAGGATTTGAACCTCCGACCTCTGCGTCCCGAACGCAGCGCTCTAATCCAAGCTGAGCTATTCCCCGCAAAAAATGCGAATTCAGTAGTATATCAGACTTTTTTTCAATTTCAACCATCTTTTACTGCTCCAAATTACTTCTTTAGGACGAAAGTCCGCGTTTCGCCATCCTAGGGGTTGACAATTATTTATTTTATGGTAGATTAGCACCAGATTTATTGAAACTTATTTTTTTGAAATGATGAATTTGTTAAACCTTTTGATTATTAAGCTTGGTATCTGTATCGTTTCGCATATTCCCTGATGCGCCGGCCAAACTACGTAAATGAATTCGAGGCCGGCAGAAACCGGCTTTTTTTACGCGCTGTAAAAATAAACTGCATTTTTATGCAGAAAATAAGGATTAAAAAGTGGATTGCAAAAAAATGAATGCTATTCCGGAAAAATTCAAAAAATATTTTAAATTTCTCAAACTGACCGATTTTTATAATGATATTTATAACTCATTAATAAATGATAACACACATTACAATTTATGGTTTGAGTTTGCTTCGTCGTCCCGAAACGCGACTCCTTGCAATGACAGAAATGGCGTTTGTATGTCATTGCGAGGCTGTCCGCAGACAGCCGCGGCAACCTCAACCGCTGAATCGGTCAGTTTGAGTAAATTTGTTTTTTTATTAAACTGTTTCTTTTTCTAAGCGATAGGATGGTACATCATGAAAAATAATTATCAAATCACAGAAAATGACAAGAAAAAACTTCGGAACATGCTTGCTAAAGACGAGATCAGGCAAAGAGAAAATCCTGCGATTTTGAAAAAAATACAAGATAAGATTGAAAATGCGGCCGTTATATCTCAAATGGACGCGCCTTCCTATCTGGTAACAATGAACAGCCATATAAAAGTTATCCACCTCAGCGAAAATAAGGAATTGAGTTTCTGGTTAGCGTATCCGGATGAAATTAATCAGAGGAAAGACAGATTATCCGTTTTTACAGATTTAGGATTAGAGGTCCTGGGACGCAAAGTTGGTGATACATTTGAAATAGGAGAATCTAATGAAACATTCAGGATTTCAGGAATATATTACCAGCCTGAGTTTAATAAGCATTATAAATTATGAGGTCTAAAATGACGCATTATGAAAATGTAGCAATGACAATTTTTATGGTTAACAGGTCTCGGTTTTTTGAATTTACATAAAGGAAACAGGTGAAATATGCAAAGAAATAATATCCTAAGCGAATATGATCATAAAAGACTCGAACAGTTGATCGCCCGCAAGTGGTCTGAAAAAGACTTCGATAATGTTCAAAAACTTAAAAGCGGCATAAGTAACGCGACGGTAGTCTCGTCTGAAAAAATCCCGGGAGAAATTGTAACAATGAACAGCCGGGTTGTGCTCGAGGATTTGAGCAGCGGCTCAGAATTTGATTTCCAAATCGTCTTTCCTTCTAACGCGAACATCGAAAAAGGCAAGATATCGATACTTGCGCCGATGGGTACGGCAGTATTAGGAAGCAAAGTCGGAGATACGGTAGATTTTGTAAGCCCGAAAGGCATACGAAGATTGAAAATTAAAAAAATGTTATATCAACCCGAATCAGAAGGCGACTGGTACATATAGAAAGGAGCGTAAAATGATCAGAGATAGCAAAGATAAAATCAAAATAACCGAATTTGATGCGTTTCGAATTGAAAAGCTGTTATTTGCCGTCAGACAAAATAAGAAGGAATTTAATCCGTGGCACATAAGACTGCAGATGCTGCTTGAAACCGCTGAGATAGTTTCGCCTGAAAAGATTACCCCCGCTTATATAACAATGAATTCACGAATCCTGATTAGCGATAAAATCAGCAAGGAAAAAATGAATGCCGTGCTTGTTTTTCCTTGTTCTCATTTTGAAAACGATTGCGAGAACATAAATATCTCAGTTTTGAGCCCGCTTGGCTTATCGGTTTTGGGTCGTCAAATTGGAGATGTCATAGAAGGACGTCTGGAACTGGAAAAAATGTTATATCAGCCTGAAGCGGCAGGAGACTATCAGCTATGAAGACAGCGATTTTTGAAAAGAATAATGTATTGGAACTGATTATTAAAAAATGGAGAAGCCGAAAAAGGTTTAAAAATCTTCTTCAGGCTTTTTTGGAAAACCGAAAGCACATAATCATTGCTGAGCATGATTATTACCGCATATTGCAGGCAATGAAACAGGAGAAAAAACAAAGCTCAAAAAGTAAATATGTAAGAAGGATCAGAATTCTATTAAAACATTCCGACGTGAGAGCCTTTAGAAAAGTGCCGCGTGATGTTATTACGATGAATACGGAATTCTCGATTCGAACACGAAAAGGAAAAATAATATATCTCAAACTTGTTTACCCGCATGAGGTTGACAAGTCAAAAAGACACACCTCTGTCTTCTCGCTTCTTGGCGTGTCTCTGTTGGGCAGAAGAAAGGGCGATGCGATAAGAAAGAACTTTGTGATTCACGAAATCGGATATCAGCCGGAAGCTCGAAATGATTTTGTCTGATGGTTATGGGTGAATAATGAAAAATACAGAAAAAAATTACAACGGATTTATCTGGGCGGCAGTAACGTTATTTGCGGCAATGCTTCATCATCAGGCGGCCAGGTTTGAATTGGATTTTCTTTATATGTCTTTATGCCGTCTCTCAGTTTTCGTACCCGCGGTTTTTACGTTATCTCACCTTGGGATGTATCTGATTCGTTGGGCTATGCGAAACAAAAATAAACCCAAAGTCGAGATCAAAATGCTGTCCCGTCAGGTAAAACTCGCGTCTGTATTCGCGATTATTCTGGCAGTTATAATCAGCTTTGGAAAACTTAAGGCGTTCATTGGCTTTTTCAGCATCTTCGGCGGTTTACTGCTCGGAATGTCTTTGCAGTCCCCTATGAGCGGTTTAGTAGCATGGATATTGATCAGCTTAAAGAGGTCAATCAGGCCGGGCGACAGGGTGCAGTTTCCGAACCTTAATCTTACCGGAGACGTCGAGGATACCGGGGCAATGTATCTGACGCTGAACCAGGTCGGAGGCAGTATCACCAGTGAAGAGGCTGTGGGAAGAAGGGTGCTTATTCCGAATGCGATGTTATTCACTAATGTGGCGATAAATTATACCGTGTCTCAGGATGCGGCTTATATACTCGACG
>JAKJEQ010000082.1 GCA_022705345.1 Planctomycetota bacterium | reverse complement strand
AAAGAGCTATTTTAAATCCTATGATTTAAAATATACTAACTGTATTATTTCTTTTTTCGTCTAAAGACGAACTGAACATAACTTCGGAAAGTACCAGATTTTTCACATATACAATTATATGTTTTTGTTTTTACAATTTTAAGCGCGCAGCTTAACTGTTTTATAAGATGAAAATAAAGGTATGTTTATTTGGAGAACCAGCCCTTTTTCTGCTGAACCTGAATCCTGGAAGGCATGTCTTTACAGATTTTAGTTATAACGTCTTCAGTCGCTTTTGCTTGTTGAGGGGTAAGCAGATGCCAATAACACCGCCGATAACGCCTCCTGCGACCTGACCGCTTGTTTCATCTCCGCCGACAAGTATGCCTGCTCCGGCGCCTGCCGCTGCGCCAAGGATTGTACCAAGCAATTTGCCCTGCGTTCCGGTACCATTGCCAATCCATAAAACGCTTCCATCTTCAACATCAATCATCTTGATTGACATGCTGATATCCTCGGTGAATTTGGAAACGTTTACGATTACGACCGTCGGCACATTCATAATTTTGCCTGCTTTTACCGCATCCTGTTCCGGAGTAGAATTGTTATCATGCTGAAACTTTTGTTCATTAAGGATATTAACGACCTGTGCTCGTTCAACAGGCGCATAGCCTTTTTGGAGGAGCTGCATCGCAACCATATCCGCTACCTGGTTTTTGGCACCTTCATTTCCTAATGGGCCGAAAACATCGATAACAGCGATTTTATAAACATTTGAAAAATCGTAGTCAGATCGTGCAGTGCTCTTGCCGGATGAACAGCCCAAAACAAATATTAGTCCTATAAAAACGAAAGATAACAAAATAGAATTTTTCATAATATTCAATCCTTGAATATATAGTGGTTAAAATTATAGAAAGGTTACGGAAAATATTAAATTCAGCTCCCGATTTGTCAATAAAAAAAGGCTGCCTAGATTAAGACAGCCGCTGTGAACCCCAACGTTTTGGATACTTTCGCCCACTTTAAGTAAATTACAAGGCACACGAGCACCCCCCGGTTTCTCAACCGAGTCTGCAAGGCAGGCTCACTATGCCCTCAGGCTTAAAAGTATCGCTTATGCTCAAGCATCCGCTATAACTTTCTTGGCGAGCCTTAAAGCAGCTAAATACAGGCGCCATTATATTTCTTTTAAGTTTTCTGTCAACTTTTTTGTATTTTTCTCAGGTAAAAGGCTTATCAGGGTTAAAAAAAGTGTTTTTGACTAACGTTTTACTGAGGTTCTTCTGCTTTGGAGTCGTATTTTTCTTTTAAATTATTTAACGACTCGATTCCTCGATAATAGGCGGATTTATAATCATATCCCTTCATACTCGCAAAACCTGCAACCACTTTATCGTAAGCCTTGTGTCCATAATCATTTAAAGCGGCTATTCTCTCAGCTCTTTGTTGATTTTCCGCTTCAGAACAACTGCCTTGCGGCGCCAGATAATAAACTGCGGTCGCGAAACCGGCAAAATATATAATCACCATGAATAAAAATTTGCTTCTCCAGCCCATAAAGCCCCCATTTCTAACTTATTTGAATGATTAAACCTTCCTTGGCCTTCTGACTGTTAAGCTCCATTAAATATATACAAAACAGTCGGCTGAAAAGCAAATAAGGCAAAATGAAAAAAGGACATTCGTTATCCTCTATAAATACTGGGGAACAAGGATTCGAACCTTGACTAAATGGTTCAGAGCCACTCGTGCTACCGTTACACTATTCCCCAATAGGTAAAATGACATACTACCTAAAAACAAGCTAAAATCAATATATTTGTTATGGTAAAAAAAATAACCGCAATATAATACGAATCTGTTTCGTCTAAAAAGCTGAAATGAAACACAATTTTAAAATCTTTCTAATTATCACCGCTGTGAATGTTTTGGCAAACGGCATAGTTGAGCCGTTTGAAACCGAAGACAATTCGAAACCTGCTCAAATCGATAGTCTTATTAAATCCGTTCTGAATAAAAATAACATTACCGCAGCTAATTTGTGTTCGGATGAAGTTTTTATTCGTCGAGTTTATATCGATGTAATTGGTAAATTGCCATCCTCCGGTAAAACTGCCTCCTTTCTTAAAGACCAGCGAGCCGAAAAAAGAGCCTTGCTGATTGACGAACTTTTGGCATCTGAAGATTTTGCCGATTACTGGTCTTTGAAGTGGTGCGATATTTTGCGGGTAAAAGCGGAATTCCCGATCAATCTGTGGCCGAATGCCGTGCAGGCGTATCATCACTGGATTCGCGATTCAATAAAAAGCAACATGCCTTATGACAAATTTGCTTATGAATTATTGACATCAAGCGGAAGCAATTTTCGCGTTCCGCAGGTAAACTTCTATCGGGCTGTTCAACACAAGCAGCCATCGTCAATCGCAAGCGGATTTACCGGCTGATTATCAGGCCTGATATCGTCAGGCTCATGAATTATTCCTCTGCCGAGAAAGCAAATCTTGAAAAAGAATTAATTCAGTCCAGGTATGATTTGCGGCATATTATAGATTGATCCTGAATTCACGTACATATCAGCAATCTTCGATTCCGCAAAGCGAGAATTCAAAAGCAGAGGCTTTGTTTGCTTACTATCCTGTTATGAAACAGGCATGGATGGTCGAATGCCGTAAGCTGCATGGCTTATTTCAAGTATGGTGAGGATTTTGATTTATTCGATCAATATTGCAGACGGGCTGAAATAAAGTTGCCGCACGTTAAAGTTCAGGCTGATGTTTGCCGCGACGATCTTCTGTTTGAAATTGAAGTAGAGGCGATAAGTCGCAATTAATCCCCAAAATGGGCCCGCAAGGATTCGAACCTTGGACCAATGGATTATGAGTCCACTGCTCTACCGCTGAGCTACGAGCCCTGACAGAAACGCATAGTTGTATACGGATACGGCCAAAATTTCAAATCTAAAATTTCGAAAAACTTAAAGATTGTAAATTTTGCTGTCATCGAGAACTTCAAAACCAGTTTTTTCGACCACCTGCTGGGCATTGCTCTGAGCTAAATTCTCTATTTCCAGAATACAAATACCTGTTTTGCTCGGCTGCAAAACAAAACCATGAGCGTCGATAATATTTATACCATTCTTTGAAAGTGCACTCAACAAATTATGCAAATTACCGGGCTTATCCGGCACTGAAACCGCGAGGACATCCTTCAACGCGCACGCACAGCCCAAATCCGCAAGCGACAAATACGCATCCTGAGGTTTATCCACAAGCAGCTTCATTAGCCCAAAATCGCCTCTGTCCTGGATAGCGAAAGCCCTGATATCGATATTGGCTTTTCTGAGATTTTCCGTAATGACCTCAAGCCTTCCCGGCCTGTTTTCCACAAATACATGGAGTTGCTTAGACATATGGTATTCCTTTATAGTTTATCACGCGTATCGACTACACGAACCGCTTTTCCTTCAAACACCGGCAGAGAACCATGCTCATGCAGTTCAATAGCAGGTTTAATTGTAATAGATGCCTTAAGTTCATCAGAAATTTTCGCTTTTAAAGAATCTATCTGTTTTGCCTCGCCGATGAACATTTTCGGATAAAGCTCAACCTTTACGACAAGCCTGTCAAGAGCGCCCTGCTTTTCGACATGAATCTGGTAATTTGTTCCAACTTCAGGAACTCTCATAATCACTTCTTCAATTTGCGATGGGAACACGTTCACGCCATTGATGATGAGCATATCATCGCTTCGACCAAGGATGCGCGACATCCTTCTATGTGTTCTGCCGCACTTGCACGGCTCTGTATGCAGGTACGCAAGGTCTCGCGTCCTGTAACGCATCAGCGGCATAGCGTTTCGAATCAGGTTCGTTAATACAACTTCACCCTGCTCACCGTCAGGCACCAATTCCCCGGTCTTTGGATTTATAATTTCAACTATGTACGCATCTTCCCAAAAATGTAAATCATTTTTATAAACGCATTCAAAAGCAATGCCCGGCCCGTTCATTTCGCTAAGACCATAAGAATTGTAAGCGTCAATGCCGTAAAGCTCTTCAATTTTCCTGCGAGTGTTCTCAGAATGCGGCTCGGCCCCTATAAACGCTTTTTGAAGCGCCAAATCGTTTCTGGAAATCCCGAATTCCGCAAGTTTGGAATGAATATGAAGAAGATAACTCGGAGTAATATGCAGAACAGTTGTACGGAAATCCTTCATAAGCTGAACCTGGCGCTTGGTGTTCCCGCCCGCTGCCGGTATCACCATCATACCAACGCGTTCAGCGCCATAATGCATACAAAGCCCGCCGGTAAATAATCCGTAGCTCATCATATTCTGTAAAATATCCGCCCTGCTTGCTCCCGTGCCTGTTATGCTTCTTGCCATCAGGTCGGTAGCGTTATCGAGGTCTTTGGCAGAAAGATAAATTACGGTCGGAATTCCAGTTGTTCCACTGGAAGTATGAATGCGGACAACTTCGCTCGTATCGACAGAAAGAAGACCTTTCGGGTAATTCTGGCGAAGATCATCCTTCATTGTAAATGGAATTTTTCGAAGATCATCGAGACTTCTTACATCATCCGGAGATTTAATGCCAACGGCCGGAAGATGTTTTGAATAGAACGGCGTCTTCAATGCTGCCGCTATTATGCCCTTCAATCTTTGAAGTTGTATTTGCTTTATTGTCTCTCTGTCTGCGGTTTCTACTTCTTTGTTCCAGTAACTTATTTCCATAAGATTCTCACAATCGTAAAATTTACTTAAGTGACAAATTTTAATAATTCAAATTTAATTTTTCTGAACGGTTCCAATAATTGCGAAATAAGCCTTTTTAGGTTTCCATTCGCGGTCAAATAAAAGTGGATAATCCGTTCTTCCGTTTATATGCTCGCCTATTATTTCATACCATTTTGTTTTTACCATCGTGCCGTCAGGCTCAATAGCCTCATTAACTACCTGCCAGCAATTTATCCGCCCCTTATATCGGCCAACAACGGTCATAATATGCTCTCTCATTCTTGCCAGCAAAATGTCACGAGTAATGTTATTTCCGTTCGGATCACGGAATACCCAGCCGGGCACCATAACTCGATCGACTAAAATATGCCCTATCACGGACATATCATTCTTTTCGCCGAACTCCACAAATTTATCGCCCTGCTCAAAATTATAAACATTCGGCTCAGGATGCACTACCGCCCATTTTAGACAGTTTTCAGATGTAATAGCGTTGAATTGAGAAATTATTACAGAAGTTTCTTTTTCGCTCTTAGAGGATACCTGGTCATAGTTGACCGCGGCGCCGAACGGAAAATAGTTTTCAAATATCTCTTTTAATTTATAGTCTTGTTGAGCGTACGCAGGAATTAAGTTTTGACAAAATACAAATCCAATTATCACCAAACATTTAGATTTGAATTCTTGCTTCATTTACAGCTCGCGCACTCCCTGCTCATTGACAATTGAAATATTGTTTCTTTTCAGAATTGCCGCCGCTTTATCTGCGTCATCGAACCTGAACACCATAAGCGCCTTATCTGACGATTTTTCAACAAAGCCGTACATATACTCGATATTGACATCCTCATCCGCGAGCACTCTCAAAATTTCGGCAAGTCCGCCGGGCTTATCTGTTACTTCCACTGCGATTACGTCAGTTATCCTCGCTATAATCCCCGCTTCTCCCAGCGATTTGACCGCGGCATCAGGCTTATCGACCACAATCCTCAAAATCCCGAAAGATTCTGTTTCCGCGACATTGAGCGCGCGAATGTTTACATTCTTTGTGCCGAGAAGCGAGCATACATCGTAAAGTCTTCCTTTGCGGTTCTCGAGGAATATCGATATTTGTTTGATTTTCATAATCTCGTTGTCCTTACATTTGACGCTTGTCAATTACTCTTTTCGCTTTGCCCATACTTCTTTCGATCGTCTTAGGCTCGACAAGACTGATTTTTGCGCTGATTGACAATACCACGCTTATTTCTTTTTGGATCTTGCGTTTGAGCGCTTCGAGTTTTTTGACTTCGTCGCTGAATATTTTACTATTCACTTCCACAAGCACTTCAACTTCATCAAGCTGGTGCTGCTGCCTGTCAACTATGATCTGATAATGCGGTTCTGTTCCGTCAATGCCAAGCAGAACATGTTCGATTTGCGACGGGAACACATTAATGCCGCGCACGACTATCATATCGTCTGTCCGGCCTTTTATCTTGCTGATGCGCGGGCTTGTTCTGCCGCATTTGCACTTTTCATATTGTATGCTGACAACGTCTCTTGTTCTGTACCTGATCAGAGGTATCGCCTGCTTCGTTAAGGTTGTAATCACAAGTTCCCCGTCCTGGCCCTCTTTAACAGGCTCGCCGCTGTCGGGGTCAATAATCTCCGGATAAAATACATCGCTGTAAATATGCAAGCCGTCTTTGTGAGGACATTCCTGCGCAACGCCCGGCCCGATTATTTCCGAAAGACCGTATATATCAGTCGCGAGCATATTCCAGGCGGCCTCAATTTCGCCGCGCATTTTTTCTGTCCAGGGCTCTGCGCCAAATACTCCGATTTTCCAATTTCCGTTCTTAGGGTCGATGCCCATATCTTTGGCTTCTTCGGCCATGTAAAGAGCGTAACTCGGTGTGCAGGTAATCAATTTCGGTTTAAAATCCTGCATAATTTTTAGCTGTCTCTGAGTTTGCCCCGAAGACATTGGAATTACTCTAAGCCCCATTTCCAATGCGCCGTAATGTACGCCGAGTCCGCCGGTAAACAGCCCATAACCGTAGGCATTCTGAACCGTGTCGCCGGGTTCTGCTCCGGCGCAAGCCAGGCTTCGGGCCATCACTTCGCCCCATAGTTTGATATCGTCTTTTGTGTAGCCGACAAGAGTTGGATTGCCGGTTGTGCCGCTGGAAACGTGGATTTCTTTAACTACCTTTTGGTCAGCGCTGAAAAGACCGTAAGGATAATTATCGCGCATATCGATTTTTGTTGTAAAAGGCAGTTTTTGGATATCGTCAATTGTGCGAATTGAGTCAGGTTTTATACCGATTTTATCGAATTTATCTCTGTAAATCGGGCAATTTGAATAGACATAAGATGCAAGCTTTTTTAACCTTTCCGACTGCAATTTCTTCATTTCGGCAGCCGGCATACACTCGAATTCTTCATTCCAAATCATCTTTGAACCTTCTGTTTAAACCTAAAACTATATTATACCGTATCTTGCGATTAATTCAATAAAAAAGCCCGACCTTCAGGCCGGGCTTGGTAAGTGTCAGATACTGCCTTTTAGAACGTGTATTCAAGGTTTACTCTTGTCCAAAGGGCGTTATCGCTGCTTTCACCGCGATAGTAATTGCCGGGCATAAAATATTCGACATTGAAATGACCGCGCAAGTTTTTGGTTATCTGGTATTTAAGCCACCATGTAGCCAGATGCCCCCTGAATTTTCCGGAATTTGAAAATTCAATAACTCCCTGATGCGGCCTGTTCTTTTCTGTATTTTCATCTGCCCACAACAGATTATAATCAGTATCCATCGTTATTTTTTCTCTTAACTGCGTCGAATGCCCTACGTTGAGCCTGAAAAGATTAGTGGTTTCCCCAATCATTGTTTCAAGCAGATAAGTGTAGATATATAATTCGCTCCATTGCGGCCATTCGCCCCAAAGCGGGTCAAAAGCTGTGTTCTTGCTATTGTCAGGGTCATCACCTGACAGATATTCGAATGTGCCTCTTAATACATTTTTTTTCGCGTCATTGAAATGATATTCAATTCTGTTGACGGTTCCGAAAGCCTGCATATCGCGCATTTGAGTTCCCATCTGCTGAGTTTGTTTTTTGCCGAACTGAACAGCGCCTTCCGATCTGAACTTCCAATGCTCGCTTTGCCCGATAGGCCCGCTCAAAGCGCCGCCCAAAGTAAATATTTCAGCTTTTTTGCTCCAATAACCAGGCCATGGGTCAGGAATGTCGGTTACCTGAGTATCAATCGGGTTGTCATGCTTATAGATGAAATAACCTTCAAGCTGCAGGTTGGGGTTAGTTTTGTCAGTTACATATATAATAACGCCCTGTTCATCCTGCTGGGTGATATGTCTTTGTTGATAATTCATTGGACGCAGCCATGCATCTTCAGAAGCTTTAGTGAATATGTAAACCATATCAATTTTTGTTTGCCTGTCAGGAACATCGTATGTAAACCGCAAGGCATCGAAATAAGCGGTTCTTGAACCGTCCAAAGGTCCTCCTTCAGCAACAAGCCATCCTTTTCCGAGAACCATGTCCTGTCTGCCTGCAACCATTGTCAAAGGCAAATCGAACAAGTTCCGAACAGTCAAATTGAAATTGTCCCATATGACTTCATCCCAGTTTGTACTTCTGTCTTTTCTTGTGGGCTCATCCCAGTTTCTAAATTCCCATGCCCACCTGATATTGAAATCGACGTCATCTGAAAATTTAGTTTTTGTCCAAAATCTGAACCTGTTACGCGTAAAATGCCATCTATTGTCCCTGTTAAGGGCGTCCTGATTTAGAGTATCGATATTTTCTGCGTAGATATGGCGCCATCTGACGTCGGCTCCCATACTTAACCAGTCTGTAGGATTATGAAACCAGTCCCTGAACTGTTCGAACCCGGATTTGGGCCCGGCAGCGGCGGCCAAAGCCGCGTTGTCGGGCGCAGCCGAGGTTTGAGCAAAAACAGGTGAGTTTACAACTACGGCTGTGACCAGCAAAACCAAAAGCGTCCATTCTTTCTTCATGTTTTTCTCCGTAAAAACAAGTGGTGTCAATTTTTTATATTATCAAATCATTGATATTCATCAACTATCAACTTATTTACCGAAGCATAGCTTCAGATGCTCTTTCTTAGGCGGTTTAGTTACTAAAGAAACTATAAAAGCGACAATAATTGAAATCGGCAGCGCGACAACAAGCGGGTCAACTGTCGGCCAGTTCGGGTAATCAGCTAAAATGCTTGTTTTGCCATCTGCAAACTTCTGGACAAGACCGATATCGCCGGCTTCCTGCGCCTTTACAAAAACAAGCCAGAACG
>JAKJEQ010000081.1:5765-9749 GCA_022705345.1 Planctomycetota bacterium | reverse complement strand
TATTCTATAAATATGCTGACAATGTTCGCGTTGGTGATTGCAATAGGGCTATTAGTTGACGATACCATTGTCGTTGTCGAGAACGTGGAAAGATTAATGAGCGAAGAAGGTCTTTCACCCAAGCAAGCTACCGCTAAATCAATGGAGCAGGTAACCAGCGCGCTTATCGGCTTTACGCTGGTACTGACGGCCTTATTTGGCCCAATGGCGTTTTTCAGCGGTTCAACAGGAATTATATATCGTCAGTTCTCGGTAACAATTATTACATCGATGGTTCTTTCAGTTTCGGTTGCGTTAATACTTACCCCTGTTCTTTGTGCATCTATTCTTAAACCCGTTCTCAAAGGACACGAAGCGGCAGAATCTGAGATTTGGTTCCTGAGGCCGTTTTTCCTGTGGTTCGATAAAGTATTCTATCGATTTCGCGATTTCATTGTGGGTCTCATCGGTCAGTCGCTTACAAAAATGGGACGATACATATTAATCTATATTATAATCGTTGTTGGCTTGATATTAATCTACATGAGAATGCCGACAAGCTATCTTCCCGAAGAAGACCAGGGAATTATCATGTGCCAGATTCTTATGCCTACCGGCACAACTATCGAACAGACTCAAAAGGTTGCTGATGAAGTTCGAGAGTATTTTCTTGGCAGCGAAAAGGAAGCTGTGGAATCATGTATGACCATCGCAGGCACCGGTTTTTCCGGCAGAGCGCAAAATAATGGTATGGTTTTTGTAAAGCTCAAAGAATGGGATCTTCGTGACAGAAAGGATTTAAGGGTCAAGGCAGTTGTCGGCCGGGCTATGGGCAGATTTGCAGGAATACGCAACGCGATGGTTTTTGCGTTTGCGCCTCCCTCGGTTATCGAACTCGGAGTGGCAACGGGATTCGATTTTCAACTTGTTGATCGCGGCGGAATCGGTCACGAAGCATTGATGAATGCGCGTAACCAGTTGCTTGGTATGGCTGCACAGGACAGCAGGTTAGCCAAGGTACGCCCCAATGGTATGGAAGACGTTCCGCAATATCGAATCGATGTCGATTGGGAAAAAGCCGGGGCTCAAAACCTGCCTATCACAGCTATTCATAATACTATTTCTGCATCTTTCGGCAGTGCTTACGTGAATGATTTTATTCAAGGCGGCCGCGTTAAAAGGGTGTATGTTCAGGCTGATGCCCCTTATCGTATGCAGCCCAGCCATCTGGAAAAAATTTACGTTCGCAATATGCAGGGCAAAATGGTTCCATTTTCCTCTTTTGCGTCCGGTCACTGGTCAAGTGGTTCGCCCCAGCTTGAGCGATTCAATGGTTTTGGATCGATGAATATTCAGGGTGAGCCGGCGCCGGGAAAAAGCTCAGGCGAAGCGATGAAGGCTATGGAAGAAATTACCGCAAAGCTCCCGCAGGGAGTTGGTTTTGATTGGACAGGCCTTTCATATCAGGAACGGCAAGCCGCTTCGCAGACTGGGCTGCTGTATACGTGTTCCATACTTATCGTATTTTTGTTTTTGGCCGCCCTCTATGAAAAGTGGGATGTTCCCGCCGCTGTACTTTTGATTTTGCCTTTAGGTGTTATCGGAGGCTTTGTCGCTTCCAAAATTCGTGGATTGCCGAGCGACGTTTATTTCCAGATTGGTCTGCTGAACACATTGGGACTGGCTACTAAGAATGCTATTTTGATTGTTCAGTTCGCGATGGATGAAGTCGCAAAAGGTGCAAAGTTAGTGGATGCTGCTCTTCACGCGGTGAAACTGAGGTTGCGACCTATTCTGATGACTTCCACTACCACAGGCCTTTCGGTATTACCGATGGCCTTCACTACCGGAGCAGGCGCCGGCGCTATGAATGCAATTGGTACGGCCGTACTTGGCGGTATGATTTCAGGAACGATTCTTGTGGTTATTTTTACCCCGCTGTTTTACGTGCTCATTGAAAAGGCGTTTGGCAAAAAGAAATTGGATAAACTAAGCATCTAACCATTGATGGATTGGAATATGAAAAAAAACTTGATTTGTGCATTCTTGGCAATGATTAGCTTAATAAGCGGCTGTTCATTAATTCCCGAATATTCAAGACCCGATGCGCCCGTTCCCGCGCAATGGCCTAAAGGCGACGCATATAAAACGGATGTCGATGCCAATAGTCCGCCTGCCGCTGCCATTACCTGGCGGCAGTTCTTCACAGACCCGAAACTTCAGCAGATTATTGAAATAGCTTTACAGAACAACCGCGATTTGCGAATTGCCGCTTTGAATGTGGAAAGAGCACGCGGTATATACGGAATTCAAAGAGCCGAGTTGCTGCCAACTATCGATGCGTTCGCGGATGGCGCAAGGCAGAAAGTGCCTGGGGACCTGTCAGGAACCGGCGAATCTGAAATTATTGAGCAATATAGCGTTAATCTCGGATCGGTTGCTTGGGAAATTGACTTTTTTGGACGCATACGAAGTCTGGAAGACAGGGCCTTAAGAGAATATTTTGCTACTGAGCAGGCCCGGAGGAGCGCTCAAATTCTCCTCATAGCAGAAGTCTCCAATGCCTATCTTACGCTCGCTGCGGACAGGGAAAGTCTTAAGCTCGCCAGGTATACCTTAGATACACAGCAGCAGGCTTATGAGTTAATACAGCGCAGATACGAAATAGGGCTTTCTCAGGAGCTGGATTTGCTGCGTGTTCAGACGCAGGTGGACGCCGCACGTGTCGATACTGCGATTTTTACCCGGCTTGTAGCGCAGGATGAATCGGCTTTGAATCTTTTGGTCGGCGATTCGGTCCCGCCAGAATTATTGCCTCAGGATTTGAGTTCAGTTGCACAGTCTCGGGAAATTTCCGCTGGTGTTTCTTCGGAAGTACTTTTATATCGCCCCGATATCCTAGCCTCAGAAAATCTTTTGATGGCGGCAAATGCAAATATTGGCGCCGCAAGAGCGGCTCTTTTTCCGAGAATTGCTCTAACAACTTCGGTTGGAACCGCAAGCGCCGAATTGTCGGGCTTATTTCAGGGAGGTTCAGGCGCATGGATGTTTGCTCCGCAAATTGTAATGCCTATTTTCGACCCGCGGGCATGGTCAGCGCTGACTGTTACCAAGACAGATCGGAAAATTGCTGTCGCTCGATACGAACAATCCATCCAAACTGCTTTTAAGGAAGTGGCCGATGCACTGGCAACGCAGGGTACGATAGAGGAGCAATTACTTGCCCAGAAATCTTTGACTGACGCGGCCGCCGAAACCTATCGCCTTCAAAACACGCGTTATCTAAAAGGAATCGACAGTTATCTTGGTGTTATTGATGCCCAGCGTTCGTTATATGCCGCACAGCAGGGGCTTGTCTCATTTAGTTTGGCAAAACTCAGCAATCAGTCACGCCTGTATGCGGTTTTGGGCGGCGGAGCCGATACGGCCCAAGCCCCGGAAAAACCCTGAGAAACCGCTATAAATAAAAGCAACTAATTTTGTCTTTTTATCGCTTTTTCCCTGTTTTTTATTGATATTCCGATGGAAATCAGTTATAAAAAAGTGTAACTGTTTCCATAAGGATTGATTATGGTAAAATTGGCAATGATTGGTGCTGGGGGGTATGCATTTAATCTAATTAAATGGATATGGGAAATTCCAGAACACATTAGTCTTGTTGCTGTTAGCAGCAATCCTTCAAGAAAGTCACCCGGCAGGATAGCGTGTCGGCAAAAAGGCATTCCTGTTTATGATACCACCGATCAATTGATCGCCGATATAAAGGGCAAAGCGGATGTCATCTATGTCCCGACGCCTATTAATACTCATTTCAATTTGACTAAAAAATGTATAGATGCAGGGTTCGACGTTTTTCTTGAAAAGCCCCCGGTTGCGACGATTCAGGAACTTGATGAACTTATAAGAATCGTTTCGCAAAAAGGCAAAAGCGTTCCCGTTGCTTTTCAATATCTGCATTCTACGATTTTGCAGGAAATTAAAAAAAGAATCGTCGAAGGGCTATAC
>JAKJEQ010000081.1:0-5755 GCA_022705345.1 Planctomycetota bacterium | reverse complement strand
TAATACGTGTCAAAGGCATGGCAGGCTGGCCGAGATTCGGTTCGTATTATCTGCGAAGCGAATGGGCAGGCAAACTCCGCATGAATAATGAATGGATTCTCGACGGCACGATTAATAATCCTCTGGCTCACATGCTCGCTGACGAACTTTATCTCGCGACGGACAAACCAAACGCTATGGCAGAGCCCGTCTTGATCGAAGCGGAGCTTTATCGCGGCCACAATATCGAAAGCGAAGACACCAGCAGTTTAAGAATTATCACAGATCAGGGAGTTGAAGTCCTTTTCAATACAACGCTGTGTTCAGGCAGCAAGATTGACACGCTCGTTACGATCGAATGTGAAAATGCCCGGATTGATTTTTCAGCTTTCAGCAAAGCATCTATCACGCTCGCAAGCGGAGAAGTGGAAACAATCGTGGACACCGCGGAAAAACGGGTCCATATGCTAAAAAACATCGCTCAAAGATACACCGCAAAAAAACCGTATCTTGTCACTCTCGAAACATGCAGGCCTTTTATGCTTGCCGTTAACGGCGCTTTCGAATCCTGCGGCTGCTGTCCTCAAAAGATTAACAAGAACTTCTTGTCTTTTTCAAAAGAAATCGAACCGTCTGGCGAAACGGTCAAAACCATCATCAAGGGCATCGATGTTACCTTAAAAGAGGCTCATGAACACGGAAAATTGTTCTCTGAAATCGGTGCGGGATGGGCCAAAAAATCGCAAAAACTTGATTTGAAGAACTATAAGAACTTCCCAGTTTTTTCTAAGATTAACTAAATGCATTTCTGTACCGCATCGGGGATGATTTATAATTTTTCCTGAATGCGCGATAAAAAGAGGATAAATCTTCATACCCCGATTCGAAAGCAATTGCCGCAATATGCATTTCTGTATCTTTAAGAAGTTCTGACGCTTTTTTGCATCTGACTGAATTCAGATATTTTATAAAACTCATTCCCGTCAGGTTATTGCACAAATTCGTAAATTGTCTTTGTGAAACCTTCCCTAATCGCGCCGCATCGGCAAGCCCGTATTGTTCATGGCAGTTCTGTGAAATGAATTCAAGCACAGACTTTACTCGATCTCTGCTGTCAGGCGCAGCGTTCAATAGTTTTTGTTTCTTGCTCAATCTCGCTCTGTAGATATATAAAATCACTAAGTTTAAATTTTGCACTATAGATAATTTATATCCCGGCGGTTTTGTGTTTTGCTCGAACAGCATCTGACGAAGGTTCCGTTTGATGATCTCAGAATAATAAAGCGGCAATGTAAAAGGCTCATCCGAACCAAGCAGATAATCTGTTATGTATTTATTGAGGCCTGTTTTCTGCTCGTCAAAATATACTGAAAAAACAGTCATTTGCTTTCGCGGCCTGTCAGTGAGTTTATGTTTTCTCTCCCTGGGCATCATAATTACGGAATCCGGTTCGATAGCAAAATGCTTATTTTCAAATTCAACCACACCTTCTCCATAAACAACAAACAATATACTCGGATTCTGGTGATAGTGCCCGATATTGGAAGAGGCAAGACGCTGCTGCCTGCTTTCTACCAAAACGCCGTATTCGGGCAAAATAAAAGTTTGTTTGTTCATGTTTTATGGCTTCCTAAGTACTTATTATACAATTATTTCTGATTAAATCAAGACTAAATTGCCGAAAACGCCAATCATAAATGCCCGATTCGCATAGACTGCTTTAGGCCCTTGATTTACACTGGGCTATATGAAAAATTGGAAATATAAGCTTACAGAGGTGGAAGGTTTCAGGGCCTTATGTGACGAAATTGGCTGTCGTATCGACGCGATTGAAGATGTTTCTATTCTTGCGCAGCCTGTAAAAGCGGGCAGCCTGATCATTCCGAACTCCATTGCCGTTCACCCGATGGAAGGCGCCGATGGCGATAGGCTCGGCAGACCCTCGGCTTTATCAGTCCGAAGGTACAAAAGATTTGCCGCAGGCGGAGCCGGACTATTATGGGCAGAAGCAATCGCTGTCGTTCCAGAAGGCAGAGCCAATCCAAGACAGCTTTGGCTCAATGACCAGAGCAAAGATGACTTTGCCCGAATGATAAAAATGATGCGCAGTGCCGCCAAAGAGAGTATGGGCGTTTCGCACAATCCTGTTATCGTCGCCCAGCTCACTCACTCCGGACGATACAGCAAACCCGACGGTACGGCAAAGCCAATCATTCCGCAGCGTGACTTATATCGTGATAATCTCATTCCAGAGCCAAGCCCGACGACAAACAAACAAAGTAAAGTAACAGATGACAATATCGTTACCGATGAGTATCTCGATAATCTTATCGGGTCTTACGTAAGGGCCGCTAAACTGGCTTACGAAATCGGCTTCGATGCAGTGGATATAAAATCCTGCCATGGATATTTGATTAATGAATTGCTCGCGAGCAGAAACAGAAAAGGCAAATACGGAGGCTCTTTCGAAAACCGCACAAGATTTCTGCTGTCAATTATTGACGCAATCCGCAGCGAATCAGGCAGCGATAAACAAATCACCGCAAGGCTCGGCTTCTATGACTCGATACCGTTTCCCTATGGCTGGGGCGTCGATGAAGATGATTATACCAAACCTGATTTGACCGAACCGAAAAAACTTTTAAGACTGCTTAGCGCACGCGGCGTAAAGTTAATTAATTTCACAATCGCAAATCCATATTATAATCCGCACGTCGGCAGGCCGTTCAATCAGCCGATCAAAGGCGCTTATGAAGAACCTCAGCATCCGCTAAAAGGCGTTGAGCGGTTGATTAATCTCGCCGCCGAAATTCAAAACGAATTTCCCGATATCGCGATTGTCGGCACAGGATATAGCTGGCTGCGTCAGCTTTTCGGTAATATCGCCTCCGCAAGCAAGCAGAACGGAAAATCAAAAATTATCGGTGCGGGCCGAATGGCTTTCGCCTATCCTGATTTCGCGAAAGATATTCTCAAAAAAGGCAAATTAGATAAAACAAAAGTCTGCATAGGATGCAGCGCATGTACCCAATTAATGCGTGACGGCCAAACCGCGGGCTGTGTCATTCGTGACAGCAAAATTTACGGTCCGATCTTCAAACATGGCAGAATGAGCGATAAAGCCAATCTGCAAAGACTTTCGCAAAATTGCCTCGGGTGTCAGGAGCCAACTTGTCAGCTCGCCTGTCCCGCCGGTATTGATATCCCATTGTTCATAAAGCAGTTTCTCGATGGCGATGAAAAAGGCGCCTATGAAACAATCCGAAAATCGAATATCCTGCCTGAAATTTGCGCTTGGCTTTGTCCCGTCGAACAGCAATGCCAGGGCAGTTGCCTACAAAAATTTATCGGCGATGGAGCTTTGCCGATTGCAGATATTCAACGATATCTTGCCGAGCAGGCAAATAAAAACGGCTGGTCGAGAATAAAATTGCCTGAAAATTCTACCGGCAAAAATATCGCTATCATCGGCTCAGGTCCCGCCGGTCTTTCCGCCGCCGCTGTCCTTCTCGAAGCAGGGCACAATGTTACGATTTTCGATAAAGCAAAAGATTTAGGCGGTATGATTCAATCCGTCATACCTGCCGAGCGTCAGGATATCGCGCTCAAAAGAGAGATTGAAGCTGTTTTCAAAGATGTTCCCAATTCACGAATGCAATTGTGTCTGAATGCAGAATTAAATGAAGGCTTCAACCTTGATAATATTATGGCAGATGGTTTTGACGCCGCATTTATTGGACTTGGTCTGCCAAAAGGTATAAATTCTTCAACCGAAAAAATCAACGGCCTTTACGATGCTCTCGAATTTCTTAATCTCGCAAAACAGTCTGAAACAATGAATATTGCAGGCAAACGCGTCGCAGTAATCGGCGGCGGAAATACCGCAATGGACGCGGCGACTACCGCCAAGCATCTCGGCGCAGAAGATGTTTATCTGATATATCGCAGGTCCTTCGAGCAAATGCCCGCATGGCCAGCAGAACGCGACAGGGCAATGGAGCAGGGTATTCATTTCCTTGTTCTCACTCATCAATTAGGTTATGAATCGCAAAATGGAAATGTTTCCGTGATTAAAGTTTGTCCGACAAGACTTTCGCAGCCGGATAAATCAGGTCGTCGCAAACCCGTGCCCGATGAAAAGAACGCTTATAAATTAGATATCGATATCGTAATCGAAGCCATTGGACAAACCGCCGAAGACAGGATTGAAAAATTACTCCCCGGCGTTCAAGTCGAAAATGGGCTTATCAGGATAGAGCCAAATAGTTTTAAAACTTCGCGTCCCGGCGTTTTTGCAGGCGGAGATTTGGTGCGCGGCGCATCTACTGTAGTCGCCGCAGTCGCCGACGGGCGTAAAGCTGCTGAAAAAATCAATGAATTTTTGAAAGGTAAAAAATGAGCAATAAACCAGTCGCAATCATAACCGGCGCAAGCAGGGGAATTGGCAAAGCAGTCGCCAAAGAGCTTGCAGCCTTGGGTTTTTATATTGTTATCAATTATTTCGATTTCAGGGACGGCAAACCAGACGATTCAGCCGCTCTGCAAACTGAGAAAGAGATCAAAGGCTGCAAAATTCTGCGAGGTGATGTCAGCCGGGCAGAAGATCGAAACAAACTTATCGAATTCACAAAACAAAATTTCGGCCGATGCGATATGCTCGTCAACAACGCCGGCGTAGCGCCCGCAAAGCGAGTCGATATTCTCGAAGCCTCCGAAGAAAGTTTTGACAGGGTAATGAATATCAATCTCAAAGGCCCGTATTTCCTGACGCAGCTTGTGGCAAACTGGATGATCGAACAGAAAAAACAATTTGCCGATAGAAATTTCCGAATCGTCAACACCGCCTCGATGTCCTCATACACAAGCAGCCCCGCAAGAGGTGAATATTGCCTCAGCAAAGCGGGCGTCAGTATGATGACAATGCTTTATGCGGACAGGCTTGCAGAATTTAACATCGGGGTTTTTGAAATCCGTCCCGGCATAATAATGACCGATATGACAAGTGTCGTGAAGGAAAAATATGACAAACTGATTTCAGATGGTATAACACCGACAAAGCGATGGGGGCTTCCGGAAGATATTGCAAAAGCAATCGGAGCAATCGCCGAAGGCAGGCTCGATTTTTCAACCGGCCAGGTTATCAACGTCGATGGCGGTTTTCATTTCAGAAGATTATAGGATTTTTATGATACAAAAAAACATTGCAAATCAGAATGTAACGATACATAGGTTTGACACAGTTATAATCGGTGCAGGCGCCGCAGGAATGAATTGTGCCAAAAAACTTTATGAATTCCTCGACAACAAAGGAATCAAAGATGCAGCCTCCCAAATAGCCGTCGTAACACGCGGCCTGCCTTTAGGCGCATCAAGAATGAGCGGCTCGGATAAGCAGACATATTACAAAATGGGAACAAGCCCCGACATCGCCGATAGCGCAGAAAGTTTCGCCGCTTCGTTAACTGCCGCTGGCTGCTGCCATGGCGATTTAGCTTTAGTCGAAGCTATCGGCTCGCTTCACGGTTTTTATAACCTCGTTGAAGCAGGTGTTCCATTCCCGCACGATTCGATGGGCACATACATCGGCTATAAAACCGACCACGACCCTTATGAAAGGGCAACTTCCGCCGGTCCAAAGACAAGCAAATTTATGAGCCAGTGCCTCGAAAAAATCGTCCGCAGATACGGCATCGAGATTTTCGACAGCAAAGAAGTGGCTGAATTCCTGACCTCCGGCAAAGGTGGCAACAAACGAATCATCGGCGTTGTTACTATC
>JAKJEQ010000080.1 GCA_022705345.1 Planctomycetota bacterium | reverse complement strand
TTATATTATAGGAGCCGAAAAGTCGATTTTAATTCTTCCCCATGGGGAAGAACCCGTTAACCCTCTCTTGGCTTAAGCTGCTATACTGTGCCATTTCTCCTGATGGCAAACAACTAAAGATCCCAACAGTATCGTGTTCATACAACAACGAAGCAGGGTATCTTTGACCCGGTTCATTCAAGAATGCAGGCAATTCTGGAAAGAGCCATCAGATATTAACCTGCGTGTGCAGTTTGGCTCAAACCCTATCGTGTCGCTTGCTCCAGGTGCGGATTGCTCGAACAGTGAGGTAGACGCGGTAATTGCAATGGGACTATCAACAGGTCATATAAAAGAAGAAGCATTAGGGGTTGTACTCAATCATCAAGATGATCCTGTTTTAATAGGCAAGTCACTGCCGCAGATACGCATGTAGTGATTTTGGCCGACCAGAAAAAAACGGAGAGGGCGAGATTCGAACTCGCGGTACCAGCATTCACCGGTACGACGGTTTAGCAAACCGTTGCCTTCAGCCTCTCGGCCACCTCTCCAGAGTTACAAGAGTGGATTATAGTTAAAAATGCGGTTTTGGGAAGGGAAAAAGTTAGAAAAATTGGATAATTTTCAGTCATATTTTTCGAGGTTTTGGGAAGGGAAAAAGTTACAAAAATTGGATAATTTTCAGTCATATTTTTTCGGGGTTTTGGGAAGGGAAAAAGTTAGAAAAATTGGATAATTTTCAGTCATATTTTTTTGAGGTTTTTGGGAAGGGAAAAAGTTACAAAAATTGGATAATTTTCAGTCGTATTTTTTGCTGATACGCCAATTTCCGGCCTTTTGTTTCGATTTTCCGAGGTCGAAAGTTTCCAAAATATATAAAAAATACTGGCTATCGGCGAATTCATCCTCTTTTGAAGGGGCGAGCCAGAGCTTCTTTGGCATGCGGGCATTTGCAAAAAGCTTAATTGTTTTCTGTCTTGACAGTTTGTTATTTCTCAAACTGTTTGCAACCAGAATCGGACTCGGACTTACCTGTGCGATTTTATCATATATCCCTTGCGCTCCGGGTATATTCGTGCCGATGTTTATATTGACGAAGGTCCTTGTAATAGCCAGGAGATTGTTCTCGAGGCAATTGGGCATATATCGCTTTAGCCAAAGGGGCAAAGCGATGTCGTACCCGCACGCATTATCGCTTATAACGGCCGCAAACCTGTTATCAACAGCAGCGGCTGAAATAAGAGCCGTTGCGCCTTCATTTATCCCATAGCCGAAAATAAAATTGCAAAATTCGGGCTTAGTCTTCTTTAGATAATCGACAGCTGCGATGACATCGTTTACTTCATTGACAGCAAAACTGTATTTATGTCCGCCGCTTGCGCCATTTCCTCTAAGGTCAAAGATGAGAACGTTGTAGTCGTTGCCGCTTAGAATTTTGGCGTAGGATAAAAATAGATTTTTGGAGGCGGTTCTGCCGGGGACGATTATTACAGTGGAATCAGAAACCATATTCTGTGAAGAAACAAACCAGCCTTTTAAGGAGGTTCCGTCACTTGAAAAGAAATTAACGCGAGCGTATCTTGTGCCTTGGAGAGTTTCAGGATTATCAGAATCGGCGAATTTTACCCAGTGAGTAATAAAAAAAGACACAAGGTAAGGAGCCGCGATGAACAGTAAAATCGTCAAAGATATCGCAATTCTGGTCAGCGCGCGCGCATCCTTATTTTTGATTTTATGGGCAAAAAGATTAAAGACTCCTTTTAGAAACTTGTCGAAAAGCCAGAAAATTACGTAAACGGACGTGAGGAAATAAATTGCAATTAAAACTTCGGACCAGATGATGCGAACGTCTGGTATCGTCATTGAAAATGTGATGAAATATACAGTTGAAAGAATCGCCAGTATGCTGAAATAGATACAGCAGGATATAACGGTTTCCTTTCTGATGGGAGGTCTGAAAATGAAAAGATAAGCAGCGGCACAAGGAACTGACGCGAAATGAACGAGGTCAATAATGGAATTAAGGTTAATTAAATATTTGCCGATGGCGAGCCACATTGCAAGAGAGATAAATAATAAGAAGTACCGATATTTTCCGCCCTTGGAGAAAAGCATACTATAATATAGCATAAAAAGAGTTCTTTTAAAAGTCGAACCCGGCGGGAAATTTTTTTTAGAAATATAAGAAATGAAAATAGCCGTTATTTGGTCGCGATTATCGGGCTATGAACATAAAAAAGTATTTTGGCTTACCGCGAAAGGTCAACAATTTTGGGACTACAATATTTTTTGGCGACTATATAGGCCGTGAGATTAAACCATTTTTTACATTCATCGAGGACAATGCTGTCGGTGCTGATTACGACGTTTTCGCTTTTTTTCAGTTCGGTGTCGGGATTGTCAAGAAGTATGACCTCTTTTGAGGTTTGGAGCTGTATGATTTTTTTAAGTCTGCCGCTGTTCGAGACCGGCCTGTCTAAAATCCAGACGACTTCGCCAGCCTTTAAACTTTTGAGGCATTCATCGATAAGTTTTATAGCGTCGATAGTCTCGGATACTTTCCTGTAAGAGCCGTGCAGGCCTGCCAAATCTCTAAAGCAGCCATCCCCGCCGATAAAGATGAAGGCACCGCTCAAAGCCGCTTCGATAGTAATCAGCAGATTGTAGCCGTCAATAAGGACTGCCTGAGCTTCGAGCTGGTCTGGCTGAACCTGTCGGGCAATTCTGGAATCTCTGTCCTGATTCGAGCAGCAGCTTCTCATCAGAGCCAGCCTCTGGCGGTCTGTAAGGGCGAATTTGTCTCCGACCAGTTTCAGGGAAGCATTTTGTGGATAATTTTTTGTGAGAAGTAAAGAAAAATCCTTTGCTGCCCGGCTCAAAAGAGGTATTTTTTCGCAGCCGAAAAGTACGCTGTCCTGAGGGTTTTCGCCCCTATGTTTTCTTTTATCCGGCATTTTTTTAATTATACATTATTTATTGTTGATATTGAACAAAAACGTATGTTAAATATATGTGATGACACTTGAACAACTATTAAAACTGGTAGAGAAAAAACCGCTGGTATGGCGTCCTCGCGTTTGCAGCGATTCTCGAAACGTTCGTCAGGGCGATATCTTCGTAGCCGTAAAAGGCTCTAAAATGGACGGCCATAACTTTATAGGTCAGGCAGCGGTTTCCGGCGCTCGCTACATAGTAACTCATCAGCCGGCACAAGTGGCGTCCGCGGAAGTGATCCAGACCGAGGATACGACAAAGGCGCTTGGGCTGCTTTCGCAAGCCTACCATAATTATCCTAACAGCAAACTTGTGAATCTTGCTGTAACCGGAACCAACGGCAAAACTACCACGACGTATCTTGTTCGTTCAATAATCAGGTCGAGCGGGAGTAAATGCGGTCTGATCGGCACAGTAATGATTGATTTGGGTGATGGTCGTGATAATATCGAATCGCGGATGACTACGCCTGATGCCCTGGATCTGGCGTCTTATGCTGAGAAAATGTCCGCTGCGGGTTCTCAATACCTTATAATGGAGGCGAGCAGCCATGCGATTGAGCAGAATCGGCTTGCTGGAATCGATTTTACATCTGCGGCTTTCACTAATTTTACGGGCGACCACCTTGACTATCATAAAACTATGGAAGCATATCTTGCGGCCAAACTACGGCTTTTTGAAAATCTGTCTTCCGACGCGACAGCGATAATTAACAAGGATGACCCTGTATGCGACAAGGTTGCCTCCTCGACGAAGGCAAATAAGATTTTCTACTCGCTTTCCGCCGAGGCCGATTTAAGCATAAAGTTGATATCAATGGACATAAACGGGACCGATTTCGAAATTCGATACAAAGGCGAGAAGTCGCGGGTTATGTCTCCTTTAATTGGCGAACATAATTTGAGCAATCATTTGGCCGCGGCAGGTCTTGCTCTTGGCGCCGGTTTTGACTTAAAGACAATCGCAAAAGGTCTTTCGAACCAGGAAGTTGTGCCTGGCAGGCTCCACAAAGTGCGTTCGCAAAAAGATTTCGCGGTTCTTGTAGATTACGCTCATACAGATGACGCATTGAAACACGTTTTATCGACGCTTCAGCCTTTATGTAAGGGCAGACTGATTGTTGTTTTCGGCTGCGGTGGAGACAGGGATAAAACCAAAAGGCCGCGAATGGCACATGTCGCACAGCAGTACGCAGGCAGAATTTTTGTAACCAGCGATAATCCGCGATCCGAAAAACCGATGTCTATTATCGATGACATTATGGCGGGTTTCACTAATCCTCAGGCGGAAAATATATTTGTCCAGCCTGACAGGAAAAAAGCGATAGAAGACGCGATATGCGATGCCAAAACCGGGGATATAGTTCTGATAGCGGGCAAGGGTCACGAAAATTACCAGATTATCGGTTCGGAAAAAGAGCATTTCAGCGATATCGAAATCGCCTCAGAATGTTTGCAGTCTTCGGCGAGCTTAGTCCAACTGTGATTCAAATAGAGATAAAAAAACTCGCAGAAATATTGAACAACGAAGCAGCCGGCGTTCCAAATTCGAATATTTCAGCCGTCTGTATCGATTCCCGTAAGGCTTCTCCCGGTTGCGTTTTTTTCGCTATCCAAGGCGAAAATTATGACGGTCACAATTTCATAACACAGGCGTTTGAAAAGGGCGCCGCCTGTGCAGTTTGCAGGGTGGGCTTTAGCCCACGCAGTTTTGACAAACCAATTTTCTATGTCAATAATACAGTCGAAGCTCTCGGCAGATTAGCAAGCTATATCCGCCAACATTCTAAATACAAAATCATCGCTCTTACCGGTTCGGCGGGAAAAACCACGACAAAAAATATTCTCAGCCATGTTTTGAAAAGCAAATTCAAATGTTTTTCCTCGCCGAAAAGTTTCAATAACAATATCGGAGTTCCTCTAACGGTTTTGGACGCACCCGATGATACAGAAATTCTCATTTCCGAGCTTGGCAGCAATCATCCCGGAGAAATCGAGCAGTTGACGCAAATAATTCAGCCTGACATAGCGTTAATAACTACTGTTTGCCCGGCCCATCTTGAAGGTTTCGGCAGCATCGAAGCGATTGTGAAAGAGAAGGCGTCAATCTCGACGGGATTGCGGCAGGGCGGTAAACTATATATTAACGGCACAATCGAAAAACTAGTCTCTCATTGCGGCAGTCAAAAACTAAAATTTGAAACTTTCGAAACTCCTTCTGACGTCAAACTTGCAGGGCATCAGAGCGCTTTTGTTATAGACAATGTCAAAGTAATTCTCCCGCTTGCCGGCAGGGCCAATGTTGAAAACGCAATGGCTTGCTGGAGAGTCTGTAAAAGTCTCGGCTTTTCTGCGGCAGATTTTGCCGATTCGATAGCTTCGATGAAGCAGGTCGATATGCGAATGGAATGTATAAAACTGGGCTCGGCAACGGTTCTTGCGGACTGCTATAACGCGAATCCCGGCTCGATGGCTAACGCAATAGAAACGCTTTATCTCGTTTCTCAGCATGAAAATAAAAGGCCAGTGTTTATTTTCGGCCGAATGGGCGAGCTTGGCAAACACAGCGAAACACTGCATTCTGAACTGGGAGAAAAAATCGCGAAATATAAAATACCTTTGTCGCTTACCATCAAAGGGGATTGTTCAATAACGGCCCAAACGGCCTATAAAAAGGCTGATTACGCGATCTCAGTAAACGTTTTTGAAAATCTTTCAGAGTTGTGCGATAATCTATATAAATTTGTCAAACCTGACGATATAATACTCGTTAAAGCTTCTCGCAGCGAGCGTTTTGAGGCGGTCGTAGAAAAGCTGAAAAAGGATTTTTCAGGGCAATAATAAGGATATGTTATATCATCTGTTTTCATTTTTGCAGGAGTTCACCACTCGGTCACTCGGTTTTTACGCCTGGCAGGAAGTGTTGTTTCGCTGCATTATGGCGGCTCTTACAAGTCTTGCGGCAGCATGGTTCACGGGGCCTCGCATAATTCGCTGGCTGATGAGGAAAAAAATCGGCGATCGTCCTGAATTTCATCATGAAAAGTTGAACGCACTGAACAAGGAAAAAGAAAACACGCCAACGATGGGAGGGCTTATAATTCTGACTGCACTTATGGCGGGGACTTTCCTTTGGGCGAAACTAACTAATCCTTTCGTTCAAAAAGCCATTATCCTGATGATCTGGTATGGCGGCATCGGCGCCGTTGACGATTGGCTAAAACTCACAAGCAAAATTCGTCATCGCAGCCGTAATGGACTCAAGCCATGGGAAAAACTCGCTTTTCAACTCGGCGGGGCGGTGCTGATAGCGGCATTTCTCTATTTCGATGTCCAGAGAATTCCGGACGCCACACGCTTTTGGCTGCCGTTCTATAAATATGGTATCCCAATCAGCGCAGGCTTTTTTATCCTGATTGCAATTCTTTATATAGCAGCCACCAGTAACGCGGTCAATCTAACCGATGGAATGGACGGCCTTGCCGCCGGCTGCGTTGCCATCGCAAGTATGACTCTGACGATTCTCTGCTACGTGGCATCAGAATCAATGACCCGAACATCGACAATGACATGGGCAGGGTATCTATTGCTGCCTCATATTCCGCAGTCAGGCGAGCTTTGCATTTTCTTTTCTTCGATACTCGGCGCAACGATGGGTTTCCTCTGGTTCAACTGTCATCCTGCTCAAACTTTTATGGGCGACATAGGTTCGCTTCCTCTGGGAGCTGCGATGGGATACGGGGCTCTTGTTACAAGAAATGAAATTTTGCTTTTGATTATCTGCGGCGTGTTTGTGATGGAACTTGTCAGCGTAATTTTGCAGGTCGGCTATTTCAAATACAGCGGAGGAAAAAGAATATTCCGCTGTGCTCCTATCCATCATCATTTCCATCTTGGGGGCTGGTCAGAACCGCAAGTCGTCGTTCGTTTCTGGCTGCTGGCCGCGGCATTTGCGGCTTTCGCCTTAGCGACGCTCAAAATCAGATAAAAAGAAAAGCCCCATACTTTTGTAATGGGGCTTTTTAAATAAATTTTCAATTTTCAATCTTAAATTTTCATTCAAAAAGGAACGAACCGTACTGTGCGGCATCTCCGAGTTCTTCGTGAATTCTCAGAAGCTGGTTATATTTGCAAATTCTGTCAGTTCTGCAAGCCGAACCCGTTTTAATCTGACCGACGCCTGTCGCGACCGCTAAATCCGCGATTGTGCTGTCTTCGGTTTCGCCGCTTCGATGGCTCATAACAGCGGTATAGCCCGCTCTCTTTGCGACGTTGATAGCTTCGAAAGTCTCTGTCAGCGTGCCGATCTGGTTGACTTTGATAAGGATCGAATTGCCCGCTCCCATTTTAATACCCTTTGCGAGTCTTTCGGAATTTGTAACGAACAAATCATCTCCGACGAGCTGGCATTTATCGCCAACGGTTTGAGTGAGTTTTGTCCAGCCTGCCCAGTCGTCTTCGGCCAGACCGTCTTCGAGGCTAACGATTGGATATTTTTCAATCCATCCGGTCCAGTGCCTGATCATATCGTCTGAAGAAACTTTTTTGTTAGGCGCTGATTTGAAGAATTTATATTTCTTTGATGCTTCGTCATACATTTCAGTAGAAGCAGGGTCAAGAGCGATAGAGATTTGTTTGCCTGCCTTGTAGCCTGCTTTCTTTATGGCGTCGAGAATGACTTCGATTGCCTCGTCATTAGATTTTAAAGATGGTGCGAAACCTCCTTCATCGCCGACGGCTGTATTGTAGCCTTTGTTCTTCAAAACTTTTTTAAGGGTATGAAAAACTTCGGCGCCCATTCTCAAGGCTTCAGGGAAATCCTTAGCTCCGATTGGCATAACCATGAATTCCTGGAAATCTACGTTGTTGTCAGCGTGCTTTCCGCCGTTAAGAATGTTCATCATCGGGACGGGGAGAACGTTTGCGTTGCATCCGCCGAGATAACGATAAAGAGGAAGGCCGACCGAATTTGCCGCCGCTTTGGCGACAGCCAGCGATACGCCGAGAATCGCGTTTGCGCCGAACTTGCCTTTGTTCTTTGTGCCGTCAAGTTTGATCATGAACTTATCGACTTGTTCCTGTGCAAGGGCGTCCATGCCGATAACTTCCGGCGCGATTTTTTCATTAACGTTTTTGACTGCGGTCAATGTGCCTTTGCCCATATATCTTTTTGCGTTTGTATCTCGGAGTTCGACCGCTTCGTGAGCGCCTGTGCTTGCACCGGATGGAACAGCGGCTCTTCCGAATGCGCCGTCATCCAGCGTTACATCGACTTCAACCGTTGGATTGCCTCGTGAATCGAGTATCTCTCTTGCCCTAATGTCAGTAATTGTAGTAAACATCTTTTTAACCCTTTCGTTAATCTGATTTATATTATTTCCGGAACCGGAAAGGTTAACAATAACCCCTCGTTTAGTCAAATCAAAAGTTTTGCCGAAACCGGGCGGTTATGCGGGTTTACGGTTTCTTAAAATTGTCGCAAATCTCTGCGGCTCATCCGGGGTGACAACAATGATGCGATTTGGGAATCGAAGTATGACGCATTTTCGCATATCCGTCGCAAAGGCTCTGTATGTGCCAAGAGTTTTGTTATGAAACAGGCCGGCAAAGCAGAACATTCCGCCATTGCCAAACGTCCGAATCGATTTGGCCATTGCCGTCGGGTCAACTTCGGCGGTCGCAAGTTTGGACAAATCGATTTTTGTCTGCCATCCGAGCCGTTCAATAATCAGCGTGTTATCAAATAAGACATATCCGCGAATCATGAAAAATGAGGATATGATTAGTATTGTCAGCGGCAGAATGACCATTCCGAAAATCCAGCCAATGTTGTGGTGGGGACTTGTAATAATTCCGATCATGGCAATGCCGACAAGAAAAATTACGCAAGCTGACGTTAAAATCCTAAGCATCGGGCCCCATGGCGCTTCGAATCTTATCTCGTTATCCATCAAAATTTCTCTCCTAATTTTGAATTACGCATTTTGTCTGGCCGGATAAAGCGGAATTATTATTTTGATTTTTTGTAAGCTTCTTCTGGGTCGTAAACTTTCTGGGCGACAAATTCCAATTGCGATGGATTATCTTTGTTTACCGCTCTGTAAAAGCAGGACTGATACCCGACGTGGCACTGGCCCTGGTCAACTTCGACTTTGAGAATCAAACAATCCTGGTCGCAGTCTGCGAGTATCTGTTTTACCTTTTGTACGTGGCCGCTTTCTTCGCCTTTTTTCCAGAGTTTTTTTCTGCTCCTGCTGTAAAATACTGCGTTGCCGGTACTTATAGTTAGATCCAATGCTTCTTTATTCATATAAGCGACCATCAGGATTTGGCCGGTTTTAGCGTCCTGCGAAATAGCAGTGATAAGTCCGTTTGAGTCGAATTTCGGCTCAAAATTTGTTCCAAGTTCGATTTCTTTTCCTGCTGCCAATTTTTTAGTTCCTTAAAGTCTTTAATTCATCTTCTTGATTTTATCTTCTTGCCGAACAATCTTTTACACGTTATTATTGCCGAATTCAAGTTATAAAGGAAAAGTTTTTTGGCAGATACAAATAAAAACAATAAGCATATAGGTCATTTTGTCAGGCTTATAATCGCCGTTACGGCTCTTTATTTTGCTTTTAAAGGCGAAAGCATAAAGGAAATCGTTAACAGTTTCAGCAAACTGAATCCGTTTGTTGTTATATCGGCGATATTGCTTAGTCTTGCCGGGCAATTTGTTTTTGTCTGCCGGTGGCTTCTTATTCTGCGAACTCAGCAGATAAAAATTAAATATTTGCAGGCGG
>JAKJEQ010000007.1 GCA_022705345.1 Planctomycetota bacterium | reverse complement strand
GATTCGTTTCATTGACAACAACCTGCCATTTTGCAGCGGAGCGGGCGCGATAGGCGAAACGCCCGCCACTGGAGGTAAAAGCAAGTACTTTTCCTATTTCACCGAATTCATTTCCTGGCTTGCCATCGAAAACCATTAAACGTTTTGTGCCTTTTCGCGCACCGTAAACCAATTTGTTGTGTACAGGACTGAAAGCCAAAAAGCTGATATCATCGTAGCCTTGGTGCGGATTACCGTCGAGGACAACCAGTCTTTTGGAACCTTGCCATCCGATAAAAGCCAGATGCCTGCTGTCATTGCTGAATAAGGGAATACTTTTAGCTTCGATGGTTTCTTCGAAGGTCAAAAGTTTATCATCGACGACGATAGCAGTTCTGATTCCATTTTTGGCTAGATAAGCGAACCTGGTGCTGTCCGGGCTGAAAACCATTCCATCTTTGAGAATACCGTCAAACTGGGAGCCCTGTTTTCCATCCAGGACCACCATTTGCTTGTTATCCTGCATCGCGACATAAGCGAGATGATTGCTGTCCGGGCTGAAGAGAATAGAATTTTCGCCGATGAGATCGAACAGCGAGCCGGGGACGCCGTCGAGAAAGATCTGATTTTTAGCGTTCACGGCAGCAAGCAGTGCAATGTGCCGGAGGTCGGGGCTTCGTACGATACTGATGATTCTTTCGGGGATGATACCGAGTTCTTTGTCGATGAAATTGTTTATTTGGTTAGCGTCTGTTTGGGCGAAAAGAGTTGAATTTATGATTACGATCATTGCCGCAAATGCAAGTTTCTTCATAAAAAACTCCTGATCAAGAAATTATTTTTCACATGGATAGACGAGATTCCACTGTTTTCGTATTTTGTCCATAGTTCTCATAATCGAAGCACTGGCCGACCATGGCATAATTTGACTTTGTAATTTTCCATCGCGCAGACACTGCATTACTTCGAGGGCCTGGTAGGTGTAGCCGTTGCCGAGACGGTTAAAAGAATATTCTTTTTCGGGCAGTTCGCCGATTTTTACGGAAAATGTGTCCGGGTGGAAGAACATATGTGGGATTCTGATATAACCTTTTGTTCCGTAAACGGCGGCCTGGCAGGGGGAATCGACACTGAACGAGCAATTAAGCGAAGCGAGCGAGCCTCCGGGATAGCTGAAAATCATAGAACACTGTTCGTCAACCCCTGTGGCGCAGATGTGAGCGTTGCTCGAGATGTTTTGCGGTTCTTTGCCGTAAATCATTTGAGCAAATGCGATGACGTAAACTCCAATGTCCAGCAGTGCTCCGCCTCCTAATAAAGGATTGATGAGCCTGCCTTCAGGGTCGGGTTCTCTATTAAAGCAAAAATTTGCGTTAACAAGGCGGATTTGGCCGATATCGCCGATGGAAATTATTCGGCGAACTTCAACCATTGCAGGAAAAAAATATGTCCACATCGCTTCCATGAGGAAACGATTATTTTTTTTGGCACAGTCAATCATCTGTGAGACTTCGAGGCCGTTCATCGCCAATGGTTTTTCGCAGAGAACGGCTTTTCCGCCTTTAAGGCAGCTAAGTGTATCGCTTTTATGTGCGGGATGGATTGTGGAGATATAAGCGACGTCGATATTTTTATCGTTGGCAAGCGAATCGGCGCCGACATAATATTCAGGGATATTGAACTCTGCGGCGAATTTTTCAGCGGATTCTTTTTTTCGTGAAGAAACGGCGACAAGCTCGGCATCGGGCAGGATTGCAAGAGCCTTTGCAAACGTGTGTGCGATACCTCCTGTACCGACGATTCCCCATTTAATTTTATCAGCCATTGCTGTCCTTTGAGGTGTTGAGCTTTTCGATTAACGCGGGCAGTTCGGAGATGCTGTTTATCTGTGTTACTTGCGGCGGAACATTTTTTTTATAATTGGAATGAGCTTTTTTCAGAACCGGAGTCATACCGACGCCGATACTGCCGACCATATCGTTGTCGATTCTGTCGCCTACGAAAATAATTTCAGAAGGTGCAAGATTGAGCTGCTTAGCGGCAGCGAGGAACATTTCGGGATGAGGCTTTCGCTTGTTGAACATATATGAATAGTAGATGAATTCAAAAAATTCGTAAAGGCCAAGCTCCCTGATGTGCCTGTTGAGGACGGAAGCGGAAACGAAAGTATTTGAAACAATTGCCATTTTCAAACCTTTGTCGCGAAGCGAAGTGAGGGTTTGATGGAGGTCGGGTTCGATTGTAACTAATTTTGCCAGCGGGTCATACCAGAGCCAAACGAGGTCTTGGTATTGTTGGTCGGTGAGCTGATGGCCCATTTTTTTGCCGAGATTTTTCATAACCTGCAATGAATCGAAATCGTGGCCGGTAAAATGCGACCATATAATTCGCAGGTGAACGGACAGGAGATTCCTGAAAGTGTAAAGCCATTGCCAGCCGGCGGCCTGGCCCTGTTCTTTTAGCCAAATCCATGTTTGCTTTGCGGCTTTGAAAAATGGTTCGTGCGGGTCGATTTTGCCGTAGTTGAGCAGGGTATCGCCCAAGTCAAAGAGAACTGCTTTGATTTTTTTGTCAGCCAATTTAAATCATTAAATAAAAAAAACTGGCCAAGATGGGAGTCGAACCCATACGCCCTTATCGGACCCGGGATTTTAAATCCCGTGCGTCTGCCATTCCGCCACTCGGCCAATAACAGTATGTTAGTGGGTAAATGGCGAAAAGTCAATATAAAGGTGTAACAAGCTATGCAATTTAGGCCGAACGATGGGCGAGGGCGTGTCTGTTTTTTGCGATCTGCTTCCAATCGTTTCTGTTTAGAAGAGCCAGCAGGCAGTCAAAATGCTCTGTAATCTGTTCGAAAAGAGGCTGGTATTTGTCAATCTCTTCGAGCCTTCCGGCATTTTCGAGCTGTTTGCCGAGTTCAAAGAGTTTCTGTGCACCCATAGTTCCGCAAGCGCCTTTGATGGAATGGGCATAAAATTTGACTTCTTTCGAATCTTTTTTCTTTACCGCCTCTGCGAGCAGCTGCATTCTCTCCTTGTTATCTTTGAGAAAGACCGGCACGATTTCGTCAATTAGAGCTTCATCGCCAATTCTGTCCATTAGAAGCTGCCAATCTAATTCAAGTTCTCCTGTTTGTACTGTGTCGCTTTGAACCATTATTTTCTCCTGTGAGTCCGAACTGATATTATTTGAATTCTGTCGGGGGTCATTTGTATTTAGAAATTTCTTTAACACTTCTAAAAGTTTTTCCCTGTCAACAGGTTTTGTGAGATAGCCATCGCAGCCCGCGGAATAACATTTTTCGTCGTCTCCTTTCATAGCGCATGCTGTGAGCGCGATGACAGGAAGTTCGGGATGTTCTTTTTTAATTTGTCTGGCGGCTTCGAAACCGTTCATGACGGGCATCTGGATGTCCATAAGGATGAGATCGAATTTCTCTTCGCCTGCTTTTTGTACTGCTAAAAGGCCGTTGTCAACAATTTTGGTTTTTAGCCCGGCTTTTTTCAAAATCAGGTCGATGAGAGTTTGATTTGTCGGGCTGTCTTCAGCGACAAGGATTTTGCCTGCAAGCTTCGTATTGCTGTTTTCAGAGATTTCCGGTTTTGTCTCTTTTGCTTCACAGGTTTGCTGCTGCACCGGATTACATTGTTTTATTGTCTGCGGGACAAAGAGCGAAAATACCGAACCTTTCGAAAATGTACTATTTACGGTGAGTCTTCCGCCGAGCATTTCCGCGATATGATGCGTAACCGCAAGGCCGAGCCCGGTGCTTGAAAACTGATGATTGATAAGGCCGTCGGATGTTTCTATTTGAGAGAAAGGTTCGAAGATACGCGAAAGATTCTCTGAAGCGATACCTATGCCGCTGTCTTCGACATCGAACCTTACGAAATTAGTGCCGATTTTTTTATAAATAGAAACCCTGATCCGGACAAAACCTTTTTTGGTGAATTTTATGGCATTGCCGACGAGGTTCATCAGGCATTGTTTTAGCCTGCCTTCATCCGCATGAACGGAAACATCGCTGTTATCCACGCCGGAGGTTCTGATGATTTCGAAAATAAGTCCTTTTTCGATAGCGGCAGGTTTCATGACTTCTTCAATGGACTTGAGAACGCCATCGATGTTAACATCAGAATTTTTGTCAACTTCAAATCTTCCGGATTCGATTCTGGAGAAATCAAACAAGTCGTTTATCAATCTCAGCAGGGCCCTGCTGCTGTCGCGGATGATTTTGACCTGGTTCTGCTGGACCGGAGTAAGGTCGTCTTCAGCGAGAATTTCGCTGAAACCGATGATAGCGTTCATTGGTGTTCTGATATGATGGCTCATGCCTGCAAGGAATTCACCTTTCGAACGGTTCGCTTCCGCGGCCTGCTGCGACATCGAATTTGCATATTTTACGGAAATCTGAAGCTGCTGATTAATTTTCTCCGCCTGGATTTTGGATTCTTCGAGTTTTGAATTCTGAGAGTCGATTTCGTAAGTAAGATTTTTAATTAAATTTTTAATCTCATTGTGACGAGCTTTTAGATGACGCGAAACAAGAATGAAAATACCAAAGCTAATGCAGCTAAGCAGTATAAGCAGGAAGAGGGAGTTAAGAAGGTTTGCCTCCGTGCTTGAGTAGAACCATAAGTCAATAATACCTGCCAGACCCATAACAGTAACTATAACTGTTAGCGTATTTGACTCCCTGGTCATCTTTTCATTTTTTAAAAATTCCATTTCTCAGTTGCCTTTTTTAGACAATTTTTTATCGACAAAAACAAAATGCTACTTATCGGCCGAGTTTAGCAAAATTCAGCAAAAAAAAGAAAACGCCTTAAGTCTTTGAAGAGATTATATTTGCAGCGGAAGATTAAGGTAAGCAAGTTGTGAAAACTGGCAGTTATCGAGATTTATGGGACTTTTGTCAAAGGGTTGGGCATTTGAGCAGTGGACATTAAGCAGAATGCCAATTTAGAGGAATAAATAAAAATGTTACTTTCGAAGCGATTTTTTAGGAAAGGCGAAAAAAATATGCAAATGCCACATGTTCAAACATGCGATATGACCGATTGTGCTTATAACAAACATAATCAATGCCATGCATCGGCCATTACAGTAGGAGATGCTGAAACAAATTCAGCAATGTGCGATACGTTCTGGTCAAAAAGCCAGAGTTCCTGCAAGGCCGGCGATCCGACACAGATGGGTCACGTTGGCGCCTGTCGAATGAGCGAATGCATGTATAACGACAGACTTCAATGCGCGGCGGCTGGTGTAACCGTCGGTCATAAAAGTGAAAAAGCCTGCTGTATGACGTTTAATCCTGAAGCATAAAAAAACAAAAACGAACAAAGCAAAATTCCAAAAGCAGCGGGTGCATTGGGATGTTGACATATCAGAAGATTTGGCTTATTATGCTCGTCTTTAATGTTATAAACAAGGAAAGACGATGCAGAAAAAGATAAATCCCGGTCTAAATGAATTAGATGAACTTTGTGTACAAACAATAAGATTTCTCGCTATGGATGCCGTTCAAAAGGCCAAATCCGGTCATCCGGGTATGCCGATGGGAATGGCTCCGGCGGCATATACACTCTGGACGAAATACTTAAGACATAATCCCGCTAATCCGAAATGGCTCGGCAGGGACAGGTTCGTTTTAAGCGCGGGTCACGGAAGCATGCTTCTGTACTCGCTTTTGTATTTGACGGGTTATGATTTAAGTCTTGATGACTTGAAAAATTTCCGGCAGTGGGGCAGTAAAACTCCGGGCCATCCCGAATACGGCCATACTACTCCGGGCGTTGAAGCCACAACGGGTCCGCTGGGACAGGGAATAAGCAACTGCGTCGGTATGGCAATCGCGCAGAAATATTTGTCTGCATATTTCAACAAAGATGGCTTCAATCTTTTCGATTACAAAATTTACACGATTGCAGGCGACGGATGTTTGCAGGAAGGCGTCGCATCGGAAGCATGCTCTCTTGCGGGACACCTTGGCTTGAATAATTTAATCGTTATCTATGACGATAATAATATTTCGATTGACGGAAATACGGCTCTTTCATTTACTGAAGACCGCGCAAAGAGATTCGAGGCTTATGGTTGGTATGTCCAGGTTGTCGGCGGCGACGGCAACGATATGATTGCTTTCGAAAAGGCGATCAAGAACGCTCAGGCCGAAAAGAACAGGCCTTGCATTATTAATCTTCGCACGCACATTGGTTATGGAAGTCCGAATTTCCAGGACACACACACAGCTCACGGAGCGCCGCTGGGCGATGACGAGATTAAACTTATAAAGAAAAATTTCGGATGGGACCCGGAAAAGAGTTTTCATGTACCTGCCGAAGCTCTCGAACATACGAGAAAGACAAAGGACAAAGGCGCGGAACTTGAAAAACAGTGGAATGAAATGTTCAAAAAATATTCGCAGCAATATCCGGAACTCGCAAAGCTGATAACCAATCCATATCCGGATATTACGGAGCTTCCGACATTTGCGCCGGAACCAATGGCGACAAGGTCGGCATCAGGAAAAACTCTCGATGCGCTTATGCCGAAAATGCCTTTGATTCTCGGCGGTTCTGCGGATTTGACGCCATCGAATAACACAAGATATAAAGGCGTTGAGGATTTCCAGAAGGATAAATGGACAGGCCGATACATTCGTTACGGCGTCCGCGAACATGCGATGGCGGCGATAATGAACGGAATCGGGACAAGCGAACTGCTTCGCGCTTACGGCGGAACGTTCTTCTGCTTCTTCGATTATATGAAACCCGCTGTTCGTCTTGCGGCGATGAGCGGTTATAAATCTATATTCGTTTTCACGCACGATACAATCGGGTTGGGCGAAGACGGCCCTACTCATCAGCCGATTGAACATATCGCGGCTCTTCGCGCGATTCCGAAGATGCTTGTGCTGCGTCCTGCGGATGCGAATGAAACGGCGTATTGCTGGAAGATCGCGCTTGAAAATAAAAACGGGCCGACGGCTCTGCTTTTGACAAGACAGAATCTGCCTACTCTTGACAGAACGAAATATCCACCCGCATCGAGCATCGCAAAGGGCGGTTATGCTGTTATAAAACAAGATAAGCCTGATGTGATACTTATCGGCGTCGGTTCGGAACTTGAAATCGCGATGAAGGCGGCGGAAAAACTTGCGGAAGAAAATATCAAGGCGCAGGTCGTTAATCTTGCGAGCTGGGAATTGTTCGATAAGCAGGATCAGAGTTATAAAGATTCGGTTCTACCGCCGAGCGTTAAGGCCAGGGTCGCAGTCGAAGCGGGCATTAAGATGGGCTGGGAAAAATATATCGGCGACAATGGCGAATTTATCGGCATGACGAGATTCGGCGAATCAGCACCGTATAAAGTATGCTACGAGAAATTCGGCATTACGGCTGATGCGGTTGCAGAGGCGGCGAAAAAGTCGATTGCCGCGGCAGGAAAATAGCCATCAAGAGGCACGAAGCTTGAGAATATTAACGAACCCCCCTAAATAAATCCGGGGGCTAATGGAGGTATTGTGGACTTGATGAAAGCTGTTGAACTTGATTTAAGTAAACTACCGCTTTACCAGCCGAGAAGTTTTCTTCCGGAAAAAATAGATTTTCAGGATATCGATTCGGTTTGCGCGCTTTATAAAAAGCTGCTCGATATGCCGGTCAAATCGTGGCAGGAGATGGAAAAATTTCTGGCTTGCTGGTCAGAGCTTGAAAGTGCGCTGGGTGAGCACGGTTCAGTTCTGAGTATTCGAATGACATGCCAGACTGACGATGCAGCGCGAAGCGAGGCATACAGACGATTCACGCAGGAATTGCTTCCCGCAATCAAACCGCTGGATTATCAGCTCAAAATAAAATTTATTTCATTTTACGATTCTGTTACATTGCCCAGAGACAGATATGTTGTGCTTGCGAGAGACGCACGCGCGGACATAGAAGTCTTTCGCGATGAAAATGTGGAACTGCAAAAACGCGAGGACGGTCTTATCCAGGATTATCAAACTGTGTGCGGCGGGATGACAGTCGAGTTCGATGGCAAACTGCTAACTATGCCGCAGATTCGGCGGAAACTTTCCGAGGCTGACAGGAGCGTGCGGGAAAAAGCGTGGCGGGCAATGATGAAAAAATGGAGGAATGAAGCTGACAAGCTCGACGATATTTTTGACCAGATGATTTTGTTGCGGCATAAAATAGCGGTTAACGCGGGTTTTGAAGATTATCGAGATTATAAATTTAAAGAATGGCATCGGTTCGATTATACACCTCAGGATTGTTTTGATTATCATCAGGCAGTCGAGCAAAAAGTGGTTCCGGCGGTAGAGAGGATTTTCCAGCAGCGCAAGAAAATAATGAAGCTTGATTCGCTTCGCCCGTGGGACTTCGATGTAACTCAATCGGCAGACCCTTACGGCAAGCCGGCTTTGTCGCCGTTTAAAGAGGCCGATGAGCTGATCGGAGGGATTCGTAAAATCGTTGGAAAGCTTCATCCTGAATTTGATAAGCAAATCGGGAGGATGCAGGAGCTTGGTCTTTTGGATCTTGTCAGCAGAAAAGGCAAAGCGCCGGGAGGTTATCAGGCATCGCTTAATGAAAGGCGAGAGCAGTTTATTTTTGGAAATACGGTCGGCAGCAACAGCGATGTTTATCTTTTGCTCCACGAGGGCGGACATGCTTTTCATTCGAGTTTGTGCAGAGATGAGCCGTTGGTGATGTACCGGCACGCGCCGATAGAGTTTTGCGAAGTTGCTTCGCAGGCGATGGAACTTTTGGGCAGCAGGTATCTGAACGAATTTTATAGTGAGGACGATGCGAAAAGGGCATGGCGGGAAAAATTAGAAGAGACGATTTTCTATCTAATATGGGTTGCGAATATCGACGCATTTCAGCATTGGATTTACGAACATCCGGTACAAGACAGAAATCAGCGGCGAAAGGCGTGGCTGGAAATTAATGAACGATTTTACGGCAAATTGTACGACTGGTCGGAGCTGGCTGAATTTCGAGAGACTATGTGGCAAAGGCAGCTGCATATTTTTCAATGTCCATTTTATTATATCGAATATGGAATCGCGCAATTAGGCGCTCTTGGTATATGGCAGCAGTCGCAGAAGGATTCTAATAAAGCAGTTGAAAATTATTGCAGGGCATTGTCATTAGGCGGGTCTAAACCGCTGCCGGAATTATTCGCGGCGGCAGGATTGAAATTTGATTTCTCAGAAAACACTGTTGGCCCGCTGGTTGACGCGGTGATGCGGGAATGGGAAAAAGTTTTTGACTCTTAAAATGCTTGTCCAAGCCGCTGTTTTCTCATAAAATCTATGTGTTTGAATTTTGACTGAAGGAATTGGAATGGCAAAAAAAATAAAGAGCATCGCAGTAATGACAGGCGGCGGAGATTGCCCGGGACTTAACGCGGTTATCAGAGCGGTAACCAAAACCGCCATTCAGGAATACGGCATCAAGGTTTGGGGAATTGAAGACGGATTTCTGGGGATGATCGAAAACAGGATTCGACCTTTGAATTACAGGGACGTCAGTAATATTCTCGAAGTCGGCGGAACGATCCTCGGCTCTAATAACACAACCAATCCTTCAAAATATCCTTACACTAACAAAGCAGGCGAAGTTACGTTCAAAGATCTAACGGCATCATGCGTCCGGACTTTAAAGCAGAAGAAAATCGATGCGCTGGTCTGCATCGGCGGCGACGGCACAATGACCAGCGCGGAAAAATTAGCTGAAAAAGGTTTACCCGTCATCGGCGTTCCGAAAACAATAGACAACGATCTGTGGGGAACGGATGTAACTTTTGGGTTCGATACCGCGGTAACCACTGCGACCGAGGCTATTGATAAACTTCGCACAACCGCAAGCGCTCATCATCGGATTATGGTTTTGGAAGTGATGGGCAGATATGCGGGCTGGATTGCGCTGCACGCCGGTGTTGCGGGCGGGGCTGACGTGATTTTGATTCCCGAAATTCCGTACAGTCTTAATAAGGTTTGCGATTTTATTCAGGAGCGGAACAGTTGGGGCAAAACATACACGATTATTTGCGTTGCTGAAGGCGCCAAAGAACTCGGCGGCGAAATGGTGGTGCGAAGAACCGTCGCCTACTCTCCCGAGACGATTCGCCTTGGCGGAATAGCGAATAAACTTGCCGGACAGATTGAGATGTGCACAGGCCTTGAGGCCCGCAGCGTGACGCTCGGATATGTTCAGCGCGGCGGCAGGCCGACGGCACGCGACCGGGTGCTTGCGACAAGTTTCGGGCATACCGCCCTTGAGCTGGTCGTCGCGGGCAAGAAGAACAGACTGGTTGTGTGGAAGAATAATCAGGTTTCGAGCGTTCCGCTTGCGCAGGTGGCCGGCAAAGTGCGAAAAGTGTCAGTAAATTCGCCATTAATAGCTGCCGCAAGGGGCGTAAATACGTGTTTTGGGGATTAACAAAAAAAGATTAATTAATGGATAGTGGATTGATCAAAACAATCCGCTGTTTTTTTGTGTATATACTGAGGTATTGTTTTCTACAGATTTAGAGATTACAATATCTATTAGTAGATGAACTTTAATAATTTCAGTTCAGCATCGGAAATAATTTCCTGTGTAAAGGCCGCTGACAGGGTGGTCAAAATTGCCGGGACATGGGGATCCTTTGCGCCTTTGTTGGCCTTTCAGATACATCAGCAAACCGGGAAACCTCTCCTCTACATCAGCAGGCATCTCGACGATGCTGATAATGCGGTCGATGACCTTATAACTATTGGAGCGAAAGATGTTGAGACCTTGCCGGGCTGGGCTGGCGAGGAAATAATAGACGCAACCGATGAGACGGCATCGGCACGGGCCAGGCTCGGCCTAAAGATTATATCTCAGCAGCAGCCTGCGATTATTTCAGCGTCGATTCAGGCGATTATGCAGCCGCTGCCCAAGCCGGGTGAGCTTCTTGAACGAGGGTTGACGCTTGTCAAAGGGGCGAGCATCGAAATGGATAAGGTTTGTCAATGGCTTGCCGACAATGGTTTTGAAGCGGTGGAACGTACGGATTTGCCGGGGCAGTTTGTAAGGCGAGGCGGAATCATTGATGTTTTCGCGCCGGTCTCGACAAAATCAAACCAGCCGGTTGCAGTAAGAGTCGAATTTTTTGGCGATGAAATTGAAAGTATCAGAACCATAGACCTCGATACGATGCGGTCGGCGGGGCACATCAATGATATTACTATCACTACGGGCACAACAGACGACAAGATTGAGAGTCAAACGCTTTTTTTGGATATACTTGAGCCTGACACGATAATCTTTATTGAGGAGCCGACTGAAGTTCAGGATGTGGCTGATGTTTTTATTCGCAGGGTCGAAAGGCCGCAGGGGCTTTATAAGTGGGAAGAAATTTACAAAAAAATAACCGCTTTTCAGCAGGTTCATATCAGCAGGTTTGCGCAAGGCGAGGACAATATCGAGCTTCGAATAAAAAGCACGCAGCAGTTCGAAGCAAAAGGAGTTCCCGGATGGTCGGGACACAGGACAGCATTGAAGCAACTTGCTGAGCTTGCGCAGACAGGGTGGGAGATTTATTTGTACTGTCAGGCGGACGCTGAAATAAAAAGGATCCAGGAGATTTTAAATGAAAATGTTGAACAAACCCCCCGAATAAATCGACGGGCTAACCACGGGATCCATCTTGTTGTCGGTTTCATTCATCGCGGGTTTATTATCGATGATATTAAAACTATCGTGGCGACTCATCATGAACTGTTCGGACAAACGGTGGTACGCAGGACGATTCGGCCTTTGAGCGCATCGAAAGCGATTGACAGTGCGTCGGACTTGAGTAAAGGCGATTATGTCGTTCACATAAATTATGGAATCGGGAAATTTAAAGGCATTGAGACAATCGAGAAAGACGGCAGCAAAAAAGAATTTCTCACGCTGCAATTTGCTGACAATGTTTTGATTCACGTGCCGATGCAGAACATCGGTTTCGTGCAGAAATATGTCGGCACCACCGCGATTAGGCCGAAGCTTAGCACAATCGGAACCAGGAAATGGGAGAAGCAGAAAGAAAAAGTCGCTCAGGCGGTCAATGACCTTGCGACAGAGCTGCTCGATATGCAGGCAAAACGGCAGAGTATGCCGGGCATCGCTTACGGGCCTGATACCAACTGGCAGCGGGAATTCGAGGAATCGTTTCTGTACGAGGAGACGCCGGACCAGGAAACGGTAAGCGAATATATAAAGCAGGATATGCAAAAACCTGTTCCGATGGACAGGCTGCTTTGCGGTGATGTCGGGTATGGCAAAACCGAGCTTGCGATGCGAGCCGCTTTCAAGGCTGTTGAAGCGGGTAAACAGGTTGCAGTGCTTGTGCCGACGACAGTTCTGTGTGTTCAGCATGAGCGGACGTTTTTGCAGCGGTTCGCGGATTTTCCCGTTTCGATAGAATCCATAAACCGCTTCAAAACCAAAAAGCAGTCTTCTGAAATTGTTAAACGCGCAAAGCAGGGCGGCGTCGATATTCTTATCGGCACGCACAGGCTTTTGAGCGGCGATGTCGGGTTCAAAGATTTGGGGCTTTTGATTATTGATGAGGAGCAGAGGTTCGGCGTCGAGCATAAAGAAAAATTGAAAAAGATGCGGGTCAATGTCGATGTGCTGACGATGACGGCAACGCCGATACCGCGAACGCTTCATATCGCGATGCTCGGGCTGCGGGATATAAGCTCGCTGACGACTCCGCCGCTGGACAGACGGGCGGTCGTAACGCATGTTAAAAAATTCGATAATGAAACTATCAAGCGAGCGATACTTTTTGAACTCAACAGGCAGGGGCAGATATTCCTTGTTCATAACAGGGTGCAGACAATCGAGAAATTCGCAGATAAAATCCAAACGCTTGTTCCGGAGGTTCGAATCGGAATTGCGCACGGCCAGATGCACAAGCACGAGCTTGAAAAAGCGATGGTGAAATTTGTGCTCGGCCAAATCGATGTCCTGATTTGCTCTGCGATAATCGAATCCGGAATCGATATTCCCAACGCAAATACGATGATCATAAATGACGCGGACCGGTTCGGACTTGCCCAGCTCCATCAGCTTCGCGGAAGGGTCGGGCGGTTCAAACACAGGGCGTACGCGTATATGCTTTTGCCGCAGAATCGTTCGATTACTACCACCGCTGTAAAGCGATTGAAAGCGATCGAGGAATATTCGCAGCTTGGGGCGGGCTTTAAAATTGCCCTGCGCGATTTGGAAATTCGAGGAGCGGGAAATATTCTCGGGCCCGAACAGTCGGGGCATATTAATACGATAGGGTTCGAGCTTTTCTGTAAACTTTTGAGCGATGCGGTAAGAAAACTTAAAAAGGAGCCGATGGAAAAGGAACCGACGGCAGTTATCGATTTGGGATTTTCGATTTACATTCCGAGGAATTATATCCAGTCCGATTCGCAGCGGATGAATGTTTATCGGCGAATCGCGGCGGCGAGAAACTCGCAGGATCTGAAACAGCTTGAAGACGAACTTAATGATTTATTCGGGCGTATTTGTCCGGAAGTCCAAAAACTGCTCGAACTCGCTGAAATTAGGATTCTGGCTTCTGAGGCGGGTTTCCGGGCGATAAATATCAGCGGCAGCGATATAATTTTTTCGCTTGAAAAGGAAAATACCAGGAATGCCATCGATATTTTCGCCAAAGCGCCGGGCAAATTGCGGATTCCAGACCCCCAGACCGCTTATTTGCGCCTGGACAGCAAATATCTCGAACCTGATACCGTTTGTGCGGTGCTGAGAAAAATTCTTCGCAAAAGAGCATAGGATAGGCTATAATTTTCAAAAATTCATGTTAGGCGTTTGTTGGATTAAAAAATATTGAAGTTATGGGTTGCGTATAAACGGTTACGTTGACGCAGCTCGTTACGGTAACGTTTATCGCAGGACGTTATGGAAAACAAAAAGCCAATCAAAAGTTTTCGGGATTTAGATGTTTATAAAAGCGCTTATGAGGCAATGCTTGAAGTGTTTAAGTATATTTTGCCTGTATTGCCGCCTGAAGAAAAATTTGATTTGTCAGACCAGCTTAGGCGTTCAGCCAAAGCTGGTCTGAGATTGATTGCTGAAGGGCATTCAAAACGGCATCAAAAAAGAGGGTTTCAGAAATATCTTGATGATGCAATGGCAGAGACTAACGAAACAATAGTATCATTGACTCAAGCCAAAGATTTGTATTCTTCGTTTGTTGATGCAAAAAGATGTGATGTGTTGATAGATATTTATGATAAAATCAGCAGACAATGCTATAAATTGGCTGTTGCATGGGATAAATTTAGTGACCGCATTAATACGGCGCAACCGTTAAACGGTCAACTAAACGAGCAGCGTCAACGATAAACGAAAGATGAAAAAAACAGGATGTTTTGATATGAAGTCAAAAAAAATTGCACTTTTAGTGCTGGCAAGTTATATAATTATGTTTTTATACGGCTGCGAAGAGGCGGCGAAAAAGCCGGATGTCGATGCGCAGCGCCTTGCTTCCGTAAATCCCCCCAAGGAAATGCCGAATATGCCTGTGCCTTACGGCGGCCTGGTGCTCTCTATCGAGTCGTCAGCTATTACCGCGGATGAAATTATTAATCCTGTTCAGACTAAATTGACAGAGCTTGCGAGGACGGACGATTACGGCCAGTTTATTAAAACAGCAACGCCAGTTGTGTCTGGTGTGCTTGTACAGAAAATAGCGGATATAAAACTTTATCAGAAGGCCAAAGCCGCGCTGCCTGAAAATGTCGATGACGAAATTATAGATAAAGTGGTTGAAGAGGAAGTGCAGAAATTTATCGCGCGATGCGGCGGAAATTATTCTGAAGTTGAAAAACTGCTGAAAAAAATGGGAACCAACTGGCAGGATTTCTATAAAGAACAAAGACGCGCCATACTTGTTCAGTCTTTTATTTCGGAAGAGCTCAAGGACGAAAAACCTGTAACGCATTCCGAACTGCTTGCGTATTATAACAAGATAAAGAATCAATATTACGAGCAGAAAGGGCAGTTGACCTTCAGGGTAATCGATATTGAGACGTCAAAATTGTACGAGCCGAATGATCCAAACGCCAGTCTCGAGCAAAAGGCACGCGAGCTTGCGGCGCAAATCAGCGAAAAATTAAAGAGCGGCGAAGATTTCAGCGATCTTGCCAAAAAATATTCGCATGATTATGAGGCGGCAAACGGCGGACTGTGGAAACCTGTCGTGCCGGGTACGCTAACAAAACCGTACGATGAAATTGAAATGAAAGTACAAGCTATGAATAACGGCGATGTCAGCGAACCTTTTACCGCCGGAGGACATACGTTCATAGTTAAACTTGAAAGTAAGACTCCCGACGAAAGCAAGTCTTTCGAGCAGGTTCAAAATGAAGTCGAAGCAAGAATGCAGTTTGAAAAACGTAAAAAAACTGTTGATGAAATGATGAATAAAATTATCGCCCAGGTCGATTTGACTTACGCCGACCAGTTTGTCGAATACTGTCTTGAAAAAGCTTATATAGATTACAGGGCCAATCTCGCGAAAACGGAACAGGAATGAAAATTCTTCACGGCATAGATTTAGTTGATTGTCCCCGAATCGAGCAGATGCTCCAGCGGCACGGCAGTCATTTTCTGGACAGGGTCTTTACGCCTGACGAGCAACAGCAGGCTGACGGAGTAAAAAACAGAATTGAAAAACTTTCAGGCAGGTTCGCCGCCAAGGAAGCAGTGCTTAAACTTCTGGGTACCGGCTGGCGGGGCAAAATAGCATGGACGGATATCGAAGTTGTGAATAATCATCTCGGCCAACCGATGGTTACGCTTACCGGAGAAGTGAAGCGAATCGCAAGTGAATTGAAAATTGGGGAAATAAGTTTGAGCATCAGTCATACCGCCAACTTTGTGATGGCCTCGGCGACTGCGATTACTGAAATTTAACCGCGAATGAACACGAATTTACACCAATATATTAACTAATCACCTAATTATTAATTAATGGAACAAAATAATAATAAATTTGATTGTATAGTTATAGGAGCAGGGCACGCAGGGGCCGAAGCAGCGCACGCCGCCGCGAAAATCGGCGCAAAGACTCTTCTGCTGACCATCAGCAAAGACACAATCGCGAAAGCAAGCTGCAACCCCGCTATCGGCGGAATCGCTAAAGGGCAAATCGTAAAAGAAGTAGATGCCCTCGGCGGACTGATGGGAATCGCAACAGACGAAACGGGAATTCAGTTCAGACTTCTCAATCGCTCAAAAGGCGCCGCGGTTCAATCCCCCCGCGCTCAAATCGATAAATATAAATATTCTGCGTGTATTCGCAGGCTGCTCGAACAAACTGAAAACCTGACAATCACCGAAGGACTCGTCGCTGAAATTCTCGTCGAAGATAATCAGGTGATAGGCATCAAATGCACTGACGGCAGAATCTTCACCGCCGCTGCGGTAATTGTAACTACCGGAACATTTCTTAAAGGCGTAATGCACACTGGCACAAAACAATGGCCCGGCGGAAGACTCGACGAACCGGCGGCTAATGAATTATCAGACAGCCTGCGGAAATTGGGGCTTGAGGTTTTAAGACTTAAAACCGGAACACCGGCAAGACTTGATGCCAAAACAATCGACTACGATAAAACGCAAATTCAGCATGGCGATGAAAAGCCGTCGCCGTTTTCGTTTCTGACTGATTCGATTACGCGCAAACAAATTCCATGCTGGATAACTTACACCAACGAAAAAATTCATAAACTCCTGATTGATAATATGGATCGTGCCCCGCTTTATACCGGTCAAATAAAAACAACCGGCCCGCGGTACTGTCCGAGTATCGAAACGAAAATTCTGCGATTTTCCGATAAGACCCGTCACCAGGTTTTCCTTGAGCCTGAAGATGAAGAGTGCCGAACGATTTACTGCAACGGAATCAGCACTTCTGTGCCCGAAGATGTTCAGGAGCAGATGATAAAACTGATGGCCGGCACTGAAAACGCAAAGATTATTCATTACGCTTATGCGATCGAATATGATTATTGTCCCGCGATACAATTAAAGCCAAGCCTCGAAACGAGAAAAATCAAGGGCCTTTTCCTTGCCGGGCAAATTAACGGAACGAGCGGTTACGAAGAGGCCGCCGGTCAGGGAATTATGGCCGGGATTAACGCAGCGCGAATGCTCGACGGAAAAGAGCCGCTGGTTCTTCGGCGAGACCAGGCGTATATCGGCGTAATGGTTGATGATTTACTGACGAGAGAAATCGACGAGCCGTACAGGATGTTCACTTCCCGCGCTGAATGGCGAATGAGCCTGCGGAGCGATAACGCTGACACCAGACTTACACGAATCGGACGAGACATCGGGCTTGTAGATGATAAACGCTGGAAAAAATTTCTGCAAAAACAGGAACAGATAAAAGCGCTTATTGAATTTTTGAAAGCCAATCGCAAAGAAGGAAAATCGCTTTGGGAACATCTCAAACAGCCCCAGCAAGCGATCAAATCTGAAATCCCAGTTTCAGATTTTTCAGAAAATGTAATTGAAAGCGTGTTGACCGACGCTAAATACGAAGGCTATCTTATAAAAGAGGAAAAGGCAATCGCTCAATATCAAAAAAGCGAAAAGCTGAAACTGCCGGAATCGCTTGATTATGATAAAGTCGATCATCTCCGCGCCGAGGCAAAAGAAAAGCTTAAGAAATTCAAACCCGCGACACTCGGCCAGGCCGGCCGAATCGGCGGAATCACCCCCGCTGATATTATGATTATTCAAATCCACCTGCGAAAACACGGTAAATAGTTGCGGGACTTTTGCAGATTATTATCTTTCATTATCTTTTTAATTTGCTTTTTATCATTAAAATATACATTCGAGGTTTTAAAATATCCATTGATGCAATTCAATTGTTTGCTTCCGTAAATGCTTTCAGAAAAAACGAAATAATAGAGTTGTTCGTTTTGAAATATGATCGAGGTTTTTCTCTTCCATGCGAATATGTACTTTATATCAGGCTTGCTGACTTTATATTTGAAACTTTTTTTTGTGAAAACTATGGAATCATTAAAAAATTCGATATTGGTTTTATAAAGAGGCAGTGCAAGCAGGAAAAATTTAATTCTAACAAATAGAAATGAGATTAATAGAACGAAAAAAAGCAAAAGCAATAAATCCGAAATTGGCCATACATTGCTTGTATATGCGAGTTTTAATGAATTAAATAAAGTCGGGGTTATTAGATAAATAAGATAAAGTAAGAATATAAGCGTACAGGCCAAAAGAAAATATTCATAATGACGCAGCCATTTGGAAGGAACAACCGTAAAAATACAGTTATTATCCATTCAAAAATTTTACTCTTTCATATTTTTAATGAAGCTGTCGGCTTCGGCGATTGATTTTTCCATTTCTGCAATCAACTGCTCTATATCCGTTTCCATTGTCGCAACTTCTGTTTGCAGCGAAGCGATGGCCTGGGCGTTTAAGTTATGTTTTAAAAATAGTACCTGGTCGCGAAAGGCTGAGAGCACCGGCTCGATTTTACTTTCCGCTCTTTTCATTGCGCCGATCATTTCTTTATATCTCTTGCGTGTTTCATCAAGCTGCTTTTGGCTCGATGCCTTCAGTTCGCGATTTTTATACTGTTCAAGCTCGTCTTTCCATTCAGCGAAAAGGTCCTGAGCGACTTCCTCAACGGCATCAATTCGATTTTTTACCGCCTCGGCTTTTGCTTCGCTCTCGTCGAACTCCGATTTGAGCGTATCATATTTTTCCTGGAGTTTTCCTGTCGGCACGTTCACAACGCTCTTGAATTTCTCCAGTGCCGATGCGAACTGCTCTTTTGTCTGCTCCTGCGAATCGCGGGCATCTTCAACACGATCAACGAGGATGTCGCGTTTATGTTTGCCGAATTTTTCAAGTGTCCCGTAATAAACGCTGTCGCAGCCTCCGATGAAAAATAGCGCAATCAAAACTATAACAGCCTTTTTCATATCTGTCTCCTTTTTACGAACCCGCCGAATAAATCGGCAGAACTAACTACGGTTATTTTGTCAAAACAAACGTATCTTGAGCTATCGCAAGCTCTTCATTTGTCGGAATAACAAATACTTTCACTCTCGAATCTGCCGTGCTGATAGTTCCTTCTTTGCGGATTGTATTTTTGTTCAGTTCCGCGTCTATATCGACGCCGATTTGTTCCAAACCGCCGCAAGATTGAAACCTGACATCGGGTGCGTTTTCGCCTATGCCCCCCGTAAAGACTATCGCGTCAAGTCTGCCGACTACCGCTGTATAAGCGCCTATGTATCTTTTGATTCTATAGCAGAAAATATCGATCGCAAGCTGTGCCCGTTTATTGCCGGCGTCCGCCTGTGCGCGAAGGTTTCTCATATCATTCGAAACGCCTGAGATACCCAGCAGTCCACTTGCCTTATTGCACATCTTGTTTAAGTCGTTGACGCTGTAGCCTTTGTCGGAAAGATAAAACAGAATCGCAGGGTCGAAATCTCCGGTTCGCGTTCCCATAACAAGCCCCTCAAGAGGAGTCAGACCCATCGATGTATCGACGCTTTTGCCTTCTTTAACTGCGGCCATCGAACAGCCGTTGCCGAGATGGCAGGTAATAAGGTTCGCCTTATCGGTTCTCTTGCCCAAAAGAACCGCGCCGCGCTGGGCAACATATTTATGGCTCGTTCCGTGAAAACCGTATTTTCTCACCCGGTACTTTTCATATATTTCATAGGGTAACGCATAGATAAACGCGGTTTGCGGAAGAGACGTATGAAAAGCCGTATCGAAACAAGCCGCCTGCGGAACGCCTGGAAGTGCCGTTTGAGCGGCTTTGATTCCCGTAAGGTTCGGCGGGTTATGAAGAGGCGCAAGGTCTGCGAATCTTTCAATCGAGCCGATCACATGCTCGTTAATAATGCACGAATCGGTAAATTCTTCACCACCGTGAACGACCCTGTGCCCGACTGCGTTGATTTCCGAAATATCTTTGATAACTCCGACAGTTGGGTCAACGAGTGCATCGAGAATTAATTTCATTCCAGCGGCGTGGTCGGCTGCTCGTTTTTCAATTTTATGTTCTTTTGTGTCCGATGTGTGAGTGAGTTTTGATGTTTCCTCACCGATTTTTTCCAAAAGTCCCTTCGCAAGTACTTTCTCGGCGGGCATTTCGAATAATTGATACTTAATCGAACTGCTGCCTGCGTTGATTACGAGAATTTTCACTGTACGCTATCCTTTAATAATTTTAAATGAAATAACCACTTATAGCGATAAAAGCCGGTGTGTCAATTATCAATTTTCCCTTGTATCAAAGGTAATTGCAATTTACAGTGGTGATATGAACAGGGCGATTTACAGAATTGTTGATGCCAATTACAACCGTGCGCGCGAAGGCTTGCGCATTACGGAGGAATTCTGCCGGTTTGCTCTGGACAATGAGCAATTGGCGGCTGAATGTAAAGAGTTCCGCCATCGATTAAGCTCGGCCGTTGCGATATTAGACATGCAAAAACTTATTTCTTCCCGTGATACAGAAAACGATGTAGGCTGCGGTATGCATGTTGCCGGGCAGATGAAACGCCAAAGCCTCGAAGATTGCGTAACCGCAGGGCTGGGAAGAACTACCGAAGCGCTTCGGGCGATTAGCGAAGCGATATCTGTTACCAACTCCGAGCTTGCAGGCGAATTCGAAAAATTGCGATATGATTGCTACACGCTCGAAAAGAATATTTCGATCATCGGCTTTCCGGCCATAAAATTTAAAAAGACAAGACTATACTGCATTATAACAGTTCAAAAAGGAACCGATCCACTGAAAATCGCGCAAAGTTGTGCAGTCGGCGGAGCGGATTGCATCCAATTAAGAGCCAAAGAGATGTCTGATTCTGAACTTTTGCCGCTTGCGCGGGAATTTGTCCATATCTGTAAGCAGAATAATGTTATCAGCATTATTAACGACAGGGCGGATATTGCCATCGCCGCCGATGCTGACGGCGTTCATCTCGGACAAAACGATTTGCCTGCCGATGAAATCCGTAAAATGCAATTAAAGCCGTTGATAATTGGAATCAGCACTCATTCGATGGCCGAACTTGCAAATGCTGTTGCACAAAAGCCTCATTATGTCGGCATTGGTTCGGTTTTTTGCACAAACACAAAGAAGCAGGTTGAAATTTGCGCTCTTGATTATGTTTCAAAAGCTGCCGAATATTTGAAAGGTAAAAATGTTGAAGCAGTTGCGATAGGCGGAATTAGTTTGGACAACATTGACGATGTACTTCGCGCAGGAGCAAAACGCATCGCTGTCTCCTCATGTGTGTGCGATTCGAACGACCCGGCAGGTCTATGTAAAAAGCTAAAAGAGAAGATTCTAAAAAATATTTAGAGATTATTTTTGCAAGGTCCGATATATAAGTTGTTTGTTTTTAATGGGCTATAAACGAAAATAAATTGTGAGTTTTCCACTTATATACTCCAAACGGCTAAACTCCAAATTTTGGCATAAAATTTGATAAGCTGGAAAAATATAAAGTTGCCTGTTAACAGCAGATGTTTTAAGTATATAAATTGCTGAAATTAAGCGTCTGTAAATAATAGAGTTAGGAACTAAAATATTTGAGTTCTTTGCCGATATATGCAGGACACTAAAAGTCTTTAATTTTTACGGCATTTTCCCTTATTTGTGCAGAGTATTCATTTTAACATCGATGTTATGTTTTCAACACGTTATCCACACAAAATCAAGCTGTCAAAACCACCTCTTACTATGATTTTCGGCAGCAGAATTGTGTTAAAAAAGCGGAGTAAATAATATAGCCTAAGAACATAAATTTATTATTATAGGTATGTTGTATAATAATAAGGATGTGACCAATGCAAACACCGGCAAAAAAAAGATTAAGTAAGGCATTAAAAAATAGAGATGGTTTTGCCATTGTGGCAGAGCTTGTAGGCGGCCCGAATTTTAGTTTCGCTCCGATCCAAAAATTTCTAACGGCGTTTAACGCCGGAGGCGGAAAAGACATCCCGGCAGGCTTTAATTTTGTCGGCATTACAAATCCCCAAAGTCCCGGCGGGGTCGCGAACATCGAACCTTCTGATGTTCATCGCTTCCTCGTTAGCAAAAATCTGCTCGGCGATCTCGATTTTATTCCTCACATAAGCTGCAAGGATTTGAACGCCGACGCGTTGACAAGCCTTCTTGCCGCACATCGCGCGGCCGGAGTCGAAAGCGTTCTTGCTCTGACCGGCGACAAACCGGCAGTATCCAAAGGCGTGTTCGAATTGGAATCCATCGGCCTGCTCGATAAAATTAGCCGCATCAATAATGATGCCTATCTTTCGGCAAAGCCGGAAAATCTCGCCGCCGCAAAGCTGTTTTACGCGGGCGCCGCTGTTTCCCCCTTCAAATATAATGAAGAATCACAGATGCAGCAGTATTTTAAAATGGAGAAAAAAGTTGCCCGCGGCGCAAAATTCCTGATTACCCAGGTCGGCTGGGACTGGAAAAAGTCGGTAGAGCTGATGCGCTATCTTAAAGAGAATAATATTAATGTGCCCGTGCTCGGAAATGTTTACCTTCTAAGCACAATCACACCCGCTCCTCGTTTGATGCACGATATAAAACTGCCCGGCTGTTTTGTCAGTGATGAACTGCTTGCCAAAGTTTATTCCGAATCACTCAATGAACATATCGAACGAGCCGCCCAGCAAATCGCGATGTACAAATCTATCGGTGCCGCAGGCGCAGATGTCGGCGGCGTTCACGATTACGAAATGTTCATAAAGATTCTCAAACGAGCGGCCGAAATCGGCAGCGATTGGGAAAAGTACAAAGATAATCTTTGCTGGCCCGCAAGAAGGCCATTCTATCTGTATGATGATGCGGGAAATAAGACAAGACTTTCTGATTATCCAAAAACAAACGCTCATCGATTCTTTAACTTTATGCACTGGTCAATTCTTGACCCCGAGCACAAAGGTTTTCACGCTTTCAAAAAAGTAATGAAGTTTTTCGGCGTGGATAAAAACAAGGGCTTTTTCTACAAAAGCTTCTTTATGCTCGAAAAACCGATGAAATACTGCCTGTTCGATTGCGAAGAGTGCGGCGATTGCTATCTGCCCGAGAATTTCGGCCTTTGCACAATCGGCGGCTGCGAAAAAGGAATGGACAACGCTCCCTGCGGCGACTCGACTGCCGATGGAAAATGCGGAAATAATCTCGACAGAATCTGTATCGGAGATAGAATCTACAAAGCGGCCGGAAGCGAAAAGGGCGGAATTGAAAAATTGCGCAAAACAATTAACAAGCCCCGCATTCCCGCTCTCGAGCATTCGGCTTCTATACCGAATTATCTTTTTGGCAGGGACCATACAATGAAAAACGCGATCTTTAACATTGGCGAAGCAATTCACGCTTCGATTCCGAAAACAGGCATGGTTATGAAACAGCTTCTCGAACTCGGCGACGATTGTTTCAGCAAAGACAGCCCTGAACTGCAATACATATTAGCCCTGATCGAATCGCAGGCCGCTGACGGCGCAGATTATATTGCAGTCAACATCGACCAGTTCGGAGAAACCGACCCGGCTCTTGCGGTCAAACTTATGAAGGAATATGTAAAGCTCGTCCGAAAGTTCGGCAGGGGCGTTCCGGTTTGCGTTGACAGCAGCGACGATAATGTTCTGATTGCAGGCCTTAAAGAATGGTATGATACCAGCGAGAAAGTTCAGCCGCCGCTGGTCAACTCCATTAAGGTTTACACGATGGATAATATGATGCCCCTGAAAAAACACTATGATTTTAAATTCATCGGCCTGCTCATCAGCGAGGCAAAAGCAGCCACCGACACTGTCGATGATTTGTATAATCTGGCTAAAACCCTTTATGATGCCGCGATGAAACACGGTTTCAAGGCCGAAGAAATTTTCTTCGATTCCACAGTGTTCCCGCTTGCGATTGATATGCCGATGCAGCCCGGCGTTCCCGGATACACATATCGAACATTTAATACAATCAAGCGAATCAAAACGGATCCGCTGCTGAAGAATTGTCATTTCTCACTCGGCGTAACTAACAGCGTCCGTGATTTGCCCGCGCGTAAAATCGGCGTAACAAGAGCTTATGTCGAGGTGGCGATGAGATATGGACTCGATGCAGGTATCGTAAACGCCGCTCATCATCTTGGCAACAGTCCTGCTGACCCGGATTTGGTCAAGCTTGTCGAGGCGTATGCCGATCTTGACGGCTCAAGCGAAAAACTGAATGTCGCGATGCAGCTTATGGGCGATTTCTGCTCCAAAAATCGAAAACCATCGGCATAAAAAAACGACTCCTGGCACCGTTTTTGTAAATAAAAAAAACGACTCCTGGCACCGTTTTTGTGAAAACCATTGATAATTTGTGAAAATTCGCGTATTTTGCGGTAAAATGTCGGAGAATCTCTTGCAAAATAGAAATCCATTTCTAAAATGCAAAAATGATTACGAAAAACTATGAAAAGACATTACAGACTTTAGCAAAACATAATCAGCAGCATCTTTTGACATTCTGGAATGAGCTTGACGAAAGCTCGAAAGAAAAACTTCTCGAACAGATTGAGCAAATTGATTTCGATTCGCTTGATTCAAAGATTCAGGAATATGTCAAAAATCCCGCCCCGACAAAACTTCCTTCCAAAATAGAACCCGCTCCCGTTTATCCTGCGATACCGCAGACGCCGGAACATAAAGAAAAATTCACAAAAGCGAAAAAGCTTGGCGAACTGCTTCTGTCGCAAGGCAAAGTCGCGGCCTTCGTAGTCGCAGGCGGGCAGGGCACAAGGCTTGGCTTCGACGGCCCAAAAGGCGATTACAGAATATCTCCGATTAAGAATAAATCTCTGTTCCAGATTTTTGCCGAAGGCATAAAAGCCGCCGGCCAAAAATATGGTTTCCAGCCTCACTGGTACATAATGACAAGTCCGCTAAACGATGAACCGACGCGGCAAATTTTCAAATCGAATAATTTCTACGGCCTCAGGGAGCAAAATATTTTCTTCTTCCAGCAGGGAACGGAAGTAAATTATTCGATGGACGGCAAAATTCTTCTTGCCGATAAGGATACCCTCGCCACATCGCCCGATGGCCACGGCGGAAGTTTAAAAGCGCTCTACAAAAGCGGCGCAATTGAGCAGATGAAAAAAATCGGAATAGAACACATTAGTTATTTCCAGGTTGATAACCCGCTGATAAATATTTTCGACCCGATCTTTATCGGTCTCCACGCGATTGATAATGCTGAAATGTCATCGAAATACCTGACCAAATGCGAGCCGCTCGAAAAAGTCGGAAATTTCTGCCTCGCTGACGGAAAAGTTACAGTGATTGAATACAGCGATTTGCCCGATGAGCTGGCTTACAGAAAAAATCCCGACGGTTCGCTTGTGTTTGCGCTCGGCAGCATCGCGATTCACATTATCAGCAGAACATTCGTCGAAAGATTGAACGCCAGGGGTTTCGCTCTGCCGTACCACAAGGCGGTCAAAAAAATTCCCTTCGTCGATACAACAAGCGGCAAAATTGTCAAACCTGAAAAACCAAACGGCATTAAGCTCGAAACTTTTGTTTTCGACGCTCTGCCTCTTGCGAAAGAATCGATAATTCTCGAGACAATCCGAAGCGAAGAATTTGCGCCGGTAAAAAACGCAGATGGCGCAGACAGTCCCGCGGTTACAAAGCGAATGATGACCCGGCGAGCTGCCAAATGGATTGAAACCGCAGGAATAAAAGTGCCCAAAAAGGCTGACGGTTCAATAGATTGTGAAATTGAAATCTCGTCTTTATTCGCCTTAAGCGCAGAAGACATTGCAGCCAAATATTTAAACCTGAAAATTGAACCAGGCCAAAAACTTTATTTGGAATAATCCAAAGTATTTCTAAAATCTCCCGGCCTGAGCCCCGTGATTTTTTTAAACGTTGTCGAAAAATAATCCGGGTCTTTGAAGCCGGTCTCGTATGCGATTTGCTTTATTGTTTTATTGGGATTGTGCAGCAGTTCCTTTGCGTTTGTGATTTTTCGCTGCATAATATACTGCCACGGCGTAATGCCGATATTTTTTTTAAATACCCTGATAAAATGATATTTCGACATTCCTGCGCATTTTGCCATTTCATCGATGTTTTCCGCCCGGCATTCAAGAACCCGCTGCAAAAAATGGCCTTTCGTTTCACTCGAAATCCTGCATCCCTTAAGCTGTAAAAGCAATTTGTAAAGCAGCCAGGAAGTATCTATTTCGCAATTTATTTTTTTTTCGACAGTTGCCGTTATGATTTCCCCGAATGTTTTCAGCAGCGTTTTTTTAATCCCAATCTGAATAATCGGCGACATAACATTAAATCCCGCCCATTGAAGCAGCTTTCCCGCGATATCGCCCGCAAAATGGCAGTACCAGATTTCCCATCCCTGTTCGCCGCACCAATAGCTGTGAACAATATCGGGATACGCGGCAAATATCATTCCTTTTTTTATGGTGTACTCTTTTTTACCTTCTGTATAGGTCCCCCTTCCATTTACGCAATATATTATCAGGTAATCGCTGCGAGTTCTGTTTTCGAGAATATGGTCAGTGACATTCCAGTGCCCGCAAGATGAGATGTAGAGACCGGGGATATCGCCGTAAATTTGTGAAACAAAATAATTTCGTATATTTCCGCCTATTTTTGACATAGCAATTTTTCAGGGTTAATGGCAATAAAATAAAGCAAAAACAGTTTTTAATCTAATAAAATATATATTATTGTAACAATATATCTAAGTTAAATGCAAATTTTTTTAAGGTTTATTATGAGTATTGCACCGATAAGAAAAAAATGGAAGTCCGCAATGACTGACAGGCAGCGTTTTAATAACCAGATGCATTATCTGCCTGTAGACCGCTGTTTCAATATGGAATTCGGATACTGGAAGGAAAATTTTACAGCATGGCAGGTTTTTATCGATAACAATATTACAAACAATGGCCAGGCAGATGAACTTTTCAATTTCGATTCAATTCGGACTTTCAGCGGGAAAAACTGGCTCGAGCCTGATTTCGGGGACAACACCGTTATCGAGGAGAATGACACCACAAAAATCGTGATGAACAGGGACGGCCTGACCGCGGAAATACCAAAAGACGGTCACGATACCATCCCGCATTATCTTAAATCATCGATTAGCAATCCTGACGACTGGAAGAAAATAAAAGAAGAAAGATTTCAAATCGATATCCCTGAGCGGAAGATTGACGTGGAGTCTCTTAAAAGGCAATACCCGTCCGATAGAAATTTTCCTCTCGGCATAAGTTGCGGTTCGATGATTGGCAAAATTCGTGATATGCTTACATTTGAAGGTCTCGCTTATGCTGTCTATGATTATCCGGATATGGTGGAGGATATGGTGGAAACCTGCTGCCGCCTTGTCGAACATTCTCTCGACCAGGTGCTCGGCAAAATCGATTTCGATTACGCCGGCGGATGGGAGGACATCTGTTTCAAATCAGGCCCCATCGTTTCGGTCGATTTTTTCAAAAACGTAGTAGTGCCGCGATATAAGAGAATCAACAAAAAACAGTACTGTCCCATTAACTTGAGACATAATTAGTATAACTATTTTAAATATACAATGTTACAACAAAAAACAACTGTTATCGATTTGAACTGGCTGGTATCCTGCCGTGATATTTTATTATCACCAATCAGGAGCAGCAAGGCCAATGAACAACGAACGTACAGTGTTTTCGCAAATACTCGATTTCATTCCAATGCATCAATTCAGAACTTGCGTCAATCGATACAATGGCAACCATCGAGTAAAATCTTTTTCTTGTTTCGATCAATATCTAACGATGGCATTTGCTCAGCTTACTTATCGAGAAAGCTTAAGAGATATCGAAACCTGCTTAAACGCTTTACAGGGCAAGCTCTATCACTGTGGCTTTCGCGGAAAAGTTTCTCGCAACAACCTCGCCAACTCCAACGAAAAAAGAGACTGGCGAATATACCACGATTTTGCACAGGTTCTCATTTCCAAAGCAAGACAGCTTTACGCCAACGAAGACTTCGGTGTCACATTGAAAAACACAGTCTATGCTCTGGATGCAACCGTTATCGATTTGTGTCTGTCATTATTTCCATGGGCACAGCATCGACAGCACAAAAGTGCAATAAAGCTGCATACACTAATGGACTTAAAAGGCTCTATACCTACGTTTGTACGCATTACAAGCGGTGCAGTACACGAAGCTACCATCTTTCCAACGATACCTCTGGAGGCCTCTGCCATATATGTAATGGACAAAGGCTATACAGACTTCGAAACATTATACAGTTTTTCAAAGAGCAACTGCTTCTTCGTCATCAGAGCAAAAGACAACTTAGTTTATTATCGCCGGTGTTCTTATCCAATAAACAAGAACGCCGGCATAAGAAGCGATCAGACAATTCAATTGACTGGTCCAAAAACTTCAAGACTTTATCCGATACCACTGAGACGAATTACTTTTCGAGACGAAGAACAGCACCGTACCTTCGTATTCCTGACCAATCATTTTCAATTGGACGCATTGACCATTTGTCAGTTGTACAAACTGCGATGGCAGATCGAATTGTTCTTCAAATGGATCAAACAACATCTGCGAATAAAATCGTTTTTCGGAACTTCCATCAATGCAGTCAAGACACAGATATGGATCGCGATCAGTGTTTATGTGCTTGTGGCGATAATCAAAAAGGAACTGGAACTGGAGCGTTCGTTACACGAAATACTCCAAATTATAAGTATCCTGCTTTTCGAGAAAACACCGCTGAAACAAGCACTTACGGAAAATTCTTATGATTTTAAAGAACAACAAAACTATAACCAACTGTCCTTATTCAACTTATAATGGGACAGTACTGAACAAAAAATTAAAAACCTGCGGCATTGACATCTGGTACACCGATTGTGACGGCGATGTCAGACCCATTTTGCCTTTGCTGCTGGAAAGCGGAATCAATTGCCTGTTTCCGTTTGAAGTCAACTGCTGCACTCATCCCGGCAAACTGCTGGACGAGTACGGCAAAGAACTGAGAATAATGGGCGGCTTCGACAAAATGGCCCTTGGCAGCGGCAAAGAAGAAATAAAAAAATATATGAAATCGCTTGTCCCCTATGTCGAGCGAGGCGGTTACATTCCTTTTTGCGATCACAGGTGTCCGCCAAATGTTAAACAGGAAGATTATTTTTATTACCTCGACCTCAAAGAACAAATGTTTGGAATGAAAGAATAAATTAGAATGTTCTGGGTTTTCTAAGCTGTTCCTGCAACCACCGGATCTCCTGCTGTTTCTGCTGGTCGTGCAGGGTCTTTTCAAATTCCTTTTTATCGATCCATTCGACCCTGCCGTCGAGCCACAGAACAACATAGCCGTCTTTAACAACACCCGAATATTTTTTTGGGGCGTATGCAAGAATTGTCGTTTCAGGCGGTGCGCCATATTCGATCCACGTTGCTCTATATTGAACATTGCCTATTCTGACGGCGCCTATCCTCTCTTTGATTTGAGTTATATAAATTTCGTTGGGAAGTGAGCCGTAGTTCTTGCGATATTTCAGAATCTCCTGGCCGAGTATTTTCATTGCACGGATAGATTCAGAGCGATTAATTTTATTTTTGATATTCGCGAATCCTGCAATCATAGCTATGGTAAAAAAAACCACTACTACTATATTGGCGATAAGTTTTTTTTGGCGAGTGTTCACTTATATAATATATAAAAAATGACCTATTTTGTCAATACGCGGTTGCCCTGAACGAACAGCCTTCCCGATGAGAAAAGCCTTATAGCTTCAGGGTATGCCAGGCATTCCTGCTCAAAGACTCTTGCCGCCAGTGTATCCGGCGTGTCGTTATCTTGGACAGGGCATGTTCGCTGAACTATTATCGGTCCTTTGTCGTATTCGTTTGTGCAGAAGTGAACCGTGCAGCCGCTGACTTTGCAGCCCGCTTTAATCACCGCTTCATGAACGTGATGTCCCCACATCCCCTGGCCGCCGAATGCAGGCAAAAGAGCAGGGTGGATATTCATCACTTTATTTTCCAATTCTTTGGGGATGTTCCACAGGCACAGCCATCCGGCCTGCAAAACGAGGTTGACACGTGCTTTGATCAGCAGGTCGCCGATTTTTTTGCTGAATTCTCCAATTTCAGGGAAATCTTTTTTTCTGACTATTTCCAGCGGCAGACCGGCGTTTTTTACTTTTTCAACTCCAGCCGTTTCTGAACGTGACGAAATAACAATTGAAATTTCCGCGTTCAATTTTTTCTTTTTTATTAGCTCGTGAATGTTAATCAGCGTTCTTCCCCCTCCGCTGATGAGAAAACCAAGCCGCAGATGATTCGATTGTGAATCTATTTCTGAAGGCGACTTTTCTTCTATATCGCTCCGCCCGTCGATTGCGCGATTAACAAGTTTATCAGCTTTTGTATTTTTTTCCCGCGGGATATGTTTTATTTCCCATTTAGAGAAATTTTCGAGAAGGCAGACACATTGACTGTAAAGCTGCCTTAAATTTTCGTTTTTTACTTTATATTCCCCGTTGATTTGCCGGACCATCAATTCGCTGTCGCTGTAAATCTTTACGTTTTTTGCTTCAAGAGAAACAGCTTTTTCCAGCGCAGACAAAAGACCGGTATATTCAGCGATATTATTAGTCGCGTGAGGAATAAATTTCGCAGTAGAAAATAGCGGATTATTATTTTCGTCGCAAACAACAAACGCTCCCGCGGCAGGACCGGGATTGCCTCTGCTTCCTCCGTCTGTAAAAATGCTTATGGTATTAACCAAAACCTCAGCTCTCCGAGTCCTTGAGGAACAAAATTCTCGTGCAGTTCGGGCATCGTATTATTTCGTCCTTGCTCATCAGCGTATTTGCCGTTTCTGTTGTCAGGCTCATAAAGCAACCGCCGCAGGTATAAACGCCGCTCCGGTGATCCTGTACTTCCACTTCTGCCAGTGCTTCGCCGTCATATGTCTCCGCTACACGTTTGAAAGTATCCAGTATTTCTCCAGGCAGATCTTTGGCCGCTTGATGCCACTGAACTTCTATTTCTGCAATTTCATTTTCGAATTTTTTGGCCTGTTCTTCGCTCTGCCTGCGAATCTCGTTAAGTTCGTCTTTGGCCGCTTCGATTTGCTGCTTGATCAATTCGCATTGAGTCTGATCGGCTTCGATGTTCTTCATCAGTTCGAGAGTCTGGGTTTCGACCTTGCTGCTGTCGGCCTTTGTTGTGTTCAATTCTGTGAGAATTGCCGAATATTCTTTATTGCTTTTTGCGGCATTGAGAGCTGCACGATATTTTGCCAGAGTTTCATCCACGCTTTTAAGTTCGAGTTCGAGCCTGTCTGCCTGAATTTTCGTTAACTGAATCTCTTCCTGTTTGGCTGCCAGTGAATTCTGCAGGGTGCGGAGTTGATTTTCCTTTAAGATGACATTGCGACGGCTTCGGGCTAATTTGGCCTTGGCCGCTCTTAAACTATTTTCTACACTTTGAAGTTTTACCAGAGCATTGAGCACTGTTCCCATGAACGCTCCTTAATTTCTAAGATGAAAACCATCTCTATAAAATTTTAAAAAAACAGAACCAAATATTATCAATGAATTAGAATAATATTCAACAAAAAATTTTGCTTTTTTCGCGTATTTACTCGAATATACTAATAGCTAATCTCTAAATATTGTCATTGCGAGGAGTTTTTGTGGCATTTTAGCCCAAAAACGACGAAGCTATCTCAATTATCCAAATTAATTGAGATTTTTAAAAAATTTTAGGAAAAGGAATATGAAAGAAGTGCTAGCAAAACCTGAACTTACCGCCCCAGGCGGAACATTGGAAAAACTTACCTGGGCGGCGCATTACCGCGCCGACTGCGTTTATTTCGGCACTGAATTTGGCTCTTTACGCGCTTACGCAGGCAATTTAACTCTTGATGAAGCCGCAAATGGGCTCGATTTTCTGCATAAAAACCGCAAAAAAGGCTTTGTTACCCTTAATATTTATCCTTTTACCAATGAATATAAAAAGTTAATCGACATCGCGGGCAAACTTAAGGAAATCGGTGCAGATGCCTTAATTGTCGCCGATATGGGTCTTATTTTCGAGCTGAAAAAAGCCGGAATAAATATTCCGATTCACGTCAGCACTCAGGCAAATACGACAAGCAGCCAAACCGTTCTTGCGTATCGTCAGCTTGGAGTAGCAAGAGTAAATCTCGCACGAGAATTATCATTCGAGCAGATAAAACAGATTAGAAAAGACACAAAGGACAGCGGCGTCGAACTGGAAGTCTTCATTCACGGCGCCGTATGCTTTTCGTATTCCGGCAGATGCGCTATCAGCGACTATCTCACCGGAAGAAGAGCAAACAGGGGCGAATGCACCCATCCGTGCAGATGGGGTTATTCACTTGTCGAAGAATCAAGACCGGGCGAATTCATTCCCGTCTTCGAGGACGAAAGAGGACAATATCTTTTCAACAGCAAAGACCTCGCGCTCTTCGAATATGTAGAGCAGCTCAAAGAAATTGGAATCGACTCTTTCAAAATCGAAGGCAGAATGAAATCCGTTCATTACATCGCTTCGATTGTCTCGCTTTACCGCCAACTGCTTGACGGCAAAAAAATAAGCCCCGATGAATGTTTGAAATTATTAAGCAGAGTCAAAAATCGCGGCTACACCACAGGCTTTATGAAAGGCTCTATTACGCCCGATGATTACAGCACCAAAAAAAGCCAGCCGAAATCAGCAGCGGTTTTTGTGGGCGATATAGTTGATGAGCAAATCGAAGCAGGGAGCGTTTGTCACGTCAGGAATAAAATTTTCGCAGGCGAAAAGCTCGAAGTCCTCACCCCCACCGGCGAAATTTCAGAAATAACTATGCCAAGCCCATTAAAAACCGCCGATGGCCAGCAATTAGAGTATGCAAATAATCCTCAAAAAATAATAGCAGGGCAGAAGCTGCCTGCTTATGCAATATTAAGAAGAATTATATAAACTTTGAAAATCTGGAGCTTTATTATATGCATTTAATTAGCGAAGATAAAGTTGCACTGTCTTATCCATACATACGATTTAAGAAATCTTTTATTGCCAATATTGTTAATTTAATAATTTTTATCCTAATCAGCATTGGTTTATTTCAATTGTTCTCAAAAAAATATCTTCCATTTTATATTTTTATTATTTCGGAAATCTTGCTTATTCTCTTTATTGTTATAGGATTTGTAATGCTGATAAAAACTATTAGTAGTGCGAATTGGCTTCTAAAAGCTGATTATCAAAAATTATTTATAAAAATACGTTCTTGCTTGAATTCCCATTTACCCGATGGAAAAATAATAGTTGAAATGGAATTATATGAGATAAAATGGGTTCGGCAAACGTGTATAGGATACGAAAAATATCTTGATATTTACATAGATATGATACCTGAAGAAATTCAAAATGTCATAATTAATGAACAAATGGAACCAGATCCTAACATACGAACCAAGTGTCATGACTATCCTGTTTCAATCACAAACAAAAACATTTTGAGAATTGATTTTGCTCAAGTTACTCCATCGATCTCGAGGGCATTAAAATTCTTTGGCGAAAAAGGAATATTAGTCGAGAACATAAATTATGAAATTAAAGAAGGTTTTCCTCTTTTATCAAAAAAATAAACCAAACCGCCAAACTACAACAGAAAGCCCTCACAGCTATAAACGTTGCCGGAGTTTTTCTGTTTTGGTTTCCTTGCTATAAACTGTCATTGCGAGGCTGTCCGCAGACAGCCGTGGCAATCTCAATCGCTCAGTCACTCAGTTAATTCACAAAAACTGCCGCAAGCCTTTTTAAGACTTGCGGCAGTTAACATTTGAAAATTTTCTTTATTCACTTTTGATCTGAATTTTCTTTTTTTCGGCGGCAGCTTCAGCGGTTTTTGGAATCGTAAGTTTCAAAACGCCTTTCTTGAGTTCGGCGTTTATCTTGCTTTCGTCGATTCCCTTCGGCAAAGCTATTGTCCTGGTGAAAGTGCCGTAAGACCTTTCCATCCTGTAGAAATCTTTGCCTTTTTCTTCGGATTCGGATTTCTTTTCGCCTTTAATTGTCAGCTCGTCTTTGGTAACGGAAATATCGAGGTCTTTTTCCTCAACGCCCGGCAAATCAGCGGTTACGATAATTTCCTTTTCCGTTTCGCTCAGGTTCATCGGAGGCATAAAGACGTTTGCCTGCTCCCGGATACCGAACAGATCGAACGGCTCGCCGAGAAAATCATCGAACATACGGTTCATTCTGTGCTGAAGAGCGAAAAACGGATTTTCCGGTTCTCGTCTTGCCGCAAGCTGCTGCCCTTTCCTTTTCATTGGATTAAAATGTTCATGTGCCATAATTTTACTCCTTACAAAAATCTCTAATCTTTAATTCTTTTCTTTCTCACTTATAAATAAAGCAAACCCTATGCCAGTTTATACGTGTTTTTCTAAGTCAAAGTAAGGCAGGAAATTACGTGATTTTTATGGGGCTATGCTTGCTGAATGGTTGCAGTTTATGCAGTCAAAACTGCCATTTTGGCAAAATTTGCGATGTGACTAATCAGGATATTTCAGCGATGATTAATTCTTTTGCTCTGGGGACTGTAAACCAGAATGTTGATCCTTTGCCCGGAATTGATTCGACACCGATATGTCCCCCATGACGTTCGACAATTCTTTTACATACCGACAGTCCGATGCCTGTGCCTTCATATTCGCTTCGAGTATGCAGCCTTTTGAACATCGTAAATATGGCGTTCTGATATTCTGGGACAATTCCGATTCCGTTATCGGATACTTCTATTCTCACCATGTTATCAGCGGCAGGTTTGCTGCTGATCGTAATTTCAGGAACGCTGTCTTTCTTCTGATATTTAATTCCGTTTGCGATAAGATTCTGTATGAGCTGTCGTATGTGTACCGGGTCACCTTCGATACACGGCAGAGGAGATGGGATTTCTATCCAGGCGTTTTTTTCTTCAAGTACAACTGAAAGTTCGAATTTCTGAAGCTCTTTTACTGTTTTGTTCAGATCAACAGTTTGGAAGGGCTGGGATTGTGTATTTACCCTCGAGTAGGTCAATAAGCCGTTAATCATCTGCGACATCCGGTCTGCGCCGTCGACCATAAATTTAAGATTTTCTGCATCATCGCCTTCCAGCTTGTTGCCAAGCGATTTTTCCAGCAGTTGACCAAATGCGGTTATTTTCCGCAGAGGCTCCCTTAAATCATGAGATGCGATATAAACAAAATTCTTCAATTCCTGATTCGCCTGTTCGAGCTTTTCGGCCGTTTGCTCGAGACTCTGTTCTGCATTTTTGCGTTCGTGCACCTCTTTGATAAGAGCGTCTCGCGAAACAGTCGTCTTTTGCAGATCCTCAACCATCTGGTTGAACCCCTCAGCCAATTGACCTATTTCATCAAAAGACTCGTGTTCTATTTTCGTATTCATCTGGCCTTGCCCGATTTTTTCGGCAGCATCCCTCAAGTGGATGATTGGTCTTGTAATTCGCTTCGAAAGATAATGACTGGCCACTATCGAAAAACCGAAGCAGGAGAACATTGTTATTGCCGCTAGATTAAGCGATGACAGTATCGGCGCGTATGCTTCATAAATCGGCGTCTCGACCATTACTGCCCAGTTAGGTGTGCCAAGATGCGCGTGAGTGGTCGCGACACATGTATCCATTATGCCTTTGGACATTTTTATTTTACCTTCATTGTAAGCACAAGAATCAGATACAAATTTCGCTACTTCCTTCAAATGCAGCAGGTTTTCTCTTTTTAAAACTCTGCCTATGTCACCGAAGGCTATGAGAGCCCCTTGCGAATCCACGACATAAGCCCGGCCGTTTTCTCCAGCTTTTATTGGATTTACGATATCCCACATAAATTTGAGGTTGATTTCGGAGAGCACGATCATTTGAAAATTGCCCAAAGAGTCTTTTACCGGCACTCCCATTATTATCAGAGGTTCACTTGTAATACTGTCGAAATACACCGGGCTTATGTAAGTTTTGCCCTGTAATACTTCAGGAAGTATTTCTTCTCCTCTTTTTTTTATCTGCTCGGTTAATTGGCCTGATAAAAGATTCGATAAACGAGATTGCCTGAGAATTTGCTGCTGTTTTGAATTCAGTAATACTACTTGGCGAAATGCCTGATTGAAGCCAAGTATTTTTTCCATCACAAGTTTCTGTTCAGATTTATCTGTGTTGATCAGTTTGCCTACCTTTACCGCTGTCTTGAGAAATTCCGATTTTTCCAGAATGTACCCCTTGACTGTATCTGCCGCTTCCTGGGCAATGAGTTTCTGCCGTCCTGCGATCAGATCTCGCTGCGTGCAGATATTGAAATATATCTGTAGGGTATTGGCAATAATCAGAACAGTTGCGCTTAGACTTAAAAATGCAACTGCTACTGAAAAAGTCAGGCTTCTAAATTTCTTGTTCTTGTTCTTGTTCATTATTGACCAATTATCATATCGGCTCTATCCAATAAACCTTCAGGAACTGTAAGGCCGAGTTTACTGATTGAATCATAGTTTATAATTAACCGTATACCAGGGGTGACGACCATGATTTCGCCGGCTGGAACGCCGTTGAATATTTTATCGACGATAATAGCCGACTCCCGGCCCATTTCTGCTCTATCAGGCGCCATACTAAAGACGGCTCCATTTTCACTTGTAAACGGCATAGCTCCGCAAACTGCCAGCTTCTTTTCGTTCGCGAATTTCATTATCATTTCAAAACCTTTTGGACTCTGAGTTAATAGTTCCGGCAAAATAAAAATTGCGTCGATTCCGATATCTTCAAGTTGTCCCCTTTGGTTTAATACTCTCTCAAGATCGTTGAGGTTATTGACGGTTTCCTTTACAAGTTCTATTCCAAGTTCAGGTGCGGATTGGTTAAGGCAATCGAGGGCAACAATGGCATTGGGGTAATTAGGATCGTAAATCAAATATACTCGCCTGGCATTGGGTATAAGTTCCTTAAGGATTTCAAGACGCTTTGCGCTTATTTCAGTATTTGGAAAACGTACACCGCTGATATTTCCGCCCGGTTTCAATATGCTTTCTATAAGGTCATTGCTTTCTATCCCGGCCATAGTAAATACTACCGGTATATTCGTCCCGCTTGCCGCTTTTTTCGCCGCAATAGCCGGGTCGGTTGGAAATGCGAATATTAAGTCAACCTTATCGGAAACGAATTTTTGAAGAATTTGTTCTTCTTCATAGTGGTTGTTTGCTAAATGCAAATCATATTCGATGTTTTCCGATTCTCTATAATTCAGCTCTTTCATTTTATTTTTGAAACTGTTTACAATTTCTTCATACGCCGCCGTCCCCGTTATTATGCCTATTCTATATACTCTCGGTTTCTTCTTATTGCATCCGTTTAAACCAAAAAAGCAAAATGTCAGCAAAATTGCGAATATTACTTCTGTTTTTATTCTCATTTTCATTTTTTTGCCCTCGATAATTAATGTATTAACTCATCGGCTGTGCTTAAAAGACCTTCAGGGGGGTGTATCCCGATTTTCTGGGCGGCTTTATAATTTAACTGGAAAAAACTTTCCGCAGAAACAACCGGCAAAGTTCCCGCTGGCCTTCCTCTTAAAATTTTGTCTGCCAGTAACGCCGATTCTTTTGCCGCGCTTTGAAGATTCACATTTACACCGAAAATCGAATCATATCCTCCTGCAGATATCAGAGCGCCTCCAACCGGTATCTTGTGTTCAAAAGCGAATTTTCCAAAAACAGCGAATGCTTCTGCTGTCACGCCAAGTGGTTCGGCTATTATCAGCATTGAGTCGATTCCGGGATCTCCCGAAGTTTCTCTTGCCTGCAAATCCGCTTCTATTTCCTCGGCATTTGCTGCTGGGCATTCTATAAGAGTTATTCCTGCCGCTTCTGCAAGTGGGTATAACACTTCAAGCTGGCTGGTAACTATCGGATAACCCTTCTGGTACGGAATCCATATCCTTTTGGCCGTTGGAACAAGCTCGCGCAGAATCTCGAAACGCTTCGCCGCAAGGTCAGGCCCAGGATAACGGCAGCCGGTTATGTTGCCTCCCGGACATCGAATATTCTCAACAAGATGCGTGCCTTCTATATTAGCAAATGTAAAAAGAACAGGTACTCCTGTACCTTCCGCGATGTTTTTTGCGTCCATTGATACTTCGGTCGGAAAGGTGAAAATCAAATCCACTTTTTCCTTAACGAATTTATTTAGTATTTGCTTTTCTTTTTCAGGCTCGTAATTTGTGTTTTTTACATCATATATTATGTTTGTTCCTTCTATATAACCGAGCTTGTGCATTTCTTTTTTAAAACTATCCGGGATTTCGGAAATATAATCAAGTGCACAAAGTATTCCAACCCGGTGAACCTTTTCCTTTTTGCTGCACCCGTTGGGCAGCAAACATAAAATAAGTAAAAGCATGACCAGCTTAATTTGTTTATTTTTCATTTAATTTCCCTTTTCGATTATCTCTTAATTAAAAGTATATTCTACGTTAACTTTGCTTACATAAGCCGCGTCTCTGCTGGACTCCGCATAGTAGTTGCCAGGCACAAAATATTCGAACAGAAAATAGCTCCTAAGCTGTTTGGTTATGTTGTAATTGACCAGCCCGGTGAAAAGATGGCCTCTGAATTTTCCGCCCTGTGACCATGACATTCCGTTAGCTGCGGCTGTACCTCCAATTGTATTTTGATTCGCCCAGAGCATATGGTAATCGGTGCATAATTGGATTTTTTCCGCAGGATAAAAAGAGTGCCCCACATTGACCCTGAAAAGGTTTGATGTTTCCGATGGCGAAGTTTCATTCCAGAAAACATAAGAATTAATCACGCTCCACTGAGGCCAGCGCCCCCAAAGCAGATCGAAAGA
>JAKJEQ010000079.1:9658-9922 GCA_022705345.1 Planctomycetota bacterium | reverse complement strand
TATCAGTATTATAGCGGTTTTAATCGGGGTTCTTGTGCCTTCGATATCGAAGATGAGAATTATAGCAAAGAACCTTCAGCAAAAGGCGCAGTTCAGGACTATAAGCGGCGGACTTGAAGCATTCTCCAATGAAAACGATAATGTTTACCCGGGGTCAGATAATGAAGACGCTACCGGAGTTTACGGAGCGCATAAATTAACTGCTGCGCTTATCGGAAGGGATTTATTTGGTTTTACCGAGGATGGGAATATGACGCCGGGCGA
>JAKJEQ010000079.1:0-9604 GCA_022705345.1 Planctomycetota bacterium | reverse complement strand
CTATTCAGATATATGATAACACTGTGGCCCTTGCGGGAGACGATTCAACGCTTGCGGTGGAGGATTATTATCCTGTAATATCCGATCTTTTCTACCAAAAAAAAATCGCGATTCAAAAATTTAATTATATAACCCGCCAATGGGAAGAGAAATTCATACAAACCGGAACGCCGATACTATATTTTTGCGCAAATCCTACTGAAAAGTTTATTGATAATACAGCGTTGATCGGGACCGGAACTCTGCCGGCGATAAATTATACAGAATGCGACAATTGGATTTATGACTGGCACGATAACGAAGGATTTTTCGATCTGGCTACAATCAAGACTTTCGGCCTTACTGTCGAAGAATATCACATATATGATGATTTTCATAACGGCGCCGATTTAGGCAAAGCAGCATTCTATAAAGATATAATTAATTACAATGTACCCACATATTTAACGCCCAAGAATAAAAACAGCTATATCCTTATGTCTGCGGGCGCGGACGGGATTTTCGGAACGAAGGACGATGTATGTAATTTTTAGAATGAGTCAGAAAAACGAGATTCTTCACTGCGCTGCATCCCAAAGGGACGCCCTGCGGGCGCTTCGTTCAGAATGACAAAAGGCGGTGGGCATTGGTGCAGAGAATTTTCTGCATTAACTCCGGTGTAAGATTTAGCTTTTTCAGCATTTCCAGAGTTTTTTTCTGGTCTGTCCAGGGACTATCAGTTCCAAAAAGAATATAATCGGAGGGATGCTTTTCGAGAAGCTGCTTCGCGGTTTTCGAATCGAGATATTCGAGTGCAAAAGAAATTTCCATGTAAATATTCTTGCCAATCATTTCCGATTCAACTTCCTGCCACTGCTGCCAGGCCCCGAAATGCGTAGAAACAAATTTAAGTTCGGGAAACTTTTTTGTTACTTTTATAATTCTTGACGGGTCGGCTCTTCTGACGTGTTCGAAAGCTATATCGTAGCCGGTGTGCATAACTATTAGCAGATCATTTTTGCAGAGCTGCTCGTAAAGATTCATCATCGAATCTTCATCGAGATAAAAATCCTGATAGTACGGGTGCATCTTTATACCTTTGATGCCCGCATCGGCAATCATCTTCAAATGTTCATCCCTTTGCGGGTCCTGCGGATGAACCGAGGCCAGCGGGATAATTCTTTCGGATTGGATTTGCAGAGACCAGTCGAGAATGGTCTGGAACTGTTTGGGCTTAGTGGCGATCGAGCATATAACGCTTTTCTCTATGCCGACCTCATCCATAGATTTGAGGAGTGAGCCGATTGTACTGTCAAGAAAATAGGGGATTTCCGGATGATGTTCCGTCAAAGCCTTCATTGCTTTAGGCGCGAATTCATCGCTGAACGCATGCGTATGGAAATCGATTATTTTCTGCATTTTTCAATCCTTTTTAAATAACTCAAACTGACCGTTTTGATAATGATATTTATTTAACTCATTATTTAATAAATGATAACACACATTATAATTTATGGTTTGAGATTGCTTCGTCGTCCAGAAACGGGACTCCTCGCAATTGACAGAAATGGCGTTTGTGTGTCATTGCGAGGCTGTCCGCAGACAGCCGCGGCAATCTCAACCGCTGAATCGGTAGTTTGAGTAAATAAGTTTACTGCTAAATGCTCTGGGTTTCAAGGAAGAAAACTCAAGCTGATTTAAGCATGCAATAGGAATAATCCAGGCTCAATACCTGGTTGATTTCGAGAATATTGCATTGAATACGAATGTTCACGACAACTCCCTCACTTTTCAGCAACATGGTAATTACGGTTTCGACAGGCGGCGCTTATGTCCGGGGTTCAACGGGATATTTCGGAGGATCAGATCCGGGACCGGCCGGAAGCACGAGAGCACTGGCGATTACAGATGACCAGATTTTAACGCTTACATTTTCAATACCAGTCGATTACGTTTCTTTTTTCGACATAGATATTTCAGATTCCGCAACAGGAGTGGTTTATTTCACAGACGGTACTTCAGCGATTTTCGATGACGGGAACGAAAGCAATTACAATACAGGCGACAGCGCAACGTTTTACGGTCTATACAGCAATGACAAGCGAATCACAATGATTACATTCAGAGATACCGGCGGAGACGATGCGCATGGCATCGATAATATTCGCTACGGAGTAATTCCCGAACCGGCGACGCTTGCGATATTGATAATGGGTGCATTCTTGATTTCAGGGAAAAGACGCCGGTGAAAAAAGGAAATTGCCTATTTCTGCGATTTCGATATTGAGTTATATTATGACATCGAGATAACAAAAGCAGATATTTAAAAGAGAATAAAGATGGAAGAAAGCAGAAGGCAGTTATCATTCTGGTCAGTCGTTACTTTGTTTTTTTTAATAACTGTGATGTCGCAGAGTCGGCTTGAGCCTGTTTCGGAGGTCAGCGCTGGGCCGCGGAAAACAGAAACAAAAGTAAATTCGATACTGATACGATTTCTGCAAGATCAGATAACCGATTGCGCAACAGATGTAAATACTGCCAAAGAGGCTGTGGCAGGCGCGATTAAAGCTATCGAAAAGAAAGACGAGGCGACGGCTAAAAGCGAGATGAAGAAGGCGGATGCGGTTTTGGCTAATTTGCAAAGCAAAATTCAGGAATTTCTGCCTAATAAAGAAAGTGAATAAATGGGAGAAAGAGTATAAATAGCCTTATCTTAATCTGTTTTTAAGGAGTAATCCTTAAATGACGGATGAGACAAGGAGTATGAAACCCATCGAGTCTATGACCCGGTGGGTTTTTTTTATAGAAAATTTAATGAAAATAATCGCTTGACATCCTTTTGGAGTACCTCTAAAATTCCGTTTCCGAATAGTTTAAAAAGCTCGGGCAAACTCTGTTATTATTCGTAGCAATAATAATAAGACGCGTAAAATTGAGACAAACGTCTCAAAAACCATAAATCATTATTACTAAAGGAGTTTTTCAATGGCGACAAAAGTTGCAATTAATGGCTTTGGCCGAATCGGCAGAGCAGTAGCAAGAGTAATTATGGGCAGAAAAGATATGGAACTTGTGGCAATCAACGATTTGTCAAATGCCGCAGCATTGGCCCATCTTTTTAAGTATGATACAGTTATGGGGCCGTGGAAAGGCAGCGTATCAGTGAAGGACGACACGCTCGTTATCGACGGCAAGAGCATAAAAGTTGTGGCAGTCAAGAATCCGGCCGAACTGCCATGGAAAGCTATGGGCATTGATGTAGTAGTCGAATCAACAGGTATTTTCCGCTCTAAGGAATCTCCAAAAGGCGGATACGGCGATCACATTAAAGCCGGCGCTCGCAAAGTCATATTGACTGTGCCTGCAAAAGACAAAATTGACGCTACAATCGTTATGGGCGTTAATGACGATCAGTTGACAAAAGAAATGAATTGCGTATCTAACGCAAGCTGCACAACCAATTGCTTAGCTCCTCTTGCAAAAGCTCTTCACGAAGCATTCGGAATTAAGCGAGGCCTTATGACGACCGTCCACGGTTATACCAACGACCAGCGCGTTGCAGATATGATTCACAGCGATCTTCGCAGGGCAAGAGCAGCAGCTCAGAATATAATTCCCACAACAACAGGCGCCGCAAAAGCTCTGGGCGAAGTTATTCCAGCGATGAAGGGAAAACTTGACGGTTTTGCTTTAAGAGTTCCTGTTATAGTAGGAAGCTGCGTTGATTTGACGTGCGAACTCGAAAAGGAAGTTTCGAACGAAGAAATTAATGCCGCAATGAAAAAAGCCGCGGAAGGCAAGCTGAAAGGCGTTTTCCAGTACTGCGATGAACCAATCGTAAGTTCGGATATCATCGGCAACTCGCATTCAAGTATTTTCGATGCTCTTTGCACGATGGCAAAAGGAAATATGGTAAAGGTTATCAGTTGGTACGATAACGAATGGGGATATTCGAATCGGACGGTTGACATGATCGCAAAAGTCGCGGCTATGTAAAAACATTTAAGCCCCTGCTGAACAGGGGCTTTTTTTTATATTAAGGGAATAATCTATGGCAAAGAAAACAGTTGCAGATATTGACGTAAAAGGCAAAAAGGTTCTGATGCGCGTCGATTTCAATGTTCCGCTGGATGAAAACAGAAACATCACCAGCGATGCGAGAATCGTAGCGGCGCTGCCGACAATCAAGGCAATTCTTGAAAAAGAGGGCTCGGTAATTCTTATGAGCCATCTGGGCAGGCCGGAAGGCGAAAAGAAAATGGAATTTTCGATGGCGCCCGTAGCAAAAAAACTTGGCGAACTGCTGGGCAAAGAAGTAATCTTCGCAAACGACTGCATCGGAGAAGATGTACAGAAGAAAGCGGCAGGTTTAAAGCCGGGCGAAGTGATGCTGCTGGAAAATGTGCGGTTCTATAAGGCGGAAGAAATAAAGGACAAGAAAGCTGCTGACGATCCGAAACTTCGCCAGGCTAAAGACGATTTCGCCAAACAAATCGCGGCATTGGGCGATGCGTATGTTGACGATGCTTTTGGAACGGCTCACCGCGACAACGCTTCGATGTATACTGTACCTGATATGATGAAAGGCAAAGACCGCGTAATCGGGTTTTTGGTGGAAAAGGAGTTGAAGTTTCTCGATGACGCGATTAATAATCCAAAGAAACCTTTTGTAGCTATTCTCGGCGGAGCAAAGGTTTCGGATAAGTTGAAAGTCATCGAAAACTTAATGAAAAAAGTCGATAAGATTATCATCGGCGGCGCAATGGCTTACACGTTCTTTAAGGCTAAAGGTCTTTCAGTCGGCAACAGTCTTTGTGAAGATGAGTTTGTCGATAAGGCAAAGGAACTGATGGGCAAACAGGGTTGCGAGCTGGTTCTGCCGGTAGATACTGTTATTTCTAAGGAAATCAAGCCGGGCGCTGAAAATAAAATAGTGGCAGGAAATATTCCCGACGGCTGGCAAGGCGTGGATATCGGGCCGGAAAGCACAAAGCTGTTTGTTGAGAAACTCGAAGGCACAAAGACTGTAGTATGGAATGGACCGATGGGCGTGTTTGAAGTACCGCCTTTCGATACCGGAACAAAGGCAGTCGCTGAAGCGGTTGCCAAAGCTACCGATGCGGGCGCAATCAGCGTTATAGGCGGCGGCGACAGCGCAAGCGCTATTAAGAAGATGGGGCTTTCTAAACGTGTCTCACACGTCTCAACCGGCGGCGGAGCAAGCCTTGAATTTATGGAAGGCAAAAAGTTCAAGTGTCTGGAAATTCTTGACGAAAAATAATAGCCACAGAGAACACAGAGTTCACAGAGATATAAATAAAAAAAGGCTGATGAAAATCATCGGCCTTTTTTGTTGATTCTATATTTGATTTATTTTTTCCGAAGAAGCAAACCGCCGAGAGTTAAAAGCAGCAGAGTTGCAGATTCCGGAACTTCAATTACAATCCCGCATGGATTAACTAAACCACTTGCAAAAATAGTCATATTGCCATCTAAATCGTATTTATCAATTGTGCCATTCACAAAACTTGTACCATAAAGATTATTACTGCTATCAAATGCAAGTCCTATATAGTTATAATCTGTATCTAAGATTGTGCTATTACCAAGAGAGTCGATTTTTTCAATCCATGAATTAGCCTCATTAAAACAAGAAGCATAGAGGTTACCTATGCTATCAAATGCAAGAGCGCTGATTTTTCCATCAATGTCAACAAAGGATGTGCTGATATTATCAGAACCAATTTTATAGATTTTGCTGCTTTCAAAATCATAGAAGATTAATTTATCAGAAAAATTATCATATGTAATTATTGGAGATTGAGTCATGAACCAACCCCCACTTGTGACATTGCTAAAATTTCCATTAATATCTATTTTAGTGATCCACTAAAACCCATCTAAATCTTAAATCTGGTCAGGAATGGTGAAAAAGAAGGTGGAACCTTTTCCCAATTCTGATTCTACCCAGATTTTTCCGCCGTGGCGTTCGACTATTCTTTTGCAGACAGCCAGACCTACGCCGCTTCCTTCGTATTCTTTTTGCGAATGAACGCGATGGAAAATCATAAAAATCCTTTCCTGATATTTGGGATCGATGCCGATACCGTTATCGCGAACGGAAAAGAGCCAGCTATTATCCTTTCTTTTTGCGTTAATGTGGATTTCCGGGCTTCGGTCGCTTTTAAATTTGAGAGCGTTTTGAATCAGATTTTGCAGAAGCTGCGTGAGTTGAGATGGGTCGGCTTTGACTTTCGGTAATTTGCCGCTGATGACTTGAGCGTCGTTTTCGGCAATTTTCAATTGAAGATTATTTAAGGCATCCTGCAAAACAATATTAACATCAATTTCGGAGAATTTTACACCTTCTGTTCTGACCCTTGAAAATTCAAGCAGACCATTAAGCATATTTTTCATGTTTTTCCCGCCGCCCATAGCATAATCAATGAATTCTTTTGCCTTGTCATCGAGCTTGTCGCTGTAGCGCATTTTCAAAAGCTCCATAAAGCCTGTAACGGCACGAAGCGGCTCGCGCAGATCGTGGCTGACGATATTTGCGAAATCCTGAAGTTCGGTATTTGAACGCATAAGCTCCTCATTGAGCTGTTTCATTTTTTGCTCCGCTTTTTTGCGTTCTGTAATATCTGTGAAAAGAACTGCGATTTTATTTGCTTCAGGACTGCCGATGCGAAAACAGTAACCTGCATAATAACGATTATGCTCCGATTCAAAAAATTCGTATCGCTGCGGTTTACCGGTTAAAACTATATTACCGAAAAGTTCGAACCAGTATTTGCTGATGCCGGGGGTCATTTCTCTTACTGTTTTTCCTACAGGATCGCCGGTTATTGTATGTCTTCCAAAAGCGGGATTGGCGGAAATGAAAACATAATCTATGGGTTTCTGATTATTATCGAATATAACTTTAACAATGCAGAAACCTTCATCAATGGATTCGAACAGAGAACGATACCTTTCATCTGATTCGCGCAGTTTCGCTTCAGCTTTTGCGCGTGCGGCTCGCGCACGTAAGGTTAAAATACCGTACGAAAAATCGCTTGCGAGTTCTGTGAGCAAATCCACCTCATCTTTTGAAAATGGATTTAAGGTACTTGCAAAGATGGTAACAGTGCCGAAAGCTTTGTTGTTTTCAAGCAAAGGCAATGCAATCGAGGACAAGTATCCTCTTTTTAGGATTTCCTCTCTCCATGGCACAAAATTCGGGTCGAAAGCGATATCTTTGCAGATGGTAACTTTCCCGGTTTTTACGGCGGTACCTGTAGGCCCGCGGGAGTATTCATTATCACCCCATGATATTTTAATTTTTTCAATGTAATCTTTTTCAAAGCCCGCGAAAGCGACAGGCCGGATAGTTTTAGCTTCATCGTGCATTACATAATTAACCATTATTGAAGAGTATCCGCAGTCCTGATGGATAATATTGCAAATTTGCTGAATGAAACTATCTTCATTGTCAGCATGCAGCATAGCCTGGCTGCTGTCGCTTAATGCCCGAAGAATCCGGTTAAGCTTTGCCAGTTCTGATTCCTTTTGTTTGCGTTCATCGACTTCCCTGTTTAAATCGTCACGGGACGCAAGGGTTCGTTTTAAATCTCCGGTCATTTTATCGAAAACTCTTGAAAGCCGGCCGATCTCGTCCTTTTGCTTAAGCTTAAATTTATAATCAAGATTTCCGCTGCCGATAACCTGTGCGCCTTGAGCAAGCTTTTTGATAGGATAAGAAATATATAGGGAAATATAATAAGACAGCAGCACAGAAATCAAAATTATAACAATTATTATTGCTAATATGAGTTTCTGTAAATCATAAGCGCTTTTGAATGCCTCGGAAGTATCAATTTTGGCGACCATTCCCCAGTCTAAAGAAGGTAAATACTTCCAGGCGCTTACTACGGTTTCGCCTCGGTAATCTTCTGTAATCCCTGCGCCGGTTTGCCCCATGACGCCTTGTTGTATCGGAACCGCTTTTTTGCCTAATAGAGGCAATTTCAACCGGAGTACGGCATTAGGTTCATGCTTAAGAGGACTTAAATAAACAACTTCGTCACCGACTTTTTTGCCTATCAGGGCTTCACCGGTAATTCCAAGAGCGGTCTTATCCCGGATAAGCTTATAAACTTCAGCCATATCAATTTCAAGAACGATTACCCCGGCAAAAACGCTATTATTGTCATTAACCGGCGAAGTTAAAAACATTTCGTATCGATAGTCGTGAGCATTGTCGAAGTAAACATCAGAAAAATAAATGTCTTCTCTGCCCTTGCGGATTGCCTCTAATTGAACTGGGTCTGCGATTGACATATCAAAGGTACGATGCGAAGGTCTGACAGAATAAATGACCCTATTCTCCGGATTTACAATCATAACATCCGACAAGTTTAAAATAGTCTGCATATCCTTTAATTGTTCATCGATGATATTTTCAGCTTGTATATATTCAGGACTATTTGGTTCATTTGCAAGCCTGTCTATTATCGGAATATTTTGCTTTATCGCATAACGGCCGCGAGCTATTAGAATGTCAGATTTGAGATTTCTAAAAAAAGTTTCAAGCCGGGAAGCTTTAAATTCGAGCACATCCTGCAGGTGCCGGATTTCGAGAGTTTTTAAGGATTGCTCGTATCTTTCATAAGTTAAAAACTGCACAAGCAAGGTCGGGATCAATGCTGCCGCAAGGAAAATCATTATGAGTTTTGACCTGATTGACATAGCGCCGCTCTAAATCGATTTTTCTATTAATTTATACGATACACTAAAAGAAGCGGAAAACAAAAAAGAAAATGGATGAATACTTGTGGAATTACGTAAATTGAAAGAAATCCTCAAATGAAGCTTGGTATGCTCGAACTGATTGCTTATCGCGGCTGTAATGCGTGATTGCAGGACTGAACCCGCCCGTTTAAAACGGTCCTATTTTACATACTAAAAACCTTTACTTCAATATCATAAAATGTTATACTAATTCTTTTATAGCTATAAAAGGATATCATGGCCTTAAATAACAAAGTACATCATATTCATTTCGCATCGCTGTTTAAACCAACATATGTTATTTGCCATACCGAGAAGAAAGACCGCGATTCGATTTTGATGGAACTGATGACGCAGCTTGCGTACCAGGCGGGCATCGGGAACGTGGAACTTGCGTTTCAGGAAGTTCAGCAGCGTGAAAATGAAATACCGACAATCGTTGGGCCGGGAATCGCGATGCCGCATGCAAGGCTCGAAGGCATCGACAAAATCGTAGTTGGAATCACCACTATAAAAGACGGATTTGTTTACGCACCGGAGCGAAGCAGCAATGTTGTGAAGCTTGTGATTTTGACCCTTGCGCCAAGAACAGCGCCGGGGCTGTATTTGCAGGCAATCAGTTCAATAGCGAAAATCTGCCAGGACCCGACAACCGCTGAAAAGGTAGCGGCTTTGGATGATCCTGAAAAAATCTGGACATTTTTTCAGACTAACGGCGCAGCGCTGCCGGAGTATCTGCGGGTAAGCGATATAATGGAGCCTGTAACCGTAAAGCTGCAGGAACACGATACGATGGAACGGGCAATAGATTTGTTTGTCCGGCATCGGGTTAATTAAGTTCCGGTAATCGACA
>JAKJEQ010000078.1:9709-9998 GCA_022705345.1 Planctomycetota bacterium | reverse complement strand
ATGTCAGACCATGAATTTAAAATTCTTTCGGCCTGTTTGCTTTGCGTCCATTTATAATGTTTTTCAATCAAATCTTTGAGAATTTTCTCATGTTCATCGTGGCGGATGCTTTCAAGCTCGACCATATCGAGGTTGCAGAGGGTATCGAATAACTGCATTTCGTCAAGGACATAGGCGATTCCGCCGCTCATTCCCGCGGCGAAGTTGCATCCGGTTTTGCCGATGACAACGATTGTTCCGCCTGTCATATATTCGCAGCCGTGATCGCCGAGCCCTTCGACAACGGCGG
>JAKJEQ010000078.1:0-9653 GCA_022705345.1 Planctomycetota bacterium | reverse complement strand
CCTGCCATGCCGTTGATGAAGATTTCGCCTTTTGTGGCGCCATATAGCAATGTGTTGCCGGCGATTATGTTTTCGTGCGCTGCAAAGGGCGAGCCAGGCGGGGTTATTACAACGATGCGGCCGCCTGAAAGGCCTTTGCCGAGATAGTCATTGCTTTGGCCGATGAGTTTGAGCGTAACGCCGGGCGCCAGGAAAGCACCGAAACTCTGGCCGGCAGAGCCTGTGAAGTTTAATTCTATGGTACTATCGGGCAGTCCTTTTGCGCCGTGTTTCTTTACGACGTAATTGCTTATAATTGTTCCGACTGTGCGGTTGACGTTGCGAATCTGCCAATCGATAGAGGCTTTTCGGCCGTTGTCTATAGCGGGTTTGAGCTTTTCGAGAATCTGCCAATCGAGATGGTCGGTCAGTTTGTTCCGCTGAGGATGAATTTTGCGGATAGCTCTGCCGTCGGAAATATCTGGACGAACAAATAGAGCCGAGAAATCCAGACCCCTGGCTTTATAATGCGTAATCGCTTTTTGCGTGGAGAGATATTCAACTTTGCCAATCAAATCTTCGAATTTTTCGAAGCCAAGCTGTGCCATTATTCGGCGGACTTCTTTTGCGACGAAAAACATATAAGTTTCGAGATGCTCCGGTTTCCCGGCGAAACGTTTGCGCAGTTCGGGGTCTTGTGTCGCGATTCCGAAAGTGCATGCTCCTTCGTGACATTTGCGAAGCAGCGTGCAGCCCATAGTAACAAGAGCGGCGGTGCCGAAACCGAAACGTTCTGCGCCGAGAAGCGCCGCGATGACGACGTCTCTGCCGGTTTTCAACTGGCCGTCAGTTTGCAGTGTGATTCTGCCGCGGAGATTGTTCTGAACTAATACCTGTTGAGTTTCGGCGACGCCAAGTTCCCACGGGCAGCCGGTATGTTTAATGGAACTGAGCGGGCTTGCGCCGGTTCCGCCATCGTGACCGCTGATTAAAACTTCATCGGCGTTTCCTTTTGCAACGCCTGCGGCGATAGTGCCGACGCCGACTTCAGCGACGAGTTTGACAGAGACCCTTACACCGGGGTTGCTGCATTTTAAATCGTATATTAACTGCGCGAGATCTTCGATGGAGTAAATATCGTGATGCGGCGGAGGAGAAATTAAAGTTACGCCGGGGGTAGAGTAGCGAAGCCTGGCGATTTCTTCGGTGACTTTGTGGCCGGGGAGCTGGCCTCCTTCGCCGGGTTTTGCACCTTGCGCCATTTTGATCTGAAGCTCGGTTGCGTTCGCGAGATAATTGATAGTAACGCCGAAGCGTCCGCTTGCGATCTGTTTGATTTGGCAGTTAAGAGAGACGCTGCCGGGTTTTTCGATGTATCGCTGCTCGTCTTCACCTCCTTCGCCGGTGTTGCTCATACCTCCGATTTTGTTCATCGCCGCGGCCATGCATTCGTGGGCTTCTTTGCTGATAGAGCCGTGACTCATTGCGCCGGTGCAGAAACGTTTTACGATTTCGCTTGCGGGCTGGACCTGGTCTATTGAGATCGGTTTTGCATTTTGAAACTCAAAAAGCCCGCGAAGGGTACAAAGTTTTTTATCCTGGTTGTTTACAGCGGCGGAGAAATCGTCATAGGCTTTCTGGTCATTGTTGCGAACGGCGTGCTGAAGTCGCGAAATCGTAGTTGGGTTCCAGAGGTGCTCTTCGCCCTTTAATCTGTAATGATATTCGCCGCCGAATTCTAATTCCAAATCGTCAACCGAACGTGGAGTGAACGCGTCTTTGTGACGAATCAGAGTTTCCTTTGCGATCTCGTCGAGGCCGATGCCGTGGATTCGGGAACTTGTGTTTGTGAAAAATTCGTCAACAAATTTTTTGTTCAAGCCGATGGCCTCGAACAGGCCTGCGGTTTGGTAGCTTCGCAGTGTCGAAATTCCCATTTTGCTCATCGTTTTGAGAATACCTTTTTTGATTGCGGCGATATAGTTATCCGCGATTTGAACGGGTTCCATTTGGCCGGGGAGTTCGCCTTGCCGCTGTAATTCATCGAGGCATTCAAATGCGAGGTACGGATTGATCGCGTTTGCGCCGTAACCGCAGAGCAGGCAAAAGTGCATGACTTCGCGAGGTTCGCCGCTTTCGACGATGATACCGGAGTCGGCACGAAGGCCGGCTTTAAGCAGACCGTTGTGGACTGCGGCAGTAGCAAGCAGAGACGGAATCGCGGCAAATTCAGCGGATGCTTCGTGGTCGCTGATGATTAACAAAGACGAGCCGTCTTTTACCGCGGCGACAGCGTTGTTGACGAGTTTGTCGATTCCCGCGCGCAGGCTTGCGCCGGGATTATCTGTTTGCGCTTCGAACAATGCGGAAATAGTGACGATTTTGAAATCGTCGCGATGCACCGAACGTAAACGAGTAATATCTTCGTTTGTTAAAATCGGGTGCGGCAATTTCAACTGGCGGCAATGCTGAGGAGTTTCATCGAGCAGATTCAATTTTTTGCCCGTAAAAGCCATCAGGCTCATAACAAGACCTTCCCGCAGCGGGTCAATCGGAGGATTTGTAACCTGTGCGAACAGTTGTTTGAAATAATTGAATAGCAATTTCGATTGATTGCTTAAAACGGCAAGGGCGGCATCGTTGCCCATAGAGCCGACGGGTTCCTGACCGTTTAGACCCATGGGTTTTAATACCATTCTCAATTCTTCACGATTGAAGCCGAACATTCGCAAACGCTGGTAAATAGTTTGGCGATTGCTTTCGACGAGTTTCGGGCTATCGAAGAGGCCTCGGAGTTCGATTCGATTCTCGTCGAGCCAGCGGCGATATGGTTTCTGGCGAGAGATTTTGCTTTTTATTTCGTTGTCGGTGACTATGCGGCCTTCGGTTGTGTCAACCAGAAACATGTGACCGGGCTGAAGCCGGCCTTTCTTCTGGATTCTGTCAGGTGGAAATTCCACTACGCCTGCCTCGCTTGCCAGAATTGCAAGGCCGTCTGTTGTAACTATGTATCGACATGGCCGGAGGCCGTTACGGTCGAGTGTTCCGCCGATGATTTGGCCATCAGTGAAGACCATCGCGGCAGGGCCGTCCCATGGTTCCATAAACGAAGAATGATATTCATAAAAAGCGCGTTTGTCTGTGCTGATATGGTACTTTGCGCCAAAGGCTTCGGGAATCATCATCATTATAGCGCCGGGCATGGAGCGTCCAGCCTGAACGAGCAATTCGAGTGAATTATCGAAACATGCGGAGTCGCTGCCGTCCGGGCCCAGAACGGGCAAGCAATCGTTCATATATTCGCCGAAAAGAGGTGACGACATTTTGTACTCGCGTGCGGCCATGTTGTTTTTGTTGCCGCTGAGCGTATTGATCTCGCCGTTATGAGCGATGCAGCGGAAAGGCTGCGCTAGACGCCAGTTCGGGAATGTGTTCGTACTGTAGCGCTGATGGACGATTGCCAGTGCACTTTTTATTGTTTCATCGGAGAGGTCGGGATAGTAGGCGGCCAACTGCCAGGCCATGAACATTCCTTTGTAGCAGATTGTTTTTGAGCTCATAGAACAGATGTAAAAATCAAACGCATCGTCGCCGAGACTTTCTCGGACCTGTTTTTCTGTTCTTCTGCGCGCAAGGAAAAGTTTTCGCTCGAAATCTGCGTCTGTCAAACCGCAGCCGTCGATGAAAACCTGGCTTATGTGCGGTTCTGCTTCAAGAGCGATTTTGCCAAGGCAGCCGGGATTAGTCGGCACGGCTCTTATGCAGAGAATTTTCATAGCGTGGAGTTCTAAGGACTGCTTGAGAACAGCCAGACATTTTTCGCGAAGATGTTCGTCTTTCGGCGAGAATACCATCGCGACAGCATACTTGCCGGGAGCGGGGAGTTCTATGTTAAGTTTTTCAGCGTGGGCAAAAAAAAACTCGTGAGGAACCTGCAATAATATTCCGGCACCATCGCCGGTAGTTTCATCAGCACCGGCTGCTCCGCGGTGATGAAGATTAATGAGAATTTCTTTTCCATATTCAATGATGGAATGTTCGGCTTTGCCGGAGATGTTAACTACTGCGCCGATCCCGCAGGCATCATGCTCGGTTTTTACTTCATAGAGTCCAAAATCTTTTTGTGCTTTAGCCATTTCAAACTTTTCTTGAAACTATGTCCAAAAAACGGCCGATTTACATGAAATCGGCCGATTCAAACAGATTTTTTTATAAGATAAACAGTTTATTTTACAAACAACATTTCTGCGTACGTAGGCAGCGGCCACATTTTCGCGTCGACTATCATCTCGATCTCGTCAGCGAATTTCCTGACAGTATTAATCGAGGTGACAACTTTATCTCTGCATTTTTCAGCTTTGTTTGCGGTGTTGTCAACATCGCATACTTCTGCGAGTATTTTTTTCAACTCCTCAATACCGTTGTTGAGATCGGTAATCAGGCCGCAGGCTTTATTCAAAATCTTCTTTTCTGTTTCAGGATTGCAGCCTGCATCGCTGATGCGTTCGATGGATTTGCCAAGTACAGACGCATATTCGATCGCAACCGGCAAAATTTGTCTTTGAGCCATATTTAAAGCGGTTTTGCCTTCGATGCAAATTGTCGTACTGTAAGCCTCAAGCAGAATTTCGGTTCTTGCCTTTAATTCCGCCTTGCTGAGCACTTTATGGGTTGTAAACAGCTTAACGTTTTCATCTTCCATAAGAGTTTTAAGCGAATCAACCATCGATTTAATATTCGGCAATCCTCTTTTTTCGGCTTCCTTCACCCATTGTTCGGTGTAGTTATCGCCGTTAAAGATGATCCTGCTGTGCTCTTTGGCAATCTTAGTCAGAATTTTTTGAGCCGCAGCTTTAACGTTATCACTCTTCTCGAGTTCATCTGCGATTTCCATAAGCGATTGTGCGACAATAGTATTAAGAACGAACATCGGGCCGGAAGTTGATTGACTTGAGCCGACCATACGAAACTCGAATTTGTTTCCTGTAAAGGCAAAGGGCGAAGTTCTGTTTCTGTCAGTGCTGTCTTTTGGCAATTGCGGCAGAGAAGAAACCCCAAGTTTCAACTGCCCGTTGGCTTTTGAGTTTTTGGCGCCGCCGGCAGCGAGCTGTTCAACAATATCTGTCAATTGATCGCCGAGAAAAACCGACACTATCGCAGGCGGAGCTTCGTGCGCGCCGAGCCTGTGGTCGTTGCCTGGGGCGGCTACGCTTGCGCGAAGCAGCTTTGCATATCTATCGACTCCTTTGATAACTGCACATAGCATAACGAGGAATACCATGTTATCGTGCGGAGTGTTCCCGGGTTCGAGCAAGTTGATTCCGTCATCTGTAACCATGCTCCAGTTATTATGTTTTCCCGAACCGTTAACGCCTCTGAATGGTTTTTCATAGAGAAGACAGACAAGACCGTGCCGCAACGCGATTTTTTGCAGCGTTTCCATTACAAGCTGATTGTGGTCTGTCGCGACATTTACAGTTCCGAAAACCGGCGCAAGCTCGTATTGAGCGGGCGAAACTTCGTTATGCTGCGTTTTCGCCGAAACGCCGAGTTTCCAAAGTTCAAAATTTACATCGTGCATATACGAAGCGATTCTTTCGTGCAGAGCGCCGAAATAATGATCGCTCAATTCCTGCCCGCGAGGCGTAGGAGCGCCGAAAAGAGTTCTCCCGGTGAGCATAAGGTCGAGACGTTTGTCATACCATTTTTTATCGACGAGGAAATACTCTTGTTCCGCGCCTAAAGTAGCGTCTACGGTTTTTGAAGTATTATTTCCCAAAATTTTCAATACTCGCATAGCCTGTTTATTCAAGGCGTCCATCGAACGCAGCAGGGGAGTCTTTTTGTCGAGGGCTTCTGCATTGTAGGAACAGAACGCGCACGGAATAAAGAGCGTGATGTTTTTGCCTGTCTCTTTTATGAAAACCGGGCTTGTATAATCCCACGCTGTATAGCCTCGTGCCTCAAAAGTCGCTCTCAAACCTCCGGATGGAAAACTCGAAGCGTCAGGTTCACCCTGAATCAGTTCTTTGCCGCTGAACTCCATAATCGTAGTTCCTTCGGGTGTAGGAGAAATAAACGAGTCGTGTTTTTCGGCAGTGAGTCCCGTCATTGGCTGGAACCAGTGGCAAAAGTGCGTAGCCCCTTTTTCAATCGCCCAATCCTTCATTGCGTTTGCGACAACGTTGGCAAGAGTCATATCGAGGAACCTGCCTTCGGAGATGACTTTTTTAAATTCCCTGTAAACGTTCTTCGGAAGACGCTCTCTCATGACAACGTCATTGAAAACATTTTTGCCGAACAGAGCCGTTACCGATTCACATTCAGTACTCATTTATTTAATACTCCTAATAAAAAATTTAGTCCTAATAACTTAAATAGCAATTTGCATACCAAGCATAATACAGGTGTGTGATATTTTCGTATCTACTTACTATATAAGATATTATATAAACCAGCGTTAATCAAACTTATTTTTTAATTATTACAAAAATGTAATTTTTTTTGAGATTATCTACATATATGTATTTTTTACAGAATTGTATTCAAACATACAAATATGTCCATTTCGAAATTACCCGATAGCCTCATTTCCTCTTTCACCAGTACGAATCCTGATGCATTCCGGCAGGTCGAGAACGAAAATTTTTCCATCTCCTATCTGCTCGGTTCGAGCGCCTTCGATGATTGCATTTATAGTTTTTTCTACAAAGCCTTCGTTAACGGCGATTTCCAGACGTACTTTCTTTAAAAGGTTAACTTCTATCGGAACGCCGCGATAAGATTCATGGTAGCCTTTTTGCTGGCCGCAGCCGAGCGAGTTTGTTACTGAAACTTTATAAACCTCGGCTTTGTACAAAGATTGTTTCACATCGTTAAGTTTATGCGGTTGTATATATGCTATTATAAGTTTCATTTTTTGACTCCGAAAATTGGTTTTGAGATTTCATTATTCAGTAGTAAAGACCTGGAAGCCTGCATAAGCTTCGTTTCCATGTTCTCCAATGTCCAGTCCCCGCAGTTCTTCTTGTCGAGAAACCCGAATACCCATAAACGACTTGAGAACAGCCCATGTTAATAATGCGGCAATGAAGACGAATGCCGCAACAGAAACTACACCGGCAAGCTGAATACCAAGCAGTTTGAGTCCGCCGCCGTAGAAAAGGCCGTTTCCTGTTGCGCTTCCGGTGATTTTGTCCTGTGCGAAAAGACCAACGCAAATCGTTCCGAAAACTCCATTGACAAGATGTACAGATAATGCGCCGACAGGGTCGTCGAGATGAATCCGGTCAAACATCATAACTGACATTACAACTAAAACACCCGCGATCAAACCGATAAAAAACGCTGCGCCGACACTGACGAATGCACATGGAGCTGTAATAGCGACTAAACCGGCAAGGCATCCATTTAATGTCATTCCCAAATCCGGTTTTCCAATCAGCAGCCAGCACGTGAGAGTTGCGCTCATGATAGCTGCCGCGGCGGCGGTGTTTGTTGTGACTGCAACGTGCGCGATTGCACCGGGGTCAGCGGCCATTGTAGAACCAGGATTGAAACCGAACCATCCGAACCAAAGGATGAAAGTTCCTACAGTTGCCAGCGAAAGGTTATGGCCCGGAATAGCCTTTATATGTCCGTTATCGTATTTTCCAATACGCGGGCCGAGCATAATTACGCCGGCAAGTGCCGCCCAGCCGCCGACACTGTGTACGACTGTCGAACCCGCAAAGTCGAACATTCCTATTTTGGAAAGCCATCCGCCTCCCCAAATCCAGTGACCGATGACGGGATAAATAAGCATTGCCATTACAAACGAAAACATTATGAAGGCAATATATTTGATGCGTTCGGCAACAGCGCCGGAGACGATCGTAGCTGCAGTTCCGCAGAAAACCAATTGGAAAAAGAATTTCGCCCAGAGCGGCACTCCCGTCCATGATATTGCCGAATAAACGCCCTGATATGCATCTCCTGTGGCAGGGGAATTATCGGGGCCGCCGACAAAGAACAATCCTTTTAAACCTATAAGTCCGCTGCCGTCACCAAACATCAGTCCCCAGCCGAAAATAAGAAATCCAAGAGAAGAAACTGCGAAAACAACGAAATTTTTTGACATAATATTAGCGCAGTTTTTAGCACGCGCAAAACCCGATTCAACAGCGGCGAAGCCAAGGTTCATAAAAAATACCAACATTGCGGTGATAAGAACCCACATAGTGTCAACCATTATTTTTGCTTCCATCTGAATTATCCTTAAAAAAAGTTACTAATTTAACTCAAATTATAATTTTATGGTTTGAGATTGCTTCGTCGTCCCGAAACGGGACTTCTCGCAATGACAAAAATGGCATTTGTATGTCATTGCGAGGCTGTCCGCAGACAACCATGGCAATCTCAACCGCTGAATCGGTCAGCTTGAATAATTTAAAACGATTTTGAAATACTAATGCCTGCTACGAAGTAATCGCTGTTTGTTGCATAAGTGTCTGCATCGCGAAGATTGCCGTCAACCAGAGTGATAAAGCTTATACTCGGCGCAATCGACCAGTCGCCAGGCAGTGAAAACGGCAGCGCAGCTTTTAATACTAAATCATTTAACCTGCTGTCGGCTGACTGAGCGCCCCAATACCATTCATTGTATTCGGCATTTCCCCAGCCTATGCTTGCTGCGAGTACGAGATCCGCCGAAATGTTATTGCTTATATTGATGACTTTTTCGAAAGTGTGAGATATGCCGGTGTTGGCATAAATCCCGCCGCCTGCTTCATCAATATCATGATATACTGTGACGTACGGATTCAGGAAAGTATCAAACGTAAGTCCCCAGAATATTTCCGTGGTGTCCAAAAAAGAACTCGGGAACTGATAGTGTATAACGCCAACCGTGTAGCCAAGCTTTCCATCAGGGTTGAATTTTCCGCTATAGCTTAAAGTGAAATCGTATTCTGTGAATTCACCGCTGTCGTAACCGAGGCCTTTGTTGTAATCTGTTAATCCCATGTTGCCCCAGGCATTGAGCGAGAATTCTTTGTAAGAAGCTGTCACGTTCGGTTGGAAAACGAAATCATCGTTCAGCAATTGACCTCTCCAGACATACTTGCTGTAAAAATCGCCAGTTAATGTAAAACCAATTTTGTTTTCGTCTTGAGCCAAAGCGGCTGAAGAAATTGAAAACAAAAACATAATCAATGCCCGCTTCATTTTCTTGTCTCCATAAAATCCATTTTAAATTTGAAACCAAAACAATGCTGTTTCAATAAGCAATTGTCGTGCCACGAGGCAAGAATTAGAGATGCGAAAGGTAAGTCTATGTAACAAGCGGATTTACATTGAGGATAGTAAAGTTTTACAGAAAACTAAAAAAACACAAAAATGTAGATATTGAATTTGTGTGCTACATATTTGAATCTTTAGGAAAGCAGTTTTGGGAATATGCCGTATTTTTTTATTTTGTAGCCGAGGATTCTTTCTGTTAAACCGAGTTCCTTAGCGGCTCTTCTTTGCTGGCCGTTAAATTTTTTAAGAGCGTCGATGATCAGCTCTTTTTCTTTGTTCTCAATTATTTCTGAAAGCGAACGGTTCGAAGCTGATTCGCTTTTTTTAATAATTTGCAATGAAGGAGGCATATGTTCTGAGCGAATGACATCATCATTGCAGAGTAGAACGGCTCT
>JAKJEQ010000077.1 GCA_022705345.1 Planctomycetota bacterium | reverse complement strand
AGTCCCGTTTCTGGACGACGAAGCAATCTCAAACCATAAATTATAATGTGTGTTATCATTTATTAAATAATGAGTTATATAAATATCATTATCAAAATCGGTCAGTTTAAGTAAATTATAGGTATTGATTTTTTATCTTTTTTATTTTTTCAGTGAAATCAGCGCAACTTGTCCGCTTCAGGCGGATTTGCGTTTAAAAAAATGATTCAATTTATATTAGGCAGAAGCGGGACGGGAAAGACGACGCTTTGTATAAAGCAGATCATAGAAAGTCTGTTAAATGACAAAAGCGAACGGAATCTTGTTTTTCTTGTGCCTGAGCAGGCGACATACCAGGCTGAACGGGCAATTCTCGCTGATAATAGAGTAAAAGGCTATAGCAGGCTGCACGTTCTTTCTTTTCAGCGGCTCTGTTATATGATTTTCGGCAAAAATCTTGCCGCCCGTCCTCTTACCTCGCAGGCAAGAGATATGATTGTTCACCGGCTGCTTTGCGAGAACGCAGACAAACTTTCAATTTTTTCTTCGGCTGCGCAAAGGCAGGGAACGGCTGTTTCGATTGCGCAAACGATTTCAGAACTTCAGAAATACGGCAAATCGCCAGAAAATGTCGAAACGCTTATAAACCAGCTCAAAGGCAAATCCGAACTGACCTGCGGAAAACTTTCGGATATAAACCTGATATATAAACAGTATCTGACCTTTGTTGAGGGAAATTTTATCAACAGCGATAATCAGCTTAATCTTGCCAAAGATTCGGTATCTCAAAATGATTTTTTAAAAGGCTGCTCATTGTGGGTCGATGGTTTCGCGGGGTTCACAACTTCGGAACTGCTCATGCTCGGCGAACTTTTGAAAGTATCCTCATCGGCTAAAATTGCGCTGTGCCTTGATCCGGCGGCGCTGGAAAATGATTATGCCGGTATTTTCGAGCCGACCGCGAAAACATACAGCGATTTGCTTTTATTTGTTAAATCTTTAAATCTGCAAATTGACAAGCCGCTGATTCTTTCCAAGCAGAACCGTTTTCAAAATTGCAAAGCGATAGCTCATCTCGAAAAAAATATATTTAATTTGGAGCAGGTTGGGCAAATTTCCTGCGATGATAATATTAAAATTACCGCATGCGCCAAAACCAGGCTTGAAGTGGATTATGTCGCTCGCAGGATTTGCGCACTTGTCAGGGAGAAAAATTACAGATGGCGGGATATTGCCGTGATCGCGTCCGATATGGATCAGTACAGGCATTTTATTCATGCTGTTTTCAACGATTTTCATATTCCGTTTTTTATCGATAGAAGAAGAGATTTGCAGCAGTATCCGGCCGTTGAGCTCATCACGAGCGCGCTTAGAATCGCGACTGACAGGTTTACAACTGCCGATGTCATCAATTATTTGAAAACCGATCTTGCACCCCTAAGCAGGGCAGAGGCCGATCTGCTTGAAAATTACTGTCTTGCTTTTGGCGTTCAGGGTAAAGACTGGCTTGCGAAAGATAAATGGGATTTTGCGCCGAAAGACGATAATTTTGATAATGAAATAATCAACGAAATTCGCTTAAAAGCGACAAACGATGTATTACAGTTGAGAACCTTTCTGCAAAGCGGTAATCAGTTAACCGCCGGGGACTTCTGTAACGCCATTTTTGAATTTCTCGATAATGTTAAACTGCGTCAGCAATTGACCGAGTTGACAAAAAAAGCGTTTGACAGCAAAAGGCTCGACGAAGCCCAGTTACATCAGCAGTTTTTCTCAGAGTTTACTCAACTGATGGATGATTTCGTTTTCATTTTTAAAAACAGCGGCCTCAAAGTCGACCAGTATGTCTCGATAATTTCTTCGATGTTTGCGCACATAACCATTGCGTTAATCCCGCCTGCGCTGGACCAGGTTCTTGTCGGCTCAATAGAAAGAAGCAGGCATCCAGATTTGAAAGCGGTCTTTTTGATAGGGGCATCGCAGAAGCAGTTTCCTATTCCTGTCAGCTACGATAATATTTTAACAGACAGCGACCGCAAAACGACAGCCGAAGCCGGTTTTGAACTTGCCCGCAGCGGCTCATCTCAGCTTATGGAACGCCGCTATCTTGCTTATATCGCATTTACCCGGCCTGCGGAATTATTGAATATCACTTATCCGTTAGCTGACGAGAAGGGATCCGACGTACAGCCCAGTTTTCTTATCGAGCATTTGAAAACCCTTTTTAACGACCTTAACGAAGAGAAATATTTCGGCAGTAATGATTTTGAAAATCTATACAGTGTTTCAGATTTGACATCGCTGCTTGCCGCGCGGCTTGGCAGAGATAATTTCACCCAACTCGATGCGACAGACGCAAAGTGTAAATGGCTTCTTGATGAAGCTTGTGAAAAATTCGATTTATCGAAAGTCAAGATCGGGATCGAGTATAATAATACTGCAAAATTAGAATCTCCTCCTGCCGATGATATTTTGATTACAAGCGCTACAAGGCTTAAATCTTTCGCAAGCTGCCCATTTAAGCATTTTACCGAACATATGCTAAAATTAAAAGAAAGGCGAATCTTTGAGCTTGAGCCTTTCAGCAGGGGTCTGTTCTTCCACAAAATTCTCGAAATCCTGTTCAGCACTTTAAAAAGCAGAAACCTGACTTTTGCCGCCGCGCCCAAAGACCTGCTTCTGGAACTGACAGATAATGCGGTCGAAAAATTGCTCGCCGAAGATAATTTCCTGAGAAGTTTCAAAAACAGAACCAGGCACAACAGCTTTATTATTCTCTCCTCGGTCGAAATGATCAAAGATGCGATTCTTGAATTTTCAGAGATTGCCCGCGCCGGAGAGTTCAATCAAATGGCTTCCGAAATCGGTTTTGGAAGCAAATCAGCTTTGCCTCCTGTAGAATTGAATCTTGATGACGGCAAAAAAATCATTGTCGAAGGTAAAATTGACAGGGTTGATATATTCTCAAACAACGGAGACTGCTATTGCCTTGTTGTGGATTATAAAACATCGCAAACTTCTATTAACTGGTCGCTTTTCAGCCAAGGGCTTGACTTACAGCTTCCTATCTATTTGCTTGCGATTAGAAATAAAAATATCGGTTCCAATAGAAATCTTCTTCCGCTCGGAGCTTTTTATTTCCAGGTCCAGGTTTCGCCGACCTCTGCGGATTTAGACGAAACCGAAACCAACGCCGGCAAAATAAGAAGGAAACCGCGAGGTGTCTTCAATGGTAATTTCTTCAACTATATCGACGGTGAAGTTCAGAAGGGCTCAAGCGCATATTACTGTTTCAGAATAACCCAAAAAGACAGACAGTTCGGAGTTTATGAATCCAGCTCATTGCTCCGGGATGATCATTTTGACTCTATGTTGACTTTCGCCGAAAATAAACTCAAAGACCTGGGCGGCAGGATTCTAAATGGCGAGATCGACATCAAGCCTTACAAGTTCGAAAAAACAATTGCTTGTACTAATTGCATTGCTAAACCTTTCTGCAGGTTCGACTGGCAGATAAACCAATACACTGAAATAAAGAAAATTTCAAAAACAGAATTTTTCGAGATGTCTTAATGAACTGGACACATGGACAAAAACAGGCAATAGAATCTCAAAGCCCTGACATAACCGTTGCGGCATCTGCAGGCACCGGCAAAACCACCGTGCTTTCGCAAAGGGCTGTGCGGATACTCGGCGCTAAAGATTTGTGTCCGGACATTTCCGAAATTCTGGTTTTGACTTTCACCGATGCGGCCGCTGGAGAGATGAAGTTGAGAATAGCAAAAAATTTAAAACAGGCCGCTCAGCAAACCAAAGATATGCATCTCCGAAAACAGCTTCTCATGCTCGACAGCGCGGACATTAGTACTATTCATTCATTTTGCAAACGCATCATCAGCCAGAATTTTCATCGACTCGGTCTTGACCCTGCGTTTCGTGTTATGGATTCCGACGAAAGCACATTGATAAAAGCTGAAGTTCTGCAGCAGATAACTGAACAGGCATGGGAAGACATCCCCCAGGGAATGCATCAGCTGCTTAATGGCAGGGCTGTTTCAAATCAACAAAATAATTTTCTCAACGCTGTTATAGAATTAAGCGATTTTCTCGATACGGTTATATCGCGTCAAAGCTGGTACGACAGGGCGGTCGCTATGAATGAAGCAGTTTCAAATGTTTCTTCCCAGGCAGCGGCCAAGCAGAAGCAAATTGTTCTCGACAAACTTAAAACAATGAAACAGCGGTTCGAATGGTCTTTAAAATTAGACGACAAGATAACCGCAGGCCATTGGAAAGACCAGATTCAGAGCGAATGCTTTGCACCGGTCCTGCTCGGTATAGATTTGCTTGAAAACAACAATTTGAAATCTTTCAATGAAATTTTGAACAGCTTCGAAGGATACAAGTGGAAGAACCGGCCCAAAGACTGTAACCCGGAAACAAGAGGGCTTGTCTTGGGGCCTGCGATCAGGGCTATTAAGGATTTCAAAAATCTTTCGTCGCTTGCGATATTGAATCCGGATTACCAACGTTTAATTGCCTCAAGCTGCTCTGTTCAGGTCAAAATGCTTGTAGAACTCGTTAAAAGATTCGATCAGGGATATCAAAAAGCGAAACAGTCGCTCGGAGCCGCCGATTTTGCTGATCTTGAACGCTTTATGCTTATCCTGCTTTCCGAAAACGGCGATGTTGATTGCGGCAAACCTTCCGACATAGCTTTGATGCTCCAAAACAAATATAAATATATTTTCGTTGACGAATACCAGGACATAAATCCTGTTCAGCAGAAAATCATAGACCTGCTTTCAGGCAGCGCCAAAGTTTTCGTCGTTGGAGACGTTAAACAGAGCATCTATGCCTGGCGGGGAGCTGATTGCGGCCTGTTTGTACAGCGATTGAAGGGCGATTGTGATAATCATTCCAAATCGCGCGTTGATCTAAATGAGAATTTCCGCTCAAGGCCGGGGATACTTAATTTTGTTAATGAAGTCTTTTCAAAAATTATGGTCGAATCTGTCGCTGCTGTCGATTACGATGAAAAAGCTGCTTTAAAACCGTTCAAGGAAACGGATGCTTCGTCTATTCCGGATGTCGAGCTGGTTATCGTTGATGAAGACTCGCAAAATGACAATACCGAAACCAGGCAATCGCCTGTCTCCGCTGATGCAATAAATCGAAGAGCATTAACCGTTGCCCGGCGTATAAAAGAACTGGTTGAGATAGAGAGGTTTAAAATTTACGATAAAAACCTAAATTCTGAAAGGCCATGCAAATACAGCGACATTGTAATTTTGACAAGAGCGTTTGAACAAAGGGCAGGCAATTATGTTCAGGTGCTTCGGCTTGCTAATATCCCTGTAATCAGCGACAGTTCATCAGGTTATTTCGCTGCCACGGAAATCAGCGATATGCTTTCGCTTTTGCGGGTGCTGGATAATCCCCGCCAGGATATTCCCCTCGCCGCGGTTTTAAGAAGCCCCTTATTTGGAATTTCCGAATCACGTCTTGCACAAATAAAATTGTTGGATAGCCATCATAAAGATTTTTATTCACTGCTCGAATCGTATGCCCTGAACAATCCGCAAAGTGATATCGCCGAAAATTTGCGCACTTTGGATTGTTGGCGTACTCTGGCGCGTGGGTCGTCTCTTGCCGATCTTATCTGGCACATATATTCTCAAACTGACTATCTTGCCTTTGTAACCGCGATGCCCGGCGGTTCGCAGCGCCGATCGAATCTGCTTAAACTGCATCAGCGAGCAATCCAATTTGAGAATTTTACCTCCAGTTTCGGTGTCGTCTCCCTTTCGCGGTTTGTCGATTTCCTTCAAAAGCTTCTTGATCTCGGCGGCGACTGGGCGCCTGCGGAACCCGATGCCTGTGCTTCGGACGCTGTAAGGGTCATGAGTATTCATAAGAGCAAGGGGCTTGAATTCCCTATCGTCTTTCTAGTAGAAACGAACAGGGAATTCAGGGGCGGATTCAACGCCTCCGACTGTGCCGTCAGTGACAAGGATACGCTCGGACTGAAGATTATCGATGACTCAAACACTTCGAAATTATCGACTTTGACATGGCAGATTATTCGTGAAAACCAGGCAAAGAGAAACATCTCTGAAGAAATGAGAATTTTATATGTCGCTTTCACAAGGGCAAAGGATAAACTGATCATTTCAGGCGCTGCGGGCATGTCCAACTGCGTAAATCTGCTTACCGGTGCGGCTTTATGCGATACGCCTCAATTGCCCGCGTGGATGATTGAAGATGCAAAATGCGAACTTGATTGGATATTGCTTTCGCTGTCATCATATAAAAAAATGAATCAAGCCTTCAATCTGCCGCCTGTAGATCTATGCAAAGAGAACACGCTGTTTGATTTGAAGATATATACCGGGAATGAAATTTCCCGACTTGAAAACGAATTGCTAAAAAGATGTCCTCCCAGCCGATACGAAATCATTAAAACCCCTGTCGCCGATAAAGCTCTTTTAGATATGGTTTCGAATAACTTAAACTGGCAATACGCGTTCAGTAATTGCGCCTTTATCAAAGCAAAGCAATCCGTAACTTCGATTATGCATAGTGAAAATGAATATGCCGAACCTAATTGTGATTTTCTGTTTCAATCTTTCGAACGAAACGCAGACAAAACCGGCAGCCTTGTAGTCGGTACTGCGACTCATCTTGTTATCAAAAATATCGACCTGCGAAAGCCCGTCACCCGGGACGCGGTCGAGCTAAAAATTGACGAACTGATAAGAATCGGCTGTATAACTGAAGAAATATCACAAAAAATTAATATCTCGTCTATTGTCGGATTTTTCGATAGTGATTTAGGAAGGGTTCTTTTAAACTATAAAAATTCAGTTGTACGCGAATGGCCTTTCACCTATGCAGTTTCTGCCTCCGAATTGTATCCCGATTCGAAAGACATCGAGCAGGAAAAAATTATTATACAGGGAATCATAGATTTGCTCGTGACAACTGCCCAGGGCACTATAATTATCGATTTCAAAACCGACAGAATAAATCAGCCAGAAATCCCTGAAAGAGCAAAAAATTACGCTCGCCAGCTGAAATGGTATTGCCGCGCCGTTACAGACATTCTCAACACAAAAAATGTTTCCGGCTGGCTCTACTTTCTTAACGCCTCCGCTGCATTTAAAGTTATATAGACGTGTTGGGTTCGATATGGATTATGATGTTAACAGGCTGGTTTATCTGCTTGTGCAGTTCTTCTTCGAGTATTTCAGAAATATCATGTGCTTCGGTAATATTCAGGGAAGGATCGACAACAATATGCAAATCCATAAATAATTCTCTGCCGACAATTCTTGTTCGCAATTTATGCCAGCCCTGAATTTGTTTTTGCGATAAGATTATTCGCTTTATCTGCTCGGCCGTTTCATCATTGACTGCTCTGGCGGTAAATTGGTTAATTGAGTCGAAAAGAATTTTCAATGCGACATAAACAACCATTACGCCGACGACTATAGTCGCCAACGGATGCTGAACATAGATGCGATCGCGCCGATTGCAACCGCCAGCGAGCTTAACGCGTCTGAACGATGGTCCCATGCGTTGGCGTAAAGCATAGAACTGCTTAGCTGTACTGCCGCTTTTTTGGTTATTTTGAACGTAAACTCTTTAAGAATAATGGCGATTAGGGCAACTCCGAGCACCGGAAATCCGATTTTTGTTATTTCCTGCCTTGCTATGCTGTTGATAGCCTTTATCACCATATACCCGCCTGCCGCAGCAAGGGGGACAGCCGTGAAAAATGTTATAAAGTTTTCTGCCCAGCCGTGACCGTAAGGATGTTTCTCGTCCGGCTCTTTCCTGCTGATCTTGACCCCAAGGATCACGGCGAAATCGCTAATCAGATCGGACACTGAATGAAAACCGTCCGCTATCAGCGACATCGATGAAACAAGCATACCTGTCGTTAGTTTAATCGCCACAAGGATAACATTTATGGTTATTCCTAACCATGTTATTCGTAATATTTGCTCGAACGCCTGTGTCTCTTTCACATGCGGTGGCATTTGTTTTTTATCCTGTAGCTTTTTCGATTATTGCTCTGATCTTTTCTACATATTTAGCGGAATCAGCGCCTTTTTTGAACTCGGAAATAAGCCTGATAACAGGTTCTGTATTGCTCGTACGTAGATGCATCCAGCCTTCTTCGAAATCGAACCTGCACCCGTCGCTTTCGTTTATTTCTGCTTTCTTGAAAGCCTTCTTCGCCTGTGTTAATATTTTATCAGCCTGTTTCTTATCGGCGTTGAATTTTTCTTTGTTCATTTCATAAGCGGGTATTTCAGCGACAAGTTCACTTACTCTTTTCCCTGTTACAGCGCAAAGCTGCAGAATCAGTGCAATTCCTATTAGACTGTCCCGAATAGGCCCTACTCTTAAATCGATGACTCCGCCGTTGCCTTCGCCCCCGATCGGGCTGTTGACTTTCAGCATTGTCTGTGCAACGTTTGCCTCGCCAACAGGCGTCCGGATCACGTCGCATCCCGCTTCTCTGGCGATATCGTCTATCATTCGAGATGTAGAAAGATTCGTTACGACAGTTCCTTTTTGATGGGCTAATATATTTTTCGCCGCAAGAGCAAGAGTATATTCTTCGCCGATATATCTTCCGTTCTCATCAACTACCGCAAGTCTGTCTGCATCTGGGTCCTGCGCAAAACCGATATCGGATCCGAGTTTTTTCACCGCATCGCACAACGAGGCAAGGTTTTCCTCACGAGGTTCCGGGTTATGCGCGAACATCCCTGTCGGTTTATCGTTCAGTGCTGTAATTCGGCAGCCGTATATCGAAAGAAGCCTTTTAGTCGGCCTCCCGCCGGTGCCGTTTACGCTGTCCAGAACAACCCTGAATCTCTGCGGTGCAATCTGGTTGCGCTTAACGCATTCAAGGATTTTCTTTATATGGTTGGCGTCTCCGCTGTGATCGACTGTAATTCGCCCGCATTCAACTGAAGACACTGCGCTGAATTCGCCGCCTTCATAGAGTTCTTTTACCTTCTGTGCCATTCCGATTGGCGGTGCGATTCCCTTGCTTGTCAGCAATTTTATTCCGTTGTACTCGATTGGATTGTGAGAAGCCGTTATAACGAGTCCGCCGTCGCAGACAAGTTCCCTGATCATTATTCCTACTGTGGGTGTTGTTACAAGCCCGACATCGATTACTTCAGCTCCCATAGAGCTCAATCCCGCCATAACCGCAGATTTGATCATATCGCCGCTCGGACGCGAATCTGTTCCGACAGCAATTTTTAATTTCTTTTTGCCTTTCGAATTTTTAAGGAAAGTCGCAAACGAGCAAGCGTATCGCAGCGCTACTGATGCGTCTAAATTTTCTCCGACTATACCGCGTAAACCACTGATTGAAATAATTAAGTCCTGCATTTCTTTCTCTGAATATAAGTTATTATTTATTCTCTTGCCGCCGAAAAATCAGCCGCAACTCTTGTTTCACTGTTTAGTTTTTATTTTACAATTTTTTGCTTTTTTGCCAATCCCATTTTTTTATGAATATCTCATATATGTCTTGTTTTTTCAAGAACTTCTTTTAATCTGGTTACTACAGTTTTTACCTGGTCGTCTTTAAGCGTAAGTATTTCTTTTAAAGCTTCCCCGATATAAGGCAGGTACGTTTCAATGTACCCGCGTTTTGCCATTTCCAGCTTTATTCTTTTTTGCTTGCGTAAATGCATACCAAGCTGCCGACCGCATTCCTGGATCGCAAGCTTGATTTCCTTTATGATCTCAGGGTAATGAGCTATCGCTTCTTTGCTTTCAGATGTAAAAGGAACCCATACAGATGCCATATGGATCATCAGAACAACAGGTCCCATAGGCAATGCGCCTCGTGACTGCTGCAAATTATAATTTCGCCAGTTCGTTTCGACTACTGCTTTGTGTATAGCGCACGCGCTCTGCTGATAAAGCAGGGGAACACGGTTTGCAAATCTCTTTAATTCAAGCTGAGGCAGCTTGTCTGAATCATCGTCGCCTCCGTTCTGATCCGTTTTAAACCCGTAT